>JALDXQ010000088.1:0-29513 GCA_032156805.1 Acidobacteriota bacterium
GGCGCGCCCCTTATCGGCCGCAGGCGAGTCCCCGCCCGTGCAGATCATCACGCCGTCCTTGAGCTGATCGATCACGTTCTGCTCATTGCAACCGTTGAGGAACTTCACCCCGGCGGCCTTCGTCGCCTCGAGCACGCGGCGCCGCACGGCCGCCATCGGGGGGGCCGTTTCGCCGCCGCCTTGATACGCGCCAGGGCGGCCGAGCAAGTAGAACCCGTGATCGCCGGGACCCCATTCAGCGAATGCGATTCCAGGGACGCGGACCGAGGTTTCAACGTTGGCGTCGGCACGCGGGTTCTCGATCTTGAGGCCGAAAAGGAGCTCGCCGTCGGGGTTCAACGGCCACGGCTCGGCTATGCGCATGTACTCCTGCGCAGTAACGCCCCACGTGCTGGCCGCATAGCCCTGCGAGCCGTTGCCGCGCGTGCCTTGCGCCAGGCCGTCGACGCGCGGCGCGAACGGATAGCGCGCGGCCTCGATCATCAGACGGGCCGCTTCCGGGCTCTCGGCATTGCACAGGAGGATGCCGTGCACGCCGGCGGCCAGGGCCTGCTGAATCATCCACGCGTTCGCGCGCAAGGCATCGGTCGTGCCAGCGATGGGCAGCGTGACGATCACGGGCGGGGTCTTGTGGCCGGTGCGCGTCGGGCCGGCCTCCACCAGGCCGCGCATGAACTCCCGCAGTTCCTTGAAGTCGAGCGGGCCGTGCTCCATCTCATAGGTGATGTAGTCGGCCTTGGTGCCCGCCATCTGCTTGCCCTGTTCGTAGCCGCCGCCGCTGATCTGCGCGTAGTAGACCGGCTGACCTTTGAGCCACAGATCGATGACGCGGTTGACGCGCTTGCCGGTGCGGGTGGTCTGCTTCGGCATCTCCGGCAGCGCCGCATTGACGGGCAGAGCCGGTTGCTGCGCACCAGCCGACATGGCCATCAGCACAGCCATGGCCATGCCGGCCAGCACAGTGAGTCTCATCCTCATCGTAATCCTCCGGCAGTTACGAGACGGCCCTTATACAAGGTCTCCCGAATGCCCCTTACTGGCGCCAGCCCGCGAACGCGTAGAGCGTGTCGTTGGCAGCGACGACCACGTACTGAATGCCATCCAATTGGTAGGTGATCGGCCCGTTCGTAATCGACGCGTGCAAGCCGGCACGCCAGAGCGGCACGCCCTTCGCCGCGTCGAAAGCCACGAAGTTGTTCGCCGAGTCGCCGGCGAAGAGCAAATTACCCGCTGTCGAGAGCAGGCCGGACCGTGTGCTGGCGCTCCCTTCCCACGAGTAGCGCCACCGCGGTTTCCCGCTCTGGTAATCGAGGCCAAGCAGCATCGCCTCGGACCAGCCACCGCGATCGTTGCCGCCCCAGCCTTGCGGCTTGTCGTCATTCTCGTTCTCGTACAGGTAGTACACGCTGAATGCGCGCGTCGCGTTGACGTAGAACAACCCGGTCTGCGGGCTGAAGCTTGGCGGCGGCCAGTTCTGCCCGCCGCCCTGGTTTGGCGACACGAGCGCGCCGTCCACCTGTGGCTCCTTGCGCGGGTTCGGAATCGGCTGGCCCCTGGCGTCGAGGCCGATCGTCCAGTTCGTCTTTACGTACTCGGTGCTCGAGATGTTGCGGCCGGTCTGGCGATCGAGCACGAAGAACCAGCCGTTTCGCGCCGCCTGCGCCAGCAGCTTGCGCGGCTGACCGTTGATCGTGCCGTCGAAAAGCACTGGCGTCTGCGTGGCGTCCCAGTCGTGCGTGTCGTGCGGCGACGACTGGAAGTACCACGCGAGCGTCCCGGTGTCGGGGTTCAGCGCGATGATCGACTCGGTGTAGAGGTTGTCGCCCTGCCGCTTGCGGCCGTTGATCACCGGCTGCGGGTTGCCGGTCCCGAAGTAGATCAAATTGAGGTCCGGGTCGTACGTCGTCGAGCCCCACGTCATGCCGCCGCCGTGCAGCATCGCCTCGACGCTCGGCCACGTCTTCGCCTCGGGCGTGCCGGGTTCAGGGTGGGTATACCAGCGCCACTGGCGCGCGCCGGTCTCGGGATCGTGCGCCTCGATGTAGCCCGGAATGTCGAGGTCGTCGCCGCTGACGCCGACAATCACGTGGTTCTTGACGATGAGCGGTGCGGCGGACGCGTAGTAGAACTGATCGAGATCGCAGATCTCGGTGCGCCACTTCTCCTTGCCGGTGCGGTTGTCGAGCGCCAGCAGGTGGCAGTCCGGCGTGGACACATAGACGCTGCTGCCCAATACGGCGACGCCGCGGTTGCCGATGTGCCAGCCGCCGCGCGACGGCCACGTCGCATGCCACAGCTCACGTCCGCTGCGTGCGTCGATCGCCCACACGTGATCGGGAATCGTCACGTAGAGCACGCCGTTGGCGACGACGGGCGTCCCCTTGATCACCGCGGCCGTCGTGCCGCCTCCGCCCGCGGGCCCGGCGGCGGTCACGCGATGCGTCCAGCCGAGCGACAGCACGCCGGCGTTGGTGCTGTTGACGGTCGTCAGCGGGCTGAATCGCCGGCCGGAGTAGTCGCCGTTGTACATCGGCCACGAGTCAGTGCCCGGCTCGAGGAGCGCGTGCGGTGGCACCACGCCTTGCGCGTGGACAGAGACGAGGGGCGAGGCGGCCAGCAGCAGAGCGGCGGCAATTCTCATTTGATCGTCCACATGTAGGCCACCACGTCGTGAATGGCCTCGTCGGTGTACAGGTCGAGTAGTTCCCGATGCGTCGCCAGTGGATCGCGGACGTCCACCTTCACTCCAGGCACCCGCGAGAACGCACGGTAATCACCCGACTCCTCGCGCACCGACACGCTGAAGTTGTCGATGCGGATCAGCGCCCCGGACACGGGCGGACCCTCGAGCGGCGTGACGGTCACCTCCACGCGCTTCGTGCTTCTCGTCAGCGTGGGAAACAGGAACCGCTGCTGCAGCGTCAGCGCATCGGGCGTGCGCGATCGCAGCCCGGCGAAGTCGCCCGTGGGAGAGTGACAGGTGCTGCATCGCCCAGCCCCGTTGAAGTAGGCGCGGCCGGACTCGGGATCGCCGGTGAGGACGTCGATCGGCACGGTCGGCGTGCGGTTGCGGGTCACGGCCTCGACGCGGTCGCGCAGGAAGTGCGAGAGGTCGGCGACCTGCTCCGCGGTCAGCGACGCCGTGTGTGATGCCGCCGCCGTCCGCATCGCCGGGCCGATATGGCTGCCCAGCCGATCGCGCAGCACGGCGGTCGAGCGGATCAAGTCAGGCCCGTTCGGACCGCCCTTCGCGGTGCTGCCGTGGCAGTTGATGCACCGCGCCGCGTAGACACCGCGGCCGCGTGTCGCCGCGGCGGGATCGACCTTCTGCCGATCCGTTGGGCCACCCTGGGCGGTGAGCGAAATCCCAAAGCCCAAAGCCCAAACCGCAAAAGCCAAGACTCGCATGATTAGCGGCACATCGATGGGTTGGACTTGACGATGTAGGACTTGTAGTTGGCGGCGCGCGAATCGCTGCAGCCTTCGAGGTTCATCAGCTCCACCTTGCGGAAATCGATCGGTGCCGTCTCCGCCTGCAGCGAAATGTAGCCACCGGTCATCGGCGTCCCATCCACCTTCACCGCGGGATCGACCGGGTTGACATTGCCACCGCCGATCTGCGGCTTCGAGTACTCGAGCACCGTCTGGCCGTCGACCACGTGGCGGACGAGTTCGTCGCCGTGGACGAGCACCTCGACCCGCACCCATTGATCGCCGTCGTAGGTCTGCGAGGTCGAGTTGGTGCAGTGCGTCGTGTGCAGTTGTCCGTTGTAGACGACGTGCGAGCCTGGCGTGCAGAGGTTGGCGGTGGTGCGCGGGGCTGTCCCGAGACCGCCGAGCAGCTGGACCTCCAGCGCGATCGGAAAGTCCTGATCCCTCAGCATCGTCCGTGGATGCGGACTATGGAGCATCAGCCCGTTGTTGCGATTGGCCCACCCCGGCGCGCCGCCCACCTGTTCGC
Organism: Acidobacteriota bacterium; assembly: GCA_032156805.1. GTDB lineage: Bacteria > Acidobacteriota > Vicinamibacteria > Vicinamibacterales > UBA2999 > Gp6-AA40. The sequence goes on from JALDXQ010000088.1 coordinate 3,962, forward strand.
CGACGAAGCGGTACTCGGCGGCGATCAGGTAGTAAGAGAACGGCTGGTTGTAGAAGATGTGGCCGAACTCACCGCTGAAAGACTGCCACTGGTCGTAGCGGACCTTGAGCAACCCGTCTTCGACGCGGAAGGTGTTGCGGATATTCTCGCCAAGGTCGTGCTTTGCGAATTTGATCGTCCAGTTCGCGAGGTCGCGCCCGTTGAAGAGCTGGATGAACTCGCGGGCCGCCGGATTCGGATTCTGTCCCCGCACGACGGCCAGCGGCGGGCCGAGCGCCATCACCGCGGCAAGGGCCACAATCCCCAGGTGGGGCGAACGAAGGCGAGAAGCCATCGCGGGCGCATTGTAGTTCCCCCCGCCCGACCTCGCCACCGCGAATCACGCGGCTCGCTGCGTCGCTCGCTGCTGACGCATCCGCCATATGCCGCCGGTCCAGACGCACGGCAATGCGGTCACCACCAGAAGAACCGGATACCAGCGCGGTCCAAACTCTGGCCCGGCATTCCACGTCGCAACAGCGCCCGCGGTTGCCGCGAGCGCGCCGGTGGCGCCGAGGATGAAGACGTGTACCATCGGCTTGCGCGGCGCCAGCGCAGCGGTCATGTAGCCACCAAGCACCGTGAACACCAGCCGGTACGCGGTTGCCAGTAGAAAGAGTCCATCCGACATCGCTTCGCCCTGCGGCGGAAAGATACCGCGCGCATGCATGAAAGCGTCAGTGCCGACTGAGAGCAGTGCGGTGCAGACGAATCCCGCCACGACAGCGCCCACGCTTCGTCCCCACTCCGGTCCCGCTGGAGTCTGTGTCATCGCTCTCTCGATCGTGAGTCAAGGACCACGATCGGCCCGGAGGCGTGATGCATCCTCGCGACCTCGACAGTAACGATTCTGACCTCTGCTGCGAAACTTTTTACACCGCTAGACCTCTGCCGTACAACACTTTGCGGTTGATTTACGCGACATCGGGTTTAGACTCGTGTCCGAATACTGTGTTTCCCGTGGACGCGTGCTTGCTCGGGTCTGCGGCGCCGTTCGAGGAGGTTCCTGATGCATTCCCGCTGTTTGGCAGTTACGGGCGCATTGGCTCTCGCGCTCTCGCTTCCGGCTGAGAGCGAAGGCGACCCGATCATGTTCCAGGCATCTGGCGCCAATGCCGCGGCGATCCAGGCAACCGTCGACGCGTTTCGCGCCGCCTTAGGCGATCCCAACAACGGAAACAATCCGGGACCGCTGGGATCCGGGCGTCGCGAAATCAACTGGGACGGTGGTGGAGCGACGACGACGGCCGCGACCATGGTGGGGAGCTTAGCGGTGTTCCAGGACACACGTGGCGCCCTGTTCACGACTGGCGGCACATTCGCGCAGGCGGTGCTGACCGATACGCTTACTGATCTCGGCAATGCCTCCTACGCGACGGAGTTCTCGACATTCAGCGCGGCTCGCATCTTCACACCGCTCGGTAGCAACGTCACCGACGCGACTTTCTCGGTACCGGGATCAATGGGTGGTACGCCGGCGTCCATCGGAGCGTTCGGGGCCGTGTTCAGCGATGTCGACACCGCCAATTCCACATCCATCGCGTTCTTCGGCTTGGGCGGCACGCCGCTGTTGACCACGTTCGTACCCGCTACGGCTGGCAACGGCAGCCTGTCGTTCCTCGGTGTGCAATTCGATCCCGGCGTCTTCGTCGAGCGCGTACGGATCACAACCGGGAACTCGGCGCTCGGTCCCGACGACGGCGGTGGGACTGATGTGGCGGTGATGGACGACTTCTTCTACTCGGAGCCGCGTGCGGTTCCCGAACCGAGCACGCTTGCTCTCCTGGCGATAGGGGCTGCGATTACCGGCTTCGCACGGCGGCGACACCTTTAGGGAGCAGCGGGTCATTAGACCGCCGCTGAACGTTGCGCGGGCCCTCGCGATGAAGGCACCGAGGCACGGAAGCATCGAGCTTTCGTGCCTCTTGTTTTGTACGGAAGAAAGCAGCTCCCGATCGCCGCTGACAGCGAATTCGAGACCGACAGGACCTTCGTCCCATTTTCGGCGCGTGAGGTTGACGGAATGCCCGTTATGCTCGCGCGATGATTCGCTGCCGCGTCACGCTGTCATCGCTCGTTCGTGCAGCGACTTCACCGCCTGCCATCCCGCAGCAACGGCGCCTTCCTGCCAGTCGGGCTCTGAATACGGCGCGGTCGCCGCGGAGCCGATGAGGATCCGGTTGTCCACCTTGGCAAACTGCGCGCGGCGGGCGGGCGGAGCACCGGGCGCGAACCCGCCCTCGCTGTATTTGACCCTTCGCCACCACACCGCGTACGCGCTCTCGAACTCCTCACGGATCTGCGGGTGGACCTTGCTGGCGTGCATCAGCACGTGCTCGACGCGGTCCTTGACCGGCCGATCGAGCAGGTCGCCGATAGCGCTGTTGACGTAGAGGCCGAGCAACACGCCCTTCTTCGAGAAGTAATCGTGCGAGGGATACGAGAACTGGCCGAGCGGAAGGTTTGTGTAGAGATGACCGCCGAAGATCTGGTCATCGTCCTCCCAGAACCGCCGTTTCATCGCCAGCCCCATCTTGGCGCTGTTGCTGTAGGTGGTCGCCTTGACGGCCTGCATCATCTCGGATGAGAGGTTGACGTCGATGCCGGCGAGGACCGACAGCGGGATGCAGATGACGACGTAGTCGGCGCTGAGCTCGGTGCGTCGTCCAGTCCTGGTGTTGGCGTAGACCACCTTCACACCTGCGTCACTCTGATAGATCGACTGCACGTCGGCGTCGAGCGTGATCCGGTTGGGTCCAATCGCGCGCTCGAAGCCCTTCGCGAACTGGTCCATGCCGCCAACGGGATGGAACATAGGCGCCGCGGTGATGCCGTCGCTGGCGGGGATCGAGCGCAGCCGATTGCCAAAGCCGGATTGCAGGAGAGCGCTGAGCGCGTACGGCGAGCCGGGGCCACGATGGACGAAGGCCTTGTAGGCGCGGTCCGACGCACTGAGGTAGCCCTGGGCCAGCAGATAGCTCACCAGCCGTTCCTGATCCTCGGCCGTCAACGGCAGATCCAGCCGCCGCTGATCGATCGCTTTCACGAGCAGCTCGTTGGTATGGCCGATCAGATCGGCTTTGACCTCGCGCATCCGGACCCGGGTATTGGACAGCGCGCCGGCAGCGGTGCCCTCGTAGTAGAAGTACGAACCATCGGCCTCGTTCACGAACATCTGCAGCGGGACGCCGAGCTCCTTGCAGTAGTTCAACACGCCGGTGTGCGAGTAGGGGATGCGCCACGCGCCGACGTTGACGTACTGACCTTCGTCGAACGTGCAGACCTGGCGTTCGCCGCCGATTTCGGTGTGCTCGCTGCCGCGGCGCACCGTCCACGTGAGACCGCCGACACGGTCGCGCGCTTCGAGGATGCTGAAGTTGTAGCCGAGTTTGCCGAGCTCGTATCCGACCACCAGGCCGGAGACGCCGGCGCCGATGATGAGGACCCTGGCGTCCTTCGGCCGCCCGCTGAGCGCTGGACGCGAACCCGCCTGCCCGGCCATCAGGTCCCACGAGGACAGCGCGGTCATGACTGCCGAGGAACCGCCGACGGCACCAAGGTGCCCAAGAAACCGGCGCCGGGTCCACACAGGATGCGAACGCATTGGTCGTCCCCGGAAAGGCGTGAGCGATTATAGAGCGCGCGTCAGCGCGAGCTACGGCAAAGGGCAAGAAAAGCGACAATCGCCTCGGCTGAGTGGTGGGACACTACGGCGTCGGTGGTGCTAGACTCCGCCCAAAGAGATTCTTGTTTCTGGGCGTTGGCTCGTTTTCGCGACTACGTGATGGCATCCGTTGCCAATCATGAATTTTCGGGAGGCTTACCGTGAACAAACGAACTTTCGTCGCTGTCGCCTTATTGGGGCTGTTCGCTGCCAGTCCGTTGCTGGCGCATCATTCCCTTGCCGGCGTATACGACTTGAGGAAGGTAGAGCGGGCGACCGGCGTGGTTCAGAAGTTTGCGTTTACAAACCCGCACGGAGCGCTGCATATCGCAATCAAGAGCGCGCAGGGCGAGGTCAAGGTGTGGCAGCTGACGACGGGTTCCGCGAACGTCCTGGCCAACGCCGGGGTGTCCGCCACCGGCCCGAATCGGATCAAGTCGGGCGATGAGCTCACCGTGACCTTCAATCCGGCGGTCAGCGGCGCCTCCATCGGTTTTCTCAGATCGATGGTATTGCCAGGAGACAAGAAAGAAGTTGAGTTTCAAGCCAACTGAGAGCGCGGTGATGAGCTGACGATAGGAGACCATTTATGGCGTCTCGACACGGAATGATTCGTACAACTATCGCGCTGGGAATCGCGTTGACGCTCGGCGCTCCACTGACCGCCAGTGCTCAGGCGGGCCAAGGAGCAGGCCCAGGCCCTGCACAACAGGGCGGGGCGGCTGGTGCACAGGGCGGCGGCCGCGGTCGCGGCGGCCCTCCACCGTACACGCCCGCACCAGATGCCCGGGACCTTCGCTCGGTTCTTTTCAACTGGGGCTGGCATCTGGGCATGCTGCGCAGCGATCAGGAGCGCGACATCGTTGCCTCGCTCGAATATCAGGGGAAGGGCACCATGCAAGTGGATGGGCAGCCCTGCACGCTGACGAAATACCGCATCAGCACCAGCTACCAGAATTCAGGTCAGCGGACGCAGATCGAATGCACGCGCGCCAACGGCCAGAAGTACTCCAACATCGAAGTCCTCAGTGGCGCGTACGCGTGGAACGAAGACACCCCCGGTGCGGAGCTGATCAAGGGACAAGGCAAAGCGACGCCAATGGCGGCAGCCACAGAGGAGCGGATGATTCGCCTGTGGGCAAGTCCGCAGGGCGCGCTCAAGTCCGCGCTGGCGGGGATCCAGGATCCGCCGCTCTTCGCGGTCAGGCCGGGCACCCAGGTACCGGCCGACGTCATGACGGCCGGTAAGACGTCGGTCGTGTGGGAGGGCGGAAAGCCCGTGGTGTCATTCCCGATCCCCGGTGTTCCCGCAGCAACGGCGACCGCCACGCTCGACGCGAAGTTCATGGCTGAACGCGTCGTGGTCAAGCATGGAGCGAACACCACCGAGTTCGTCTACAGCGACTATCGAGACTGGAACAATCCGCTTCACCCGGCCGAGGCGTTTGTCGCTGGCAGGATGACGGAACGCCGGAATGGTACGGTCGTTCGCGATATCACGACCACGTTGACCGAAACAGGGCAGATGTATGTCGTGATGCCGGTGCCCGCCAGCGTCAAAGCAGCAATCACGCCGACGCTGCAGCCTCCCAACTGGGTGTCGGGATTCGCTCCGCCGCCACCAACGCCAGAGCAAGTGGCGGCTGCCCAGGCCCCGACGCCGAGACTTGCCAACGGGAAGCCAGACATGACGGGTAGCTGGACTTCGCCGAATGTGGGCCCGCCGGGTGGTGGAAACCGCCGCTGCGGTCCAACGCAGAAACGTTGCGAAGTCCCCAACGACAACTTCGTGGTGGATTATGCGTGGATCTCCCCGTCGCGGTACTGGATGGGCCAAAACGGCCCCGTCTACCGACCCGAGCACTGGGACAAGGTCCAGGAACTCGACATGTGGACGAACAAATATGACCCGATCATGACGTGCCAGCCGATGGGGATTCCGCGCCAGGGCGAGCCCCGGCGCATCTTTCACACGGCCAACGACATTACCCTGTTCTATACGTTCAGCGATTACGGAGGCGGAAACAGGGAATACCGCATGATCCCAACGGACGGCCGTCAGCACGATGCGAACCAGGCGAGACAGGCGACCTATCTTGGCTACTCCGTGGGCAAGTGGGAGGGTGACACGCTGGTGGTCGACTCCATTTCGTTCGTCGATTCGACATGGCTGGGACGTGGCGGTCTCTTCCATTCCGGCGACATGCGCATCGTGGAGAAGTTCACGCGCAAGGGCAATGAAATCCTGCACGAAATGACGATCCACGACCCCGAGTCGTTTGTCGAACCCTGGGTCGTGCCGGCGCGTACTCTCACTCTCAGCAACAACGACTTACTCGTTGCCGAGCGCGCGCATTGCGAGGTCTACGAGACGAACGACATCAACAATCAGATGCGACACTGACTCGACAAGATTCACAACAGAGACAGAGGGACGTTGATCGAGATCGATCAGCGTCCCTCGATTCCCCACGCGTTGGTCAGTTCCAACAAGGGCTGGACGTAGCGCCCGAGTGCTCGGGAAAAAGCTTGCGCGGTCGTGAAGCTCTGCAAAGGGGCGCCGATGTCCGGCCTACTTCTAGATCGCGGTCGGCTCCGCATACAGGAAGTCGTCCATGACGACCAGGTCGTACTCCCTGCCGTCGACGTTCTTGCTCGACAACGGCGCGCTACCGGCGGTGATGCGCACCTCCCAGATGTCGGCGTTCGTCGTCACGCCCACGAATGAGAGGCTCTTGCTGGCCTGGGTGCCCTGCGGCGCGAACGTCACGAAGATCACCTTGCCGTCCCGGTCCAGGAACTCGAGCTTGGTGGTGTCGCTACGGTCGACGTCGGTGAAGACCGCGCCGAAGCCCTTGACGGTGGCCGCGGTATTCGTGCCCGGCACGAAAAACCGGATGCCCATCACGTTGGTGCCGATCGGCGTGAACAACTTCTCCGGGCTGAACGTCGCAAAGATGTCGTCGTACTGCCCGTTGATGTTCGAGAACCGGGCGCCGGCGTTGGTCGGGTTGTCGGCGTCGGCGCTCACCTGGAACTTGTTGTTCTTCGACACGAACACCGCACCGCGCGGCACGTTGGTGTTGAAGAAGTCCGGCGGGAGCAGGTTTGGGGCCGACTGCGCATCCGGCGTCCCGTCCCAGTTGATTTCCCGGCGGCCGGCGTTGGCCGGCGGGTTGCTGCCGTTGTCGGGCTCACCGAGCAGGCCGCGGAACGCGGTCACGGTGGGAGTGAGGCCGGCGACGTCGCCAGCGGCACCCTCGATCTTGGTATAGGAGAACGGGGTTAGCATAACGCTCCTTCTCATAGGCTGGTGGCGTACGGCCGGTCGCGTATGCCTGACACTGGTGTGCATGGCGACCGTCGGAACGGTGGCCTGGCTCTATCAGTGGAATCTGATCGGGTGGAAGTTCTAAGCCGCTTGCGCGTCGACTGCTTCTCCTGCTCACGCGCGCCGCGGAGGATGGCCTCTAGGCCGTAGCACTCGAGCGTATCCTCCGCGACCGCCGGAACTTCTCCGTCGTGTGCAGCGTGTCGGTGGCACCGACTCGAGCGGGGTTTGGCCACGTAGTTGGTCGTGTCCACGACGAGCGTGTCGCCGTCCCACCGTGCGCGCGAGTCCCCGTGGTATTGCCTGATCACCGTGGAGATGGGCGGACGATGGGAGCGATTAGCGGGGTTTGGCGCGTGAAGTTGACGGAATGGCCGTTATGCGGTCCTGCCCTCCCGCCAGCACAGCGTGGCGCCGCTGAGCGATCGTTCGTACGCCCCGATTCAGTGGATGTCCGCTTGCTGTCGCCGGGCGCGCAACTCGAGTGACGATGCCGAAAGAGCGAGAATCCTGCCCGGGTGTAGTCGCACACTGCCGCGAGCACCCACACCAGTTCACAGAGCACCGGCGTATTGACAAGAAACTGTTCCTCTCGTTCGCTCGCAGCGTCGATAAAAGCGGCCGCCTTCGCAAATTGTGCCGGATTGTCGTGCGTCAGATACCGGACCAGGACATTGGTGTCGAGGCCGATCATCGCTGTCGTCCGAACTTCGCATGCATGCGTCTGGCGATGCCCGCATCCATCTGCCTGATCGACACGGGACGTTGGCCTGGCCGACGAAGGAGTCCGCCAAGCTCTCGAACATGCCGTGTCAGCGGTTTGACCATGACCGTGCCTTCCTCCTGAACCACAAAGCTCACGCGATCGCCCGTGTCAATACCGAGATGGTCTCGCACTTCTTTCGGAATCGTGACCTGGCCCTTTGTGGTCAACGTAGCCGTCGGCCTAATCTAGGTCCCCTTACATGATGTACCTTAACTTACAATGTGGTAAGGATCAGGATCTCGTCCTGTGGGAAAACGACGTGACGATCAGGTACGCGGGTCACGCCGAACCGGGACAGCGTGAGGATCGATGGTTCGCTCGATCGTCGTGATGCCACCGTCAGCTTCATCCGCGACGGCACGAAGCGAGCCGTGGCGACCGTGTCACGCGATCGCGAGTGCCTCGAAAGCAGAGTTGGCACTGGAGCAGTCGACGGTGGCGGTGCGAAAGAGCTGAGACGAGCTCGCGCTCGCGGCCACCTCAGCTAGAGTGCAGACCTGTTCGGTGTTCTCCTGCGCCGACGTTGTCAAATCTGTGCCCGGCGATCAGGCGTGGCCGCACGTTGCATCACGCCGGGTCTATTGAGCCCGCACGCAATAAAGGAAGGCCTTCATCCTCCCTCTCGTCAGAGGGCAGCGGAGGCGTGCGATCAACGCGCTTCGCGGAACTCAACGCACTCCCGGGCAGTAAGGGACGAAACAATGGCCAGCACGTTTCACCACTTCCGAGACACTCTGCAGATCAATCTGAATACGATTCGCGCACTGAATGCACCGGGCGGCGCCACAATTGTGCTCGGCGCGCGCTCAATCACACTGTTGGAACTGGTCTCCGGCTACAGCTACGTCATAGCGACCGATGAATTGACGGTGCCGCCAGGAGCGGCCGCAACACTGGAGAATAGCGACACGACCACACCAACATCCGTAACCGTACTCGCCCGCAAGATCGATGGCGCGTTGCACGTTTCCGTTGCGGGTATCGACGGTCTGGACGGAGAGGCCGGCGAACCAGGAGAGAGCGGGATCGTTGACGATCCAAGCGACGCTCCCGGCCGTCCTCCGATCAGGTTGCCCGGAGGGGCCGGTGGCAACGGGGGCAATGGCGGAAACGGCGCGCCCGGCGGAAATATTACCGTTCGTTACGCGTTGGCGCCGGCAAAGCCGACGGGAGCAGCGCGCGGAGGAACTGGCGGCGCCGCTGGACAGGGTGGCCCCGGTGGTCCTGGACGACCTCCAGGAAGACCCGGCAGGCCGGGAAAACCGGGCAAAGGCGGAGCGACCGGGCTAATCAGCATTCAGGAGATACCTGCCGAACAGGTTTTCCAGTCCCTGGACGCGGCATCTGCCGAGGGGTGGGCGGCCTATCGAGCCGAGGTGGCAGGGTTCCTCCTGCGAAAGTTCGACTTTGATTCCCAGTTGGCCGCGCTGAATGAGGCTGGTGAAGCGCTCCGCTTGAACCCCGCTGACGCCGAAGCGGCAGTCGTCCAGAGCCGGATCATCCAGCGTCAGATCCCATCGGGGCTACCGCGGGATCTCGACATCGCGCCCGACTATCCAGCGCTCTCCGCCAATCTGCCCGCCGAGATCGCGATCGTACAGAACTCTTTTCAGGCGTTTGTGTCAGTGGTCTCGCTCGAGACCATTGCAGACACCATTCGTGAACAGCTCAAAGTGCTGCGGATGCAACTCGAGAACCGCACCGAGGAGGCGCAGGCAGACGTTGTCATCGCCAATGGTGACGTCGCAATCGCTCGAGCGGAGAAAGCCAACATTCAGAAGCACATCGATCTGATCCAACAGGACATCGTAGCGGCGCAGAGTCAGAGTTTCAGCCTCGGCGGCTTTCTCACGACGGTAGGCACGATCGCAGTCGGTCTCGCGGGTATGGCGTCGGGACCAGGCGCCATTATCTCCATCGCTGCCGGAATCGCCTCGCTCAACAACCTCGCCGGATCGAGCGACAACGTGGGCATCCTGATCGGTGAGCTCGGTAATGCGGCCAAGGACCCGAAGAACAAGACGAAGCTCGAGCAGGAAGTCGCGAATGCCACTGGTATCGGCGGTGACCTCAAGGATCTGATCAAAGGCACAAAGGATGTGATCAGTTTCGTCAAGGTTATTTCCGATCTGGATGCCGCCATCTCCGGTTCGCAGAACCAGAGCCAGGTAGGAAAGCTGCTCCGGGAAAAAGCGAAGCTGACTCGGGACCAGATGGTGGCGTCGATGCGTGAACGCCAGGCCAAGGCACGTGTGGCGGCTGCCGAGATGCGCGTGGCGAATCTCATATCCGAGATGGCGCACATCGACGACCGGTTGGAGCATTGGAGCACGGAGATCGCCGTATTGAACGCAGCAGCGGACTTGCTAATCCGCGCGGCACGGCAAGTCGTAGACATGGTGATGGACGATGTCTTCCTCGCGCAGCGGGCCCGAGAGATCTATCAACTGGAAGGGACGCCCAATCTCCGGTTCGATTTCGGATACCTGCACCCTGATACGGAGAGAAGCCTGACGCCAGCATTGCGTGCGGCCGCTACCCTTGTGAGCCTGGCCGGTATGCCCATTCAGATCCTCGCTTGGAACCAGATGTTCCAGCAGTTGAACTCGGCGCAGATCGGCTTCGACGTCATACACCCGCAGCTGAGCGTCACGATCACGGATCCGGCTCAATTGCAGGCGTTCGCCAGCGGGTCGGCTCTTCGCGTCACCATCGGCCTGGAGAGCGTACCTGGCGGGATGTTCGAACTGAAAACGAACGCCCTGTCCCTGCATTTGAACAGAGCCGTCACCAGTCAGAGTGCAAACATCTGGGTGACACACTCCGGGGAATGGACCATGAACCGGCGAACTGATGGCAGCGTCACGACGATGCTGCTACGGCCGCGGCGCGAAGTGTTCGCGATTGCAGCCGGAAGCGGCATCCTGACATCCAGCATACCGGCCAACCCGCAGTCGAGCTCCGAGCCCGGACCGCCGTTTTCGTTCTGGGGGCGCGGTACCGCGACAACGTTGACGCTGGAACTCGTTCAGCCGTCGACCTTGGACCTGGGGCAACTGACTGCGATCCACGTCACGGTGGATTGCATCGCCTTTGCGTCCCAGGCTACAGCAGCGCAGATCACCATCCCAGCCGATGTTGAGGTGGTTGTGCCGATGCCTATTGCGGAGAGAGCGATAGCCTGAACAAGTGAAAGCCTTCGCCGACAGCGCCTCAATCGCTTCGGCGAGGGCTACTCGGAGGAACGGTCTCCGGAAGAATAGCCAGATTGGGACACATCAACTTCAACACGCCCGCCTGAACGCTCTTTGCGGCTTCATCACCGACTGGTTCGCGCCAGATCGCGCAACTCGACACGCCAGGGCTCCTCTTACGTTGGAGTCTCGTCGCCACTCGCCGGGCGCACGAGCAGGACGCACACGAAGCCGATCGCCCCCATGACCGCAATCAGCGTGGGGATCGGCCAGTAGGCGCCCCCGGCGGCGCCCACGAGTGAAGCGGCCGTGAGCGGGACGAACCCGGCGATGGCGCCGCCGAGCTGGTAACCGAGCGAGGCGCCGCTGTAGCGGACGTGGGCGGGAAACATCTCCGAGTACAGCGCCGCGCTCGGCGAGTACACCGCGTTGTGGCCGACGCAGATGGCGATGACCACCGCGAGCCATGCCAACATCGGACTCTGCGAGGTGATCATGAAATTGAGCGGCGCCGCGAACGCGACGATGAACAGCGTGCCGAAGATGATCACCGGGCGCCGTCCCAACTTGTCCGACAGCGCACCCAGTGCGGGGATCGTGAGGATCTGGATCGCACCTGCGGCGGTGACTCCGACGAGGTACGTGTTCTGCGAAAGGCCGTACTCGCGAGTGGTGTAGGCCAGCGTGTAGACGGTCATCGCGTAGAACAGCACGCCGTGCGCCAAATACATCCCGGCGGCCAGCATCACGTTGCGGGCGTCGGAGCGCAGCAGTTCGAACACGGGTACCCTCACGACCGCTCGGGTCTCCTTCATCTGAGCAAACACCGGAGACTCCATGATCCGGAGCCGGATGAACATGCCGACGAACACGAGGACGATGCTGATCAGGAAGGGCACGCGCCAGCCCCAGGACAAGAAGTCATCCTCGGGAAGCTGCTGCATCAGCAGGAACATGCCGGTGGACATCAGGCCGCCGATGGCGCTGCCGACCTGAGCGAAGCTCCCGAAGAAGCCGCGCCGCTCGCGGCTGGAGTGCTCCGTCGCCATCAGGACCGCGCCGCCCCACTCGCCGCCGACCGCCAGGCCCTGCACGAAGCGGAGTACGACCATCGATATCGGCGCCCATACCCCGATGGCCGCATACGTAGGCATCAACCCCATCAAGAACGTGGCGACGCCCATCATCGTCAGCGTCACGACCAGCGTGGTCTTGCGCCCCACTCGGTCGCCGATGTGGCCGAACACCAGGCCGCCAACCGGCCGCGCGACGAAGCCGACTGCGAACGAGGCGAAGGCGGCGAGCATGCCGGCCAACTCGGAGAAGGTCGGAAAGAACAACCGGCCGAACACCAGCGCCGATGCGGTCCCGAAGATGAAGAAGTCGTACCACTCGATCGTGGTGCCCACCATGCTGGCGAGGGCGACTCGCCGCACGGACTCCTGCGGTGTCGAACCGCTGTGCGTATTCTTCATGGTTGCGCTGTCGTCCTTCACGGTCCGCGTACGAGGCGCGTCTCAGTGCATCAGGACGCCGCCGTCGGCGATCAATGTGGACCCGTGCACGAACTCGGCGTCTGGCGAGATCAGCCACGCCGCGCACTCGGCGATCTGCTCGGCCGTGCCGACCTTGCCGACGGCCGCCACGACCTGGGCACGCCGCACCGGGTCGCTCATCGCTGAGGCCACGAATGGCGTGTCGATGAAGCCTGGCGCCACCGCGTTCACCGCGATGCCCTTGTCGCCGAGCGCCCGAGCGCAGCTCTTCATCATCGTCAGCACCGCGCCCTTGCTCGTGGCGTAAGAGCCGGTCGCCACGTAGCCGCCACCCGTATAGCTGGAGATGCTGGCCACCATGCAGATGCGGCTTCCGGGCTGCATCTGCTTCGCGCCCTCGCGCACGCTGAGAAACGAGCCGATCACGTTGATGTCGAACAGGCGGCGGAACTGTTCAACCGTGGTGTCGAGGAACGGCACGGTCTCGATGACGCCGGCCGCCGTCACCAGGCCGTCCAGCCCGCCGAACGCCTCGTGGACCTGCGCGAAGGCCGCGACCGTGGACGCCTCGTCCGCGACGTCGATCGACACGAAGATGCCCCGGTCTCCGGCGGTGGCCCTGGCGCCGTCGACGTTCCGGTCGAGGCAGGCCACGCGCCAGCCGTCCGCGATGAGCTTCCGCGCCGTTGCCGCTCCGATGCCACTGGCGGCACCGGTCACCGCCACCCGTCTCCCGTGAACTGTCTGTGTCATATCGGGGCTGCAATGCTAACAGTTCATGTGTGCCGAGCGCCTGAGACACGTCGACTCTCAGACAGTCAGGACGACTGAGTCTTAAGATCGTGGCATGGTGCCGTTCGACTCCCGTAGACGGCGGCGCACCTGGACGTGCACGACGACGTCGCGGGCCGACACGACGAGGAATCGGTGCGTAGCGCAGGTAGATCTCGTAGTCCGATGGCGCGGTGCCCACCAGCATCTTCGTCTCCCGGACACCGGACACGAGCGATCGGTAGTGCGTGAAGTCACACACGAGCGGGCGTCGCGAGTGACCAACTTCCCCACTCACGCACTCATTGTGTGAGCCGCGACGGGTCAGCCGCGACCATCGGCGCCTGATGGGCGACCCAGCGTCAACGCCAGCAGGCCCGGCGCCCAGGCAACTACCCACGCAGCGAACTGCAGGAAATAGTTCTTGCCGGTCGCGGGCGGCCGGCCCCACAGCGTATTCAGCACGAGGTAGAAGGCGATCCCGCTCAGCACTGCGGCTAGTACCCCGCGCATCGCAATCTCGCCCCACGGCCGCCGCCGAGGTGCGCGCAACCAGCGGCCATCAAGCAACGCCACAAGCAGCCACATCGCCACCCAGGATGCCGGAATCGCCGTCCCATAGGTTCGCCGGTCGACGAGCGCGACGAGCAGATAATAAATGAGCGCACCGCCGATGCCCGACAGCGCGCCGATCGGCAGCCCCTTCAGTACTCGGCCTGCATCAAGGCCCAGGACCGCTCCGACAGCCGTCAGGAGCACCGCGCCGTGGATTATGCCGGTCGTGAGGCTGTGGCGAACGTTCAGCGTGTACCAGGTGTAGTCGCCGAGCGTGGCAACGAGCGCGACGCCAAGAATGCCGACACCGATCTTCATCGTTCCCCAGGCAATCTGACCCGTCACCGAGCCGCTTGGGAGGCCTCGGCGCGACAGAACGCGCGCTGATCCCTCCAGCGCGGCGCCGCATCAGACGAGGTTTTTGCAGCGACATTCTGACATATGCATAATGGCGCAGATGTACCGGCCACCGATGCCGGGGCGCCACTTTCTCGGCTCCGCCGCGGCGACGGCGGCGTTCTTCGCGATGCACGAAATCTCGTTCGCCCGCAGGCAGACGGCCGGCACGAAGCAGGACGAACCCGAGCGGCCGCGCATCCTGTCGCTCGAGTTCTGCAGCTTCGCGTGCTCATCATCGGTGAAGTAGGACGAGCCGGTTGAACAGCTTCGTCTCGATGAACGTGAGCACGCTTCAACTATACGTCAGAGACGTAGTTCGGCAAGGACGGATCCCGCAATCGGGAGCCGACGTACGTTGTTGCGTACACGGTTCGAGACGATGTGGTGTTTGAACTAGTGATGATCCTTACTTCGCGTTCTCAACGTTCGTGACCAGCGCGCGCGTGAACGTGATGTCGATCTTGTCGCCGGCCTTCACACCCTCGATGTTCTTCTTGTCCTCGACCATCCGTGTGACGGTACGGCCGTCCGCCGTCGTCACCGTGATCGAGGGAACTGCGGCATCAACAGCCTTGACTGTGACCGTCGCCTTGTCCTGGACTGCCACGGTCCCCGCCGGCAGCTTCGTCTTCGCACGCTCCAGCGCGGCTTCGAAGCTGGCGCCGCCGCCCTTTTCACCCGGCTTGACAAGCTGCAACACGAGCGACTCGTAGTAGGTGACGTTCAACCTCTGGCCGACCTTGAGCTCGTTGAACCGCTGCACCGCGGGGCCTACCGTGAATGTGTCTTCGTTCCCCTTGTCGTCGCGCAGTGTGAGCGTGCGCGTGGTGCTGTCGATCGCCTGGATCGTCGCACTCATCTTCACCATGTCGACTTTCGTCACCGGGGCTTGAGCCACCGGCAGTGCAACTGCCGCCGTCCAAAGCATCCCGACCAGCACAGTCATCGTTCTTGCAGTCATAGGCCCTCCTAGGCGCGTACCCATCAAGCCGCTAGCGGCAAAGCAAATGTGAGTCCCGCTCGCGATGCGCCAAATAACAGAGATTCCCTTCATCAACCCGCGAGATACCGCGGGAACGCCGATGATGTCACCTGGGTGAGGACACCGCGTGAATCGTTCTTGTCGTCCGAGACTCTCAGGCTGGGGGGGTTAGAACGCAACGCCGATGCTAATGCCGAAGACGACGGCGTGTTCCCACTCGTGCTCCTCGCGCACGAAATCGAAGGACTGCGTCTCCGAATGCTCTTCGATGTCTGGCTCGACGTCTTCCGCTTCTTCCGGTTCCTCGACCTCGGCGCGCTCGAAACCAGGCCCGCCAAAGATCTTCACACCGTGATTGGCGTGAAACACGATCGGCACGGCCATGATCCAGCGATCGGGGAACAGGTATTCGATCTCGGCAACGACCCCCAAGCGAGGTCTCAGACGTCTTTCGTACTCGGCGCCCAGCGTGAAGAAGGAGTCGCCATCGATTTCCTTGGTCCCCGCTACGATGAGGGCGGCCTCATTGCGGTGCTCGGCTTCCGCCTCTTCCCGAGGCGCCTTCGAAGCGGGGGTCGGTGACTCCTGGGCTTGGAGCACCGGCGAGGATATCGACAGGACGAGAAAGAAACCCGCGACGGTGAGCGCCGCGCGGATCGTCCCCGCCGCGGTATCTCGCGGCAAGCGGCGAAAGAACTCCGTGAAGGGTGCGCCAATTCTTCGGAGAATCGGTTCCAAAGGGTGACCTGGTCCTTCGTCCTCTGGTCCCTTCGTGGACCGAGGGCACAGCAGGCCACCCTACTGCGTTGCGGAGCCTGTCTTCCACCTCGCCTGCCACTTGGCCTTCAGCGCCGCCCGATCCACCTCCAGCCCGCGGAGGAACACTTTGTTGATCTTCCGCGAGTTGGCGATGTCGATCAGCGGGTTTGCGTCAAGGACGATGAAGTCGGCGTTCTTGCCGGCGGCAACGATCCCGGTATTGAAGTGACCTGCCATCGCCGAGTCGCGCGTTGCGGCGACGATCGCGTCCGACGGCGTCAGCCCCATGCGTACCCAGTTCTCGAACTCGAGCTGCTGGCTCCAGCCGATGAAGAACCGGCTCTGTCCCGTGTCGCCGCCCAGGACGATCTTCAGCCCGGCGGCACGGAGCCTCAGATGGCTTTTCTCTCCGTTCTCGCGCAGAGTGCGACGCGCACGCTCCGTCGACTCCGGCGTTATCCGCGCCAGCTGTTCACCGACCTGCGCCTGGATCTGCTGGGGTGAGATCGTGTCGCGCAGCAGCGGATCGTTCCAGTCTTCCCGGCTCGCCGCCGCCGTACCTGCCTGCGGGTTGAACCACATGTTCGGCCGATCCTTCTTCGCGACGCGCTCCTTGATCATCGCGAGGAACTCCTCGTCCGGGAATTCGCCGCCGCGCACCGGCGGGTGCAGCCATCCCTCGACGCCCGCCTTCATCATCAGCTTGGCGTCCGCAAGCGTGATGTTGTGCGCGGCCACCGGAACGTTCGCCTTGTGCGCCTCCTCGATGATCGCCAGATAGACGGGCGGCTCCAGCTTCTTCGACCGTCCGTTGCGATCGTCGACCCAGATCTTGATGAACTCGGGCTTCATCTTCACGTTGTCGCGCGTGGCCTCACGCGCCTCTTCAACCGTCGTCACCGGGTAGGGCACGGCGGTTCGCGACGGGTGACCGTTGGCCCCGCCGCCCGGCCACGCGATGCCGGGTCCGGCGGTCTTGAACAGCGCGGCGCCAGGGATGATCTCGTTGCGCACCCTCAACGGCACGTCGCCCCAGCCGGTGCGCCCACCGCGCAGATCCGATCGATCGACGAGGTCACCGATGCCGACCGTGGCGCTGATGCCGAAGTAGGCGAGGCGCTCGAGGTGATCGATCAGGTTCTCGCGAGTGAAGTACTCCTTCGCCATCGTGCCGTCCCAATCGTGCTGGTAGCCGACGTGACCGTGCATGTCGACCTTCGTTGGCATCACGAACTTGCCAGTCAGGTCGATGCGCGCGGCGCCCGCGGGCACCTGGAGTTGCCCCTTCAATCCCACCCGGGTGAACGTGTCGTTCTCCACCAGGAACGCGGAGTTCTCGATCGGTGCGGTGCCGTCGCCGGTGATGAGCAGCGCACCTTCGTAGACGGCGACGCGGTTTCCGCGCCCCTGTCCGTCGACGATCGTCGAATGCGCGGCCCCGATCAGGCACGCGGCGATGAGCACGAACCACGCCATCTTCAGTCGAACCATTGATCGCCTCCCAGCCCTAAGCCTTAGCCCAAAATTTGAGTGAACCCTCTTGTAAGGATCAGAAGTCCAAACGCACGCTGAACTGCAGCTGGCGCGCCGTCTGCACCTGCGTCGGCGTCAGCCACGACGCGCCATACGTGTTGTTCGAGTTCAGCACCACATCGGAGTTGAACGCATTGAACACGTCGAGACCGAAGTTCAGCCTCCGTCTGCCGAGATCCACCAGCTTCGCGATACGGAGATCGAGCAGGTTGATCCGGTCGCGATACATCTGGCCCGGATTGAGCACGTTGATCGTCACATTGGCGGTTCCGCCGGCGAGCGGACGGCCCAGCGTCTGCGCGACCACGGCCGACGACACGACGTAGTTCGCCGCAATCTGCGATCCGGGCCTGCTCGTGAACACTCCGCTCGTCAACACCCGGATCTTGGGAATCGTGTACGCGACCATCGCGCTGCCGGCCATCTGGAACGGCAGTGCCACGCGGCAGTTCCGCTGGCTCGGGTTGTCGATGGTCAGCTCGCAGTTGTCGGTCACCTGCCGGCCAGTGCTGGTGGCCACGCGCATCGTCACGCCGTGCGTCTCACCGCGCGCGTTGACATCGAAGGCGTCGAAGTAGCGCACGAACTTCCCGAAATCGCTTGCTGGCACTTCGAAATTCGACGTCGCGCCAAACTTGTCAGGCTTGATGTCCCATTGATCGCCGATGACGTAGCCGCCGCCATCCGGCAAACGCGGATCGGATGGCGCCGTGATGCTGTACGGATCGAAGTCGGCATTGGTAATCAGCTCGTTGTCGACGACCGTCGTGTTCCCCCACCAGCGGCGGTTGTAGCCGAAGTCGACGAGGAAGCGCGGCCGCAGTTCATGCTGTATCGAGACGCCGAGTCCCCAGTCGTACGGGCGGCGGTACCACATGCCGTCGCGGCCGGTGAGCCGCGGATCGACGGTGCTGGTGAGAAGCTCCCCGAAGTTCTGCGTCGCCCAGGGGCCGCACTCCCCGCTGGTCGCCTTGTTTGCCAGGTCGCAGTCGGGCACGAAGTCGCGATCGCGATCCGTCCACGTTCTCGTCATCGTCGGCGCGGTACGCGCGCCGCCGCCGCCGATCATCGCGACCGGCGCGGTGGAGGCGTAGATGCCATCGGCATTCACCGCCGCGAGGTAGCGTCCGAGGCTGACCTTGACGGACGTCCTGCCGTCACCGCGCAGGTC
The DNA here is from genome assembly GCA_032156805.1 of Acidobacteriota bacterium. Taxonomy (GTDB): domain Bacteria; phylum Acidobacteriota; class Vicinamibacteria; order Vicinamibacterales; family UBA2999; genus Gp6-AA40. Next base: position 22,622 of record JALDXQ010000088.1, read on the forward strand.
GTAGGCCGCGCCCATTCTCGGGCTCAGATCGAGGAAACCCTTCACGACCGTGGTCTCCGGAAAGATGATCTCTTGCGGCACGAATGACTGCGCGTACAGTGGCTGTTCCGGCGCGTAGCTGCGCACGTAATCGAGGCGCAGCGCGCCGTGCACGGTCAGGCGGCCGAAGGTCGAGCTGTCCTGTGCATACACGGCCTGCTGCGGCACCACCAGCGAATAGCGCCAGTTGTTGAACCCCATGGTGAGACGATTGGGCACGCCGTTGTTAAAACGAAACTGGAAGAGTCCGTCTTTCTGCGTGGACATCTCGCGCACCTGGTAGAAGCGCTCGCCGTCGAATCCGACTTTGAGGTGATGCGCGCCGCTGATGTACGACGCCGAGCCGAGCCAGCGAACCAGGCCGCCGCGATTGCGGCTGAACATCGTCGCGCGGTAGGTCAGTCCGGGAACGATGCCCGCCTGCTCGTTGATCTGCGTGAGCTCGCGTCCTTCTGCAGTCGGCGGCTCGCCGTAGAGGCTGTTTGGATATCCGATACCGGCTTCGAAGAGCAGCTTGTCGGTCATCGGCGCCGTCCAGTTGATCTGCTGGACGCGCCAGTACTGATTCATGCCGGGGATGTAGCCGGGGACCGCGGCTTCCGGCGAGATCGTCGAGCTGTTCGTGTCCGTCGGCCCGCACCGCTCGCATTTGCGCTGCTCGTCCCAGAACAGATTGAGCTTGTGCCGCGTGCTGATCTGCCACGTCAGCCGGAGGGCGCCGTTGGCGTACCAGTTCTTGTTGGTGGCGGGTTGATTCTCATCAGGTTCGTACGTCCAGGCATTCGGGTTGCCGGCGTTCCTGTTCACCCAGATGTTGGTAACGTAGGAATCGTCGGTTTGATGCCGGGCATTGGCGAAGAACCACAGCCGGTCCCGCATGATGGGTCCGCCGAATCCGATGTTCAGCTGTGACGTATGAATCAGCTCGTTGGGGGCGCGGAGCAGCCCCGCCTCGACGAGCGATTTCGTGTTGTCGCCCGACATCGCGCCATTGGCCCCGTCCGCGTAGAACGTGCCGCTGAACGTGTTGCCGCCCGTGCGCGGGATGATGTTGACGATCGGCGAGCCGACTTCGACTTCGCCCATGTTGCCGAAGCTCGAGATCACCAGCTCGCTGGCCTGAATTACATCCGGCCGATACTGCGACGTGCCTGAAGTGCCCGATCCCACGCCCACGCCATCGACCTGCAGACGGCCAGTCTCGGGGCCCGTCGTGCTGTTCTGCGCTCCGTTTGCGGAGAGCCCGGCTCCGTAGGCGGCGAGCCCGGTGTTCATCGCCGGAACGACCAGCGTCGCCATGTCGGTGGGCGTCCGCGCGACAGGCAGGTCGGTCACGACGGTGTTCTCCACCACCTGCGATTGGCGCGCGTTCTGAACGTCCACGGTCGGGCTCTCACCGCTGACGACGATCGTCTCGTCGAGCGTGCCTATCTGCAGTTCAACGTTGAGCGTCGACGTCATCGAGCCCGACAGGACAATGGCGTCGCGTCGAACCGTGTTGAACCCAGGCAGCGTGAACGTCACGGTGTACGTTCCCGCGTTGAGCTCGATGATGCGATAGGAGCCGCGTCCGTCGGTTACCGCCGACCGCGCCCGCTCGATCAACGCCGGGCTCGCGGCCTCCACGGTCACGCCTGGCAGTACTGCGCCGGAGGAGTCCGTGACGACACCGGTGATGGATGGCCGAATCGACTGCGCCGACGCCAACGCGGGCACCAGCGCCACGCACAGTATGAGGACACAGAGCCTTGCATGTTCCAACCGCCAGGAGACTACATTCACCATCTCTGCCTCCGTGACGAATCCGAGTTGACGACTCTTCGTCGAGCAGTCCGGTCACCTTCCGTTTCCGCGTCCATCGTGATTTTCGTGTGGCGCGTCGCACAGGCGTCGCCGCTGGCCGGACCGCCGATCCTCGAAGACGATCGGCGGCACAGTCGAGCTATGAAGCGCAGAATCCGACAGCGCGGGATCAGCGGGCGGGAGCGGCTGCTGCGCGGGCAACAGCATGTTGACGAGAACCCATAAGAGCATGGCCAACCCTCTGTTCAGGTGCGCGAACAGTGACCAATACGGGCCGTGAGGATGGGCGCAATTCTACAGCGGACGCCGTGGGCGCGCATCCCGGAAACAATACGATCACGCCGCATCCGGCTTGGACTTCGGGCGTGCGGCGCCCAGGCAATCGTCAGTCCTTATCGGACGTCGTTGGGCACCGCCGGCAGCTTCTCTTCGCCCGGATTGCTCTGGACGCCCAGAAGATTCAGCGCCATCGAGACCATCCGGTAGTTGGCCAACGTGATCGTCGCGTCGATCATCAAGCGATCCTCGACACGCTCATGATCCGCGACGCTGTGAAAGCGAAGCACGACATGTCGGCCGCTGCGCCGCCGCTCGGCCCCGGTGAATACGAGATCAACCTCTATCCGCTGAGCGAAATCTTGCCGAACCAGAATCTTCGTAACGTGGGACCTGTGATCCCCGACCTGCAGGGTCCGGCGATCGAGCCGGCGCTCAAAGCAAATGGTTTCAAACGGTGAACGGTGTCCGCGGGATCGTCCTCCATCGGCGGGGGAGGGCCCACGTCACTATTTCGTGGTGCCTGAAAGTGGTGGGCTGGGTGGCTCAGGGGGCGGTGGATCGATTCGGCGATGCTCCATCGTCTTGTCGTGATTGTCGCAGAACGCCTCCAGTATTTCCGTGTCCGCCTGGAACGTCAGCGTTGTTGTCACCGTCCACGGCTCGAGGAATGCCTTCGGATCGTCAATCGTGATCGCGAGATCGATATGACCGAAGTCTCTTCGACGCAGCCGCTCGGTCACCCGGAGCGCATCGCTGTGAGGCCGCCCTATTTCTGTGTCGAGCCAACCACGATCCCTGAACCCGCTGGTTTCGATCACGAATGTATCGCCATCCCAGCGACCTACCGAGTAGCCCAGCCAGGTCGGTTCCGTCCCCCCGGGTAACGAGCGACCGTCGGTAAACACCTGTCGGAACATCAGGCCCGTTGCTGTTTCATGCAGAAAGGCAGTGATCGTTGGCGAGGACACAATGCGGAAGGTCCCGACGACGAAGTAGATGCGCGGCATGCCGGGTGGCAAGCAGTAGCCGAAGGGATCATCCACATGCTGCCGTTTCTGACGCTGCTGCTGAATCGCTGCGGCCCAGGGAGTCATTTGCACGTCCGATGGAGGCAGACCTTTGGCGAGGTCAAAGAACAGCCGCTGGTCTGCCGAGCAGGTCACGCAGGGGGTGGCCCACAGTCCGCTGAGGTCAGGCTTGCCATCAGCGGTTCGCGGCAGAGCCGCGCTCAGGTCTGGTTTTCCATCGGCTGTGCGAGGAATACCAGGTGTCGGATGATTGAGCCATTGCGACGACTCTAGGGCGGTGGTGACGAGCGCCATCACCACCAGGACAAATGAAATCCTGGGTCGCGGCATGCTTGCCCTCTTGCATCGCAGAGTGAGGCGCACTGGCACTCCCTCCCAACATCGATTCTGGACCGCGTATATCGTCGGACAGCTGACCGAGCGGATGCAATGCCCGTGCAGACGGGCAATCCGCGATGTGCAGGCGGGAGGGCGCGGCAGCGCCGACCAACTGGCCGTAAGTCAGTTGCCGCTCGGAGGCTTCTCGAGGGCGTCGCGGCTTCCCTCGACGATTGTCACTTGCCGATGCTCCGGACGCGGCAGCGCGATTCCCGCCTGCTTCAGCGCGCCCACAATCGCAATTCGTACTGTCGACGCCGCCTTTATGAAGTCGGTCCGTCTCGAGTCGGTCCAGAACCTCGCCTCGATGTGGAAGTGTTCCGGCATCAGATCGTGGTCATCGAGGAAGACGAACACGTGCAGCCGGATCGCGTCAGTCGCCGCGCAACGCCGCAATCGGCGCCACCTTCAGCGCTCGGCGAGCCGGGAGGTAGCAGGCCACCAGTGCCACAGCCGCCAACGCAAAAACGACCAGCGCGAGAGTCAGCGGATCCGTGATCGTTACGCCCCAGAGAAAGCTGCGTATGACGGGCATCACCATGAGCGACGCGACCAGACCGACGCCGAGGCCCGCGGCAATCATCGCCAGCCCGTGCCGGAGCACCAGGCCCAGCACGTTCAGCGACTGCGCACCAAGCGCGCGACGGATGGCGATCTCATTTGCGCGCTGCCCGACGGAGTGTGCCATCACGCCGAGGATGCCGATGACCGCCAGCGCAACGGAGATTGCGCCGAACAGTCCGAGCACGGCAGCGTACTGGCTCAGTTCCTGGAGTTGGGCCGCCGCGTACTCTTCGATGGTCCGGCCGCTCGACACGCTGATCGTCGGGTCGATGTCGCGAACGGCCGCGCGCAGCGGCGCAATCAGCGCGAGCGGATCGCCCGACGCGCGAACGATGAAGGTCGTGACGAGCAGTTCCAGGCTCATCTGCATGTCCATTCGGTATGGCAGCTGCGTGCGTGGCGTGTACATCTGCGGCACCGGCGCAGACTGGTAACGGTCCTGCCGGACATCGCCGACCACGCCGACGATCTCGCGGGGCGGATCGTCGAGCACGTCGGTCTGCAGCATCCGGCCGACGGGGTTTTCGTTGGGCCAGTACCGCGCCGCCAGCGTGGCGTTGATGATGGCCACCGGGCGCGTCTGACGTGCGTCCAGGCGCGTGAATGCACGTCCCCGAACCAGCGGAATCTTCACGGTCTCGAAGTAGTCCGCGCTGACCGGATACCATTCGGCGGACCAGGGCTCGCGATCGTCCGCGACGGTCAACGAGGAGTCTTTGCGGAACAGCACGCGTCGCGCCGCACCCCCGAGCGGGGGCGGTGTCGATGCCGCCACCGACTCAACGCCCGACACGGCGGCGAAACGCTCGCGCAGCCGCTCGGTCATGTCGCTGAAGCGCGAGTCGAACTGTACGAGCAATCCGCCGCCCGGCGTGTTGCCCTGGGTGTTGCGATACATCGCGCGCGGCATCGGGATCTGAAGCGCGATCAGCCGCTCCGCGGTCAAGCCTGTGTCGACCGCGTTGAGCCGCAACAGGCTGCGCGTCAGCAGTCCGGTGGCCATCAGCAGCACCAGCGCCAGACCGACCTGCGCGACCACGAAGGCGCCGCGCACGCGGCTGCGTGCGGGCCCGGCGGTCGTCGTCCGTCCGGTGTCGCGGACGACTTCGACGACGTCGAGACGCGAGAGGTGCAGCGCCGGGAGGATGCCAAAGACGAGCGCTGTGGCCAGCGACATGAGCATCGCGAAGCCGAGCACTGTCCAGTCAAGCGTGACGTTCTGAAGATCGCGGTAGGCGGACAAGCCGGTGCTGACCAGGGTGCGCAGCCCCACCCACGCGAGCGCGATGCCGAGCACACCGGCGACGCACGACAGCAGCACGTTTTCGGTCAGCAGCTGCCGCACGATGCGGTTGCGCGAGGAACCCAGCGCCGCACGGACACCCAGTTCCTTCTGGCGGGCGACTGCCTGAGCCAGCAGCAGGCCGGCGACGTTCGCGCACGCGATCAGCAGGAGGAGAAACACGGCGCCTTGCAGCACGAGCACCGGTTGCCGCAGATAGCCGACATACGCCTCACGCAGCGAATCGATGGTGAGTCCCCAGCCCGCGTGCATCGGCAATTCCTTGCCGAGCGGCTCCTCCAGCATGCGCAGGTCAGCCTGCGCCTGCTCGATGGTGACGCCGGGCCGCAGACGGCCGAAGATGTTGAACAGGCGATTCGGACTGCGCAGCGCGTTGGCAAGATTCTGATCGGGCTGCTGCACCCACAGGCCGACGTCCAGGCTGAGCGTCTGGTAATCAGGAGGCGCGACGCCGATGACGACGACACGCTCTCGTTCGAGGCGCAATGTCTGCCCGAGCACGTCGGCGCGGCCGCCGAACAGGCTCTGCCACACGCCGTGACTGATCACGACGCCCGGCTCCGGATCGTCGTCGCGGAACCAGCGGCCCATCATCGGCTGCACGCCGAACACATCGGTCAGTCCAGGCGAGGCCAATCCCACCTGCAGCCACTCCGGCGGCGCAGCGTCGGAGTCGCCGGCGGCGACGCTCATCCCGGTGACTCGGAGCACGCCCATGCGCTCGAAGACGCGACTGTGCTCGCGGATGAAGAAGTAGCCGCCCGAATTGGTCCCCAACTTCTCGTCTGGCCGGTTGGGCGGCGTGAACCGCACCATCGCGATGCGATCGGCGTCTGGATACGGGAGCGGCCGCAGGAACGCGGCGTTGACGAGGCTGAAGATCAGCGCGTTCGCACCGATGCCGAGCGCCAGACAACCGATTGCCGTCAGGGCAAATGCAGGCCGGCGGCCGAAGGCGCGCACGGCGTAGCTCACGTCGCCGAGCACATCCTCGAGCCACCGGAACTGCCACGCGGCGCGGGTGTCCTCGGTGATCCGCGTGCGCGGGCCGAGTTCGGCAATCGCGCGCGCTCGTGCGTCGGCGCGCGGATGCCCTTGCTGCTCGAGCTCGTCGACACGGCTTTCGACGTGAAACTGGAGTTCCTCATCGAGCTGCCGATCGAACCGTCCTTTCCGGGGCAGGTAGCCGAGGCGATGCAGGAAAGTGCGCCACGTGTTCATGAGGGACACGGCTCCTACGCTTCCCGCATCACGGCGGCGATGGCGTCGGCGATGGCGTTCCACCGAGTCGCCTCGCGTTCAAGCTGTCTGCGACCGGCGCGCGTCAGCCGGTAGTACTTCGCGTTCCGGTTGTTCTCCGTCATGCGCCACTCCGACGCAATCCATCCTTGCACCTCGAGACGGTGCAGTGCGGGATACAGCGAGCCTTCTTCGACCCGCAGGACGTCCTTCGACACCTGCTGGATGCGGCGCGCGATGGCAAAGCCATGGTTAGGCC
>JALDXQ010000089.1:0-29490 GCA_032156805.1 Acidobacteriota bacterium
GCCTCGACCTGCGTTGAAGAAATGCCCAGGGCGCCGGCAATGTTGTCGAACCCGGACGTCGAGTCGTCCGACGGCAGATACTTCGACGCGTCGATGTTCAGGTCGAGCAGGTCGCGCACGACGTTCGTGTACTCGGTGCGATTCAGCCGGTGCAGCCCAGGCGGCGGTGTGAACGGCTTGGCGGTCCGGTCGAGTTCGCTTTCAAACGAGGTGACCATCGCGCTGAACTCGGCCGGTTCGGGGCGCTTCATGCCCAGCGGCGGCATCTGTCCCGCGCGAACTTTGCGCACGACCAGTTCCCACTTCTCGCGATCCTTCTCGACGTTTGCCGGATCGAGCCCGTCCATCGTCAGACGGCGCGCCGAGTCCAGCCCGGCCGCCTTCATCTTTTCGCTATGGCAGGCCATGCAGTACTGGTTCAGGAAGGCGCGCTGCGCGTCCGCCGAAATCGCTGGAGCAGCAGGCGTCGTCGCAGCGGCCGGGCGCGCGGCCGGTGCGGCCGGCTGTGCCGGTTTCGCGGGTTCCTTGCGCGGTTGAGCCTGGGGAGTGGCGGGCGCCGACGAGGGCTGCCCTGACTGGGCGTGGACGACGAAGGCGACTAACAGCGCCGCCATGGCGCCCACGACAAGTGCTCTGAACTTCATGTATCGCTCCGCGTGACCCGATCGAGTCAGAACCAGCCGAAAGTGCGGAAAACCCAGAAAACCAGCGGGCTAAATAGGATACCGAACTCGGTGGGGGTCCCGCAAACCCGGCTAGATGGTCCCCAACAGGGGGCCCAACTCGTAATACGGCGGCCGGACGCAACCCGTTTCTGAACAAGAAGTCGTTCCACATCAATTATTTGCATGGCGATTTCAGCCGAGCTCCAACCGCCGGGCCGGGTTGCCCCCGTCGGGCGTTTCCCGGAGTCGATCGCCGACCTGGTGCGTTCGAAACTGGCGAGCCAGTTTGATGCCCGCGGAGACGCGTACACTCAAGCGGCAGATGTCTCCCTCACCCACACGGAACTGGCAGTTCGCGGCCGGGCTGGTGGTCTCCCTGATAGTCCTCAACGCCTCCCTTACGTTCGAGAACGTCTGGCCCACCCCGAAGGTCCGATGGGGCAATGCGCTCTCGATCGAGCTCATTGCGTGCGTTCTGTTACTGGCGATCACACATCGGTGGGCGCGATCGCTGGCGCGGTATGTCCTCCCCGCTCTGTGGGTCGTTCTGGTTGCGGGGCATTACCTCGATGTCACCGGCCCCGGACTCTACGGTCGTGACTTCAATCTGTACTGGGATTCGCAGCATCTCGGAAACGTGACCGCGATGCTCGCGCGAGCGGCACCGTGGTGGCTGATCATCGCGGCACTCGTGACGCTCGTCCTCGGCATCGCGCTGATGTTCGTTGTTGCGCGACTCTCGATGCAGTGGCTTGCGAACGCACTCGAGGTGCCGCCGTTGCGAAGAGCGCTCGGCTTGACCGCGATCGTCCTCATCGTGCTGTTTGGGGCGCAGCAACTATCGGCGCAGCCAGCGGCCGTCGTGTCGTTCGCGAAGCCCGTGATGCCCGCGTACCTGCGACAGGCACGATTCGTCCTGGCCATGCTCGGCCCTGGCGCCGTGGCGCCTCGACTCGGACCCTCTCCGACTCTCGATAACAGCCTCGCGTACCTCGATGGCGCGGACGTGTTGCTCGTGTTCGTCGAATCCTACGGGGCGGTCACCTACGAAACGCCGCCGATCGCAGATGGTCTGGTCCAGAGCCGGGCCGATCTTCGCGCCGCGGTTGCGGAAACGGACCGCGAGGTGGTCACCGCGTACGTCGAGTCCCCCACGTTCGGGGCCTCGTCGTGGCTTGCTCATTTGAGCCTGATCTCCGGCGTCGAGGTCCGCGATCAGTATGCGTACACGTCGTTGATGGCGTCGAACCGCGACACGATCATCACGAACTTCTCGCGGCGAGGGTATCGGACGGTCGCGTTGATGCCGGGGATGCGCCAGGCGTGGCCCGAGGGTGCCTTCTACCAATTCGATCAGATTTACGGCCGGGACCTGCTTGAATATCCGGGCCCGGAGTTCGGGTGGTGGGGTATACCCGATCAGTACGCGCTCGCGAAGATCGATGCGCTCGAACGGAATCGCCTCACGAGGAAGCCTCTGTTCCTCGTCTTTCCGACGAGCACGAGCCACGCGCCATTTGGACCGGTCGCGCCGTATCTCACTGATTGGTCCCGGATGCTCGCGGCGGATGCCTTCGAAAAGGCGGATGTCGACCGCTGGATGGCTGATGTTCCGGACCTCACCAACCTCAGGCCGAGCTACGTCCGCGCGATCGCTTACGAATACGCAACCATCGCCGGCTATCTGCGGCGGCATCCTCGCGACGGCATGGTGGTGATCGCCATCGGTGATCACCAGCCGCCCGCCGCGGTGAGCGGTCGGGATGCGCCGTGGACCGTGCCCGTTCACGTGTTCGGTCGTCGCGGTCCGATCCTCGATCGTCTCGTCGAGCGCGGCTTCAGATCAGGACTCGAGCCGCATCGGCCTCCAGTTGGCCCGATGCACTCGCTGACGGCGATGTTTCTCGAGGTGTTCAGTCCTGTAGCTCCGGAGGAACAGGACGCGGCGAACAGCGCTGCGATCGCTCACGCGAAACCAGTTCGCTCAGCGCCCTGACGTTTGAGCCAGGCGACGTCGACGGCAAACGACCAGGTGAGTATCGACAGGGTGATTGCCGCCACGACGTTGCTGAGAGGAACGGGTACCAACGGCGACAATGCGGCGGCGAGTCCGATGAACTGAGCGACCGCGGCAGTCTTGCCGCGAATCGTCGAACGCAGCGGGCCCGCCATCCACGGTACCACCCATCCACAGGCAACGAAGGCATAACGCATCAGGCCGCACGCGACAACCCACATGCCAGCCTTACCGTGCTGCCAGACCAGAATCGACAGGATTAGGATCAAGGCCGCGTCGGTTTCCATGTCGAACCGCGCGCCAAATCCGCTGCTCTGTTTGTCCCGCCTCGCGAGCCAGCCGTCCACTCCGTCGAGAGCGGTCACGATGATGACGATTGCGACCGCGAGTGAGGCCATACGCGAATCGGGCGTCTCGCCGAGGAGGCCGGCCATGGCGGTGACGAGTGCCACCCGAAACAGAGTGACGGTGTTGGCTGCACCAAATCGAGGACGGGAATGATGCGCGCCGGCGAAGCCCACAATCAGAACCGCGGCCGCCGCGAAGTACATGACGCTCCTCCTGATGTAATCCGCGCCGCTCATCGTCCACGACGCAAGGACGGGTGTGAGCACCAGCAGGAGGATGAGGCACGCGACGACGGCGCGAATCACACTCGAGCGCAGAGGAGTGCTCGGCAGACGAAGCGGAAAGTTCGCCATCGATGCGCGCGTTTCATTGTAACGGCGGTACAGCATCAGAATGTTGGAGCATGACAGACGAAGCCAGAGCGTTCTGGGTGGTTGCGCCCGGCCGCGGAGAAATACGCCGCGAGGCGCTGCGTGCCGCTTCCCACGGCGAGGTCGTGGTGCACGCGCTGTTCAGCGGAGTCAGCCGTGGCACCGAGTCGCTCGTCTTCACAGGGCGCGTACCTGACAGCGAACGTCTTCGCATGCGCGCCCCATTCCAGGAAGGCGAGTTTCCGGGCCCGGTCAAGTACGGCTACGCCAGCGTCGGCCGCGTCGATCGCGGACCGGATGGCATCGTGGGCCGGACAGTTTTCGTCCTGCATCCGCATCAGACGCGTTATATCGTCCCTGCCTCTTCACTCCATCTGTTACCCGACAACGTGCCCGCCGCCCGTGCCGTGTTAACCGCCAATCTCGAAACGGCTCTCAACGGGCTGTGGGACGCTCGCCCTCACGTTGGCGATCGGGTGGTCGTGATCGGTGCAGGCACGGTTGGTTGTCTCGTCGCGTGGCTGGCCGCGCGTGTCCCGGGTTGCGACGTGCAGCTCGTGGACGTCAACCCCGCTCGCGCTCATATCGCGACGAAGCTTGGTGTGTCGTTCGCGTCGCCTGCCCACGCGATGCGCGAGGCCGACGTGGTCGTTCATGCCAGCGGCTCCCCCGAAGGATTGCAACTTGGATTGGATGTTGCGGGCGTCGAAGCGACCGTCGTCGAGATGAGCTGGTTCGGCGATCGTCAGGTATCGCTTCCACTCGGTGGCGCGTTCCACTCCAGGCGGCTCACGATCAAGTCATCGCAGGTCGGGCAGATTGCACCGGTTCAGCGGCCGCGGTGGGACACACGCAGGCGGATGGCGCAGGCGCTGACACTCCTGGCCGACGCCACGCTCGATGTGCTCATCACAGGTGAAAGCCGCTTCGACGAGCTGCCGGACGTGATGATTCGACTCGCGGATGCGCCGGGTGACGTCCTATGTCACCGAATCACGTACGAGTAGAGGAGCCTCGATGTTCAGTGTCACGGTTCGCGATCACGTGATGATCGCCCACAGTTTTCGGGGTGAAGTGTTCGGCCCCGCGCAACGGTTGCACGGCGCCACCTACGTGGTGGACGTCGAGTTCAAACGGCGGACGCTCGACGCCGACGGCATCGTCATCGACATCGGTCGTGCCGGTGACACGCTTCGACAGGTCTTGTCGGAGTTGAACTACCGCAATCTCGACGACGTGCCGGAGTTCGCTGGACGGAACACGACGACCGAGTTTCTGGCGCACGTCATCTTCAAACGCCTCGTGGCCGCTGGCAAGCGTGGTGATCTCGGCGCAGGTGGCAGCGCAGTCGAGCACATCCGCGTCACGCTCCACGAGTCGCATGTGGCTTCGGCTTCCTTCGAAGATCGGACCGACGCCGCTTCCTGATGACACGATCCGTGGTGCTCGTGGTGCCCGGCGACCTCGATTCGAGAACCGGCGGCTACATCTACGATCGCCGCATCGTCGACGGATTGCGCGCGACGGGGTGGAGAGTTGGCGTGGAGCGGCTCGACGAGAGCTTTCCTCGGCCGACGTCATCCGCACTCGCTCACGCGCGGGATGTGTTTGCGCACCTTCCCGACGGTACGGTGACGGTTGTAGACAGTCTGGCGCTCGGAGCCATTGCGGAAATCGTTGAACAGCACGGCTCCCGTCTTCGCATCGTCGCGCTGGTGCACCTGCCACTGGCTGCTGATGTCGGGATCGACGAGGACACAGCGGCACGCTTCGCCGCCGCCGAGCGGCGTGCGCTCCGCGCCGCTGCGGTCGTGGTCGTGACCGGGCGTGCCGCGCTTTCATTTCTCGCGAGCTACGACCTGCCGTCTTCCAAACTAGTTGTGATCGAGCCTGGGACCGATCCGGCCCCGGCTGCACGAGGCTCTGATGGCGGTCCATTTCAATTGCTCTCGGTGGCGACGCTCAATCCAGGGAAGGGGCACGCTCGATTAGTCACGGCATTGGCAGCGGTGCCATCGCGAAACTGGCGCCTGACTTGTGCGGGGAGTCTGACGAGGCACCCGCCGACCGTCGGGCGGGTTCAGGCCATGATTCGGGATCTTGCGCTGGAAGATCGCGTCACGCTGGCCGGGGAGCTCGATGCCGCCGCACTGGAAGAGCAGTACGATCGCTCCGATCTGTTCGTCCTGGCGACGTTGCGGGAAACCTACGGGATGGCCGTCGCTGAAGCGCTCGCACACGGCATTCCAGTCGTGACGACGACGACCGGTGCGGCCCCGGAACTCGTAGGCAGCGAGGCCGGGCTGCTCGTCGCGCCGGGCGACGACGAGTCCCTCACCGGCGCACTCACACGATTCATGACCGACGAAGATCTCCGATTGCGCCTTGCTGCCGGGGCGCGCCGCATGCGTCCGCGCTTGCGCCGGTGGGATGAGACGATTGCAAGCATGGCGGCCACGCTCGAATCAATCGGCGATGAGTGAGTCTCTTTCAGAGTGGCTCGCTCTTCGCGAGGCGGCGGACTGGGCGGCACGCTCCGAGATGCTGGTCAATCGCCTCCGCGACGCACTTGCGCCGATTGAGACGCTGCGAGCCCTGGATCTCTGCACAGGGACAGGTTCGAACCTGCGCTACCTGATGGATCATTTGCAGCAGCCGCAGCGCTGGCTCGTGGTCGACCAGGATGCTCGTCTTCTGGACGAAGTCCCGATGCGGCTCGCTGCCTGGGCGAGCGCGCGAGATTGCTCGATGCACACAGGCGGACGGACGAGCCGGGTTCGGTGCAGAAGTTACGACTGCGAAATCGAAATGCGGCAGATGAACCTCGACGGACTCGATGACGCCATCTTCGAAGGACGTCATTTGGTTTCGGCGTCCGCGCTGCTGGACCTGGTGTCAGAGTCCTGGCTTCGTACCCTTGCGGCCCGATGTGCCGCCGCCGGTGCCGCGGCGCTATTCACGATCACGTACAACGGCGGCTCGTCCTGCGATCCGGCTGAACCGGAGGACGACATGGTGCGGGAGCTGATGAACCTCCATCAGCGAACGGACAAGGGACTCGGTGGGCCGGCGGCCGGGCCGCAGGCCGCTACGATCGCGGAACGAGTCTTCGAGGAAGCAGGCTTTCGCGTGCAGCGGGCGCCGAGTAATTGGTCACTCGGCCCGTCCGACCGCGCATTTCAGCGCATATTGATCGAGGGCTGGGCACACGCCGCGACAGAGATCTCGCCGGGACACGCAGGCACGATTGCGGACTGGCTTCGACGACGACTGGACCATGTGACGGCGGCGCGTTCCAGAGTCGTCGTCAACCACGATGATCTCGTCGCGGTGCATCGCACCGCGGGTCAGTAACCGGGGGAGATGTGACTGCGCGGTTCGACACCGCAGATATCAGGCGCTACTACGATCGCCACAGTGCATCGTTCGTCCGATACGGCCAGGGGGGCGGCTCGATTCATCGCGCGGTCTGGGCTCCCGGTACGCGGACACCGTACGAGGCGTTCCACTACGTCGACGACCGCATCGCAGAACTCATACAAAGATGCTTGCCTCCGTCCGGCGACATGCACGTCGTCGATCTCGGGTGCGGCGTGGGAGAGAGTCTCTGCTACCTCGCCCGGCGACTGCCGATCCGCGGGACCGGGATCACGTTGAGCCCCGCGCAGGTCGCCTTAGCGGATCGAGTCATCGCAGAAGCGGGTCTCACCGAACGAGTCGCCTGCATCGAAGGGGACTACTGTGACCTCCCGGCTACGCTGCCGCCGGCCGATGCGGCATACGCCATCGAGTCGTTCGTCCATGGACCATCTCCGGAGCGCTTCTTCGCTCAGTGCCATCGTCTGATCAAGCCCGGCGGCCTGCTGATGATCTGCGACGACGTGCAGAGGGAAGGAACGTCGCAAGAGGCCGTCAGCACGATTGAGGAGTTCACCAACGGCTGGCACATCAACACCCTCATGGAGCGCGGCGCCCTGGTGAGCATGGCGCGCACGTACGGGTTCGAGCACGAATCCACGACCGACTTGACGCCGTTCCTCGATCTCAATCGTCCGCGCGATCGCGTGATTGCCGCTTGGGCCGCGGTGCTTAAGCGATTGCCCGTCGGACGGAGCCGCTTCGACTACGTGATCGGCGGCGACGCGTTGCAGACGTGCCTGGTGAAGGGGTGGATCGGGTACGAGCTGAACGCTTTCAGGGCTCGTGCAGGTTGCAGTTCGGTGTAGCTGCCGTTATGGGATCAGCTCCCTCTAGATGACCTGATTCACGGCGGTGACTTTGGCGTTCTGGTCATTGGGAGGCTCGGCGTCAGCGTGCAGATCGCAATCGAACAGCACATCGCCGCCCATGCGAAACACCCGGTAGCCGGGCCGCCGGCAGTCGCTGAGGCGCGAGTGCGGCGCCAGCCGGATCGCCGGGCGGCCGTCCCCGATGATCACCGGAGCGATCGCGATCTGGAGTCGATCGAGCAGGTCGGCTTGAAGGAATGCGGAGACCGTGACGCCGCCTCCCTCCACGAACACGCGCGAACATCCGCGCGCCCGCAGGAGCTGCAAGGCCTCCGACACACCCCCGCTGGCATCGTCACAATCGATGCCCACGACAGTTGCATTCCCCATCCGCGTTTCGCCTGAGTCCACGAGTGTCCGTGCACAGATGTAAAGCGTCGGCACGGAGTTGTCCGTGAAGACGCGATACGTGGGAGTCAACCCGCGGCCAGGATCGAAAACGACTCGCAGCGGACTCGGGCCGGGCACGTGCCGGACCGTGAGTTGCGGATCGTCGGTGGCGACCGTGCCTGCGCCGACCACGACGGCGTTCGACAGCGCGCGCATACGGTGCAGGTGGACGATGTTGTCGTCGCCGGTGACGAACTGCGAGTCTCCCGAATGTGTGGCGATGAAGCCATCGAGGCTCTGCCCGAGATGGCCGATTGTCATCGGGCGAGTCGATGTCGCGGAACAGATCGGGAGATACAGATTCAGCAGCTCCGATCGCGCGTCGCCCGGTGCCAGCAGCGAGCGCCATCCGTCGTGTGACCACGCGAGGATACCCTCCGGATCCTCCGGTTTCACGGGCCGAAGCTCATCGCGCTCGTCGAGGCCAAACGTAACTGGGCGTCCGGTGCGGTGCAGCGGCTCGGCCAGCGCCGCGGCGCCCCGGACAATGCTCCAGGCAATCTCAGCGCTGGAGCCGAGCTGGCGAGGCGAAACGTCAACAGTCACACTGCCCGCCACTATGCCACAGCGTCTTGCGAGTTTGCCAAGGTGTTGCAGCAACGAGACGGCGCCTTGATGGGATCAGGTTAGCCAGAGCCGGGCTCGGGCGTGTTTGCCGGTCAGGCTGAAGCCGTTGGTGGCTGGACTGGTCCGGCTGAAGCCGGACACTACGATGATGGGCAGCCCGACACTACGATGATTGGCAGCCGGACACTACGAGGTTGGCTGGCGCTCGGCCTTCGACAGTGCTGCAATAATCTGGCAGTAGGGAGATTGGTGATGACGTTGTTCAACAAGCGATTCGGCGTCGCCGGTTTTACGGCGGCATTCGGTGTTCTTGCCTTCGTGCTCGTTCACGGGCAGGCCAAGCCAATGTGCGATCCGGACAATGGTGGGCTCAAGCTGCCGTCCGGCTTCTGCGCGCTGGTCGTCGCCGACGGCCTTGGGCCGGCACGTCACATGGCCGTGGCGCCCAACGGCGATCTGTATGTGGCGCTGATGATGAGTGGTGGTCGTGGTCAGCCGCAGACCGGCGGCGGCGCCGTGGCGCTGCGCGACGCCAATGGCGACGGCCGCTTCGAGGTCAAGGAGCCATTTGGCGGCGGAAGCACGACCGGCATCGCGCTGCGCAACGGCTATGTCTATCTCGCTCACCCCACCTCGATCGAACGGATTCGGATGACGCCCGGTCAGCTGAAGCCGGCGGGCAGCGCCGAGACGATCGTGACTGGACTGCCAAGCGATCGTCAGCACGAGGACAAGGGAATTGCGTTCGATGACAATGGCTCGCTCTACATCAACGTCGGCGCACCATCGAACGCCTGTCAGAATCCTGATCGACGTCCTGGTGTCAAAGGACAGGACCCCTGTCCGCTGCTCGAGAAACACGCCGGCATCTGGAAGTTCGACGAGAACAAAACCGGGCAGACGCAGGAGAAGGGCGGCAGCCGCTTCGCGACCGGCCTCCGGCAGATGACCGGGATCACGTGGCACGACGGCGCGCTGTACATCGCGATGCACAATCGCGATCAGCTCGATGTGTTCTGGCCGGATCTCTTTAGCGCGAAAGACAACGCCGAGCGTCCCGCGGAGCCGCTCTATCGCGCCGTGCAAGGGTCTGATTTCGGCTGGCCATACTGCTTCTACGACTACGGTCTGAAGCGATTCCTCGCCAACCCCGAGTATGGCGGTGACGGCAAAGACGGCGCTCGCTGTGCGAAGTTCACGCCGCCGGTTGCAGCGTTCCCGGCTCACTGGGCGCCGGTCGACATCGAGTTCTACACTGGCAATCAGTTTCCAGCGAAGTATCGCGGCGGCGTTTTCATCGCATTCCACGGTTCGTGGAATCGTGCGCCGCTGCCGCAGGCCGGCTACAACGTCACGTTCCAACCGATTGGCAACGGCAAGGCGAGTGGTGAGTTCGAGGTGTTCGCCGATGGATTTGTCGGCAAGACGCCGCTCATGAGCCCGAACGATGCCGTTGCGCGACCGGACGGTGTGGCACAGGCGCCAGACGGATCGCTGTACATCGGCGAGAGCCAGAAGGGAAAAATCTGGCGCGTGATGTACACCGGCACATGACCTTCAATTCTTGATCTTTGGTTTGGGATTATCGATTGACTCAACAATCAAAGATCGCCAGATCGAAAATCATCAGGTTCACTCAATCGCTTCGGAGTGCGACCAGCGGATCGACGCGCGTGGCACGGCGCGCCGGCCAGTAACAGGCCAGCAGCGCGACAACTGCCAAGACCGCCGCAGTCGCGCCGAGGGTCAACGGATCGGTTGGTGAGACCTCATACAACAAGGCTGAGAGGACACGGGTGGCCGCCAGCGATCCCGCAAGTCCGACCAGGATTCCGACGCCCACTCTTCTCGCACCTTCTGAAAACACGAGCCTGAGAATGTCACGCGTGCTCCCCCCGACCACGACGCGCACGCCGATCTCGCGCCTCCGCTGAGCCGTGGCGAAGCTGACGATCCCATAGATGCCGATCGTCGCAAGGACGAAGGCAAGTGCGGCCAGGATGCCGAGGAGGCTGGTGACGAAGCGGCGCGGTGCGATCGACTCGGCGAGCAGCGCCTCGATCGTCGACGTGTGATAGAGCGCCATCGCCGGATCGACATCCCAGATTCGTCGTTTCAGTGCCGGGAGCAGAGACGCGGCATCACCGGTCGTGCGCACGACGTACGTCATCGAGCCGTAGGGAAGCTGTGTGAAGGGGATGAACACCTCGGGCCGAGGATCGGAATCGAACCCATCGTGCCGAAGGCGTCCCACGACTCCTACCACCTGCATCGTCCGCCATCGTCCCTGCCAGTTGACCGTGATGCGCTGGTCGATCGGACTGGCGCCTGGCCAGAAGCGGTCCGCCATCAGGTCGCTGATGATTGCCACCTGTGGCGCCTTCGCGTGGTCGTCGGGCGTGAAGGTCCGGCCACTACGCAGCGGGATTCGCATCACGGGGAAATAGTCAGGGCTTGCGACCGTCAAATACGTGACCGGCTGATCACGCTCCGGCGGCGCCGGGCGTCCGTCGATTCTGAATCCGCCCTGGATGTTGATGTTGGCCGGGATGAACGGCATCGCTGTGACGATGCCGGCTTTCTCGACGCCGGGGACGGCGCGCATTCGTTCGAGTGTCTGGTCGAAGAACGCTACGCGCTGCTCGTTCGTTTGATATCGCTCGCCGTACACAAAGACCTGGAGCACGGCGACGTTGGATCGCGCAAACCCCGGATCGACACGAATCAGCGTCATGAAGCTGCGAATGAGCAGACCCGCCGTGACCAGGATCATGAGCGCGAGCGCAACTTCGGATACGACCAGCACCGACACCAGCCTCCGGCGATCGGGTCCACCCGTGGTGCTGACTGCTCCTTCGGTGAGTCCCTGTCGCAACGCCGTGCGCGAAATCCGAAGAGCCGGCCACAGACCAACGAGCACCGCGGTCAACGCAGAGGTTGCGAGTGCAAAGACGATGAGACGACGATCGAGGGCGAGCTCGCCGAGCTGAGGCACCGTTGTCGATCCGATGGCAACGAAGGTGTCGATCGCCATTCGCGCCATCGCCAGCCCGAACAGGCACGCAAGCATCGAGAGGACGAGGCTTTCGACCAGCGTCTGTCGAATAAGGCGCCACCTGTTCGCGCCAATCGCGGCCCGCACGGCGAACTCGCGCTGGCGATCCGAGGCGCGGGCGAGCAGAAGACTGGCGACGTTCGCACACCCGAGCAGCAGGACGAGAATGACGGCGCCAAAGAGCACGCGCAGCGGATCGCGGATCGGCCCGGCAAGATGGTCGCGGAAGGGGACCATCGTGGCAGTCATCGCACCGAGCGTCTGTGGGTACTCACGGGCAAGCTGCTCGGAGATGATTGAGAGTTCGGCTTCCGCGCTGTCGATGTCAACCCCCGGGGCCAGGCGCGCGACCACACCCCAGTAACGCGTGCGCCGATTTGCGAACTCCGGGTTCGAGAGAGTTCCGGGAACCCACACCTCCTCGTCGCGCAGCCGTCCCAGGACGGTGGGGTGAAACCATCTCGGAAGCACGCCGACGACCTCGAGTGCCTCCCCGTCAAACTCAGCCTTGCGACCGATGACGTTCGGGTCGCCGCCAAACAACCGCTGCCAGGTTCCGTGGCTGATCACGGCCACGCTGGGCGGGAACACGGTGTATTCGCGGGCAACGAACAAACGTCCGAGAATCGGCTGCACACCAAGCGCCTCGAAGAACCCCTCAGTCACACTGGCGCCGATGAGGGTCTCGGGTTCGAGGCCATGGAGAAAGTCGAAACTCTGCGGGCTCGCCGCCGCGATGTGGCTGAACGACTTCGATCGATCGTGCCAATCCTTGAATGCCCCTGGCGCCACACCCTCGCGTTCCTCGGGGTGTCCGTGGTTGGTGAGCCAGATGGTCACGATCTCATCGGGGTTGCGGTAGGGCAGCTCGCGCAACATCAACGAGTCAACGACGGAGAAGACGGCGACTGTGCCGCCGATGCCGATGGCGAGCACCGCGACGGCGAGCATCGAGATCACGGGGCGGCGAGCCAGCATGCGGAGCGCATACTGCACATCACGCATCACGTCGTGATCGGCGGTGAATTGCTGCCGGAGCCAGGCCGCATCGCTGATCGCCCCTGTCGATCGGCGGACGACGTCGGCCTGATCCTGCCAGCGCGTGTGCGGTCCACGGTTCACAGTCGACCAGCGGTGGCGAATCTCCGCTTCCCACTCGCGCAGCCAGTCCTGACGGATACCAGCGGGCACGATCGCTCGAATGGATCGCAGGAGCGCCATCGACAATCGCACCGCAAAGGGGTCGCGATGTGGAGCGGTCATGGCTAACCTCGTGCCTGGCGGGGGCGCAGGCCGCGCGCCTCGCGTGGTGTGATGGCGCCGGCAGCGCGATAGCGCTTTGCCGTCTGCTCGAAGACCCTCTGGCCCTCGCTGGTGAGGCTGTAATAGCGGCGGGGAGGTCGCTGCTCGGACTGCGCGACGCCTTCAGCTTCCCACTCCGAGGTCACCATTTCCTCGCGTTCGAGACGGCGAAGGATTGGATAGACGGTTCCGCTCGGGAGATTCGTCGCATCCATGATGTCGAACCCGTAGTGGTAGCCGCGCGCCAGGGCTTCGAGCACCAGCGTTGTGGAGAAGGTGATCGTCATGGCTATGTAGAGTAAAACCTAAGTAGAGTTCTAGGTGCAACTCTACCGATTTGCCAAGGAAACACTGATGCTGGACGGGGAGGAGGAGGCGGGCGGACCTTGTGTGGCCCGCCTCGTGAACCCTTACTTCTGGGGCGCGTTCTGGTTCGAGGAGCCGGCGAAGAGCCGCTTGCCGTCCTCGAATGTGATGCTCGTCGCGTTGGCCGTGTTGCTTCCGTTGCGCGCCTGGAAGCCGTCAATGACGAGGACCGTGCCGGCGGCCAGATCCTCTTTCCTCCACCCACGCCGATAGAGGGCGTTGGCGCCGCCGGTTTCCCACGCCCATTTTTCGGGTTTGCCGGTTTTCCCGACGACCTCGATGTAGATCCATGCGTGCGGATTGGCCCACTTCATTTCGACGACCTTGCCCTTGAGTTTGAGCGGCTTCTTGTCGTCGTACTCGGCCGAAAACGAATGATGTGCGGCAACCGGTATGACGGTCAGCGCGATGATGGCGAGAATCCCTGATAACCGGAAAACGTTCATCGAACTAGCCTCCCCCCGTCCGGCTGAAGCCGGACACTACGAACGCTGGCCTGAAGGCGGACACGACGTCTGTCAGCTCTGACCCCTGGCCTTCGCGCGGGCCTCGTCGCGGATGTCCTTCAAGTGTTCCAGATCCTGGTTGTCCTCGTGACACGCCACTTCCAGGAGCTCGCTCTCCTGCCTGTTCAGCGGGAACGCGATCGTCCATGGGCGTGTGTAGACGAGCGGGTCCGACACGGTCGCCTCGTAGTGGATCGTGTTCGCGTCGATCGGCGTGAACCGTTCGACGACACGCTCGGCGTGGCTGACGATCTCTCCGACTTCATTCAGCCACGTCTTCCCGTTGAGATTCGCGGTCTCGACGATCAGCGTATCGCCCTCCCAGCGCCCGACCGAATCACCCTGCCACAACCGCAGATGGTCGGGCAGGTGCGGTCGGCCGTCGAGCGGAATCGTTCGCCACGACATGCGCTCGTGCAGGATGACGACGTACCCGGGTGGCTGAAGGATCTGCAGGGGAGAAGGCACGTACATCGAGCGCGGGACGCCTGCCACGAAGCAGTGAGCCGTTGGATCGTCATAACCGCGTTCGGGTCTCTTGCGGCTCTCGTTCTCAACTTTCGCCCACTCCTGCATCGGGAGGATCAGATCCGGCGGATCGACGATCACCCCGCGGCCTCCCGGCGTCAGGAAGTCCTGTTCGTGCTTGCCCAGTCCGTAGTTGGCGCCGCCGCCATCCGGCATGAAGTAGCCCTGCAAGTCCGGCTTGCCGTCGGCCATCCGCTTGATCTCGCCTTTGGGCGCCGGCGCCTTCCAGGGCGTCTGCACATCCTTCCATTCGGCAGGAATCTCCACGGGGACAGACGGTCCGGGATACCAGGTTCTCGCTTCCGGTTCGAACGCACCGTTTGCCTCTTCGGCCTCGGCCTGGCACTGGTACTCGAAGATGCGATCCGCTTCGGTCTGGCGATGCAGCGGCATGGTGATCGTCCACGGCCGCGTGAAGACCTTCGGGTCTTCGAACGTGACCTCGTAGGTGATGGTATTGGGGTCACGCATCGTGTAGCGCTCGACCAGGTGCAGTCCCTCGCTGTGAAAGTTGCCGGCCATGTCGAGCCACGTGCGGCCGTTGTGGTTCTTCACGTCGACGACCAGCGTGTCTCCTTCCCAGCGGCCGCGGGAATCACCCATCCAGAAGTCGATTCCATCTGGGTGCGGTGCCCCGTTCGTGTAGATCGTCCTGTGCACCTGCGACCACTCGAAGGTCAGTGCGATGTGGTCGGGCGTCTGGAAGATTTGAAAGGGGAATTCCATGTACATGATGCGCGGCACGCCGGGCATGTAACAGTTGGCCAGCGGGTCGGCGGTCAGCCTGGTTTTGGCGTTCTCGAGTTTCTTCGTTGCCGCCCAGGGTTGATACGGAATCGGGCCGCCCTGCACGACGCCTTTTCCGGCCGGGAGACCGTGACGCGCGACGTGATCCTCGAGATCGGCCGCGGCACGATTGCGGACCTGCCAGATCCCCTGCAGATCCGGCTTGCCGTCGGCTGTCCTGGGGATAGACGGTGTCGAAGCCGGACGCGAGCACGCACTGAGAAGGGCGGAAGAGATCAGAAGAAGACCGACGAAAGTAGCGGTATGACGGCGAACAGGCATGCCGCATTGTAATTCGGCCGATCGTTTACGCGGGATTCCGGTGTCCCTGCGCTGAAAAACTCCGCTTCTCCGAGCGGCGCCCCGGTAGACTGTTTTCAATGACGAAGCCAGCTGTCGCGGCGGAGTCGCTGGTGGCGCTTGGCGCGCCCGAACGCCGGCTCGATGAATACGCGAACTACGAGATCGCGCTCGGCACGCTGCGCATCTTGCGTGCGTTGCCCGTGAAAGGGCGCCGCATGATTGGCCCCTGGTGCTTTCTCGATCGCTTCGGCCCGCTGTCGTTCACCGAGGGGACGCCAATGGATGTCGCCCCGCACCCGCACATGGGCCTGCAGACCGTGACGTGGCTGCTCGAGGGCGAGGTGGTGCACGACGACAGCCTTGGGCAGGAAGCGGTTCTGCGCCCCGGCGGCGTGAACGTGATGACATCGGGCCATGCCATCGCTCATGCAGAGCGAACGCCCACGGACAACTCGGGACGATTGAATGGCGTGCAGCTGTGGACGGCGCTGCTCGATCGCGACCGGCATCGTGCAGCGACGTTCCAGCACGTGCCCGCTGTTCCGCTGCTCGAACCACGTGGCGGGATCGTCCGGGTGTTCTCGGGTGGTGTTGCAGAGACAGCATCGCCAGCCGAGCACTTCTCCGATCTGGCTGGCGCCGACCTGCAGGTTCATCGTGACGAGACGTTGAACATTCCCCTGCGTCCTGACTTCGAGTACGGCGTGCTCATCCTGACGGGTGAGTGTCGCCTCGACGGTCAATCGCTGCGCGAACGCGTGCTCTACTATCTCGGCACGCAGCGCACTGACGTTGCGTTTGCGAGTCAGAGCGGCGCGCGGCTCCTGCTCATCGGAGGCCCGCCATTCCCGGAAGCGATTCTGATGTGGTGGAACTTCGTGGCTCGCACCCCCGATGAAATCAGCGAGGCGCGCGCCGACTGGGAGCGCGGTCTCCGGTTCGGCAACGTCACCGCGTATAAAGGTTCCCGGCTCGCAGCGCCGGAGCTGGTCAGACTGGCGCGACCGAACCCTGTGAGCTGACCAGCAAGGCTACTTCGCTCGACCCGGGAAGCCAGCCGTCTCCATCGCGAGCCGGTAGATCGTCTTCGCGTTGTTTCTCACGCCGTCGGGCGTCGTGAATTCCTGGCCATCGGGTCCACGTGCGCCGCTCCCCACGACATAGAGCGTTCGTTTGTCCGGCCCCGCGAAGGCGACGCTGATCGCGTTGCGCGGCGTTGGAATGAGACCGAGGTATCGGCCGTCGGTCGCAAAAACCTGCACACCAGGCGCTGACGTGACGTACAGTCGCCCCTCGTTGTCGATGGCCATGCCGTCCCCGTTGCCGCCAGCTTCGAGCGTCGCGAACGCGCGCCGGTTGGTGACGCGGCCATCGGGCAGGATGTCGAACGCCAGGATCGCATTGCCGTTGGTCACGTAGACGATCTTGTCATCGCGGCTCAGCATGATGCCGTTCGCACGGATGTCGTCACCCAGGCTCATCACCGCGCCGCCTGGCGCCACGGAGTACGCACCGCCAACCGTGAAGTAGACGCTCCCTTTCGCATCGACGACCAGGTCGTTGAGCCGCCCGAGCGGCTTGCCCTCGAACCGATCGGCCAACACGATGCGCGCCGGCGCCAGTACGCTCACCGCCGTCGCCTCCGTGCACGGCTCGGGCCGCCCGCCCGGATCGGTGCAGGTGCGTTCGACGCCGACGATGCGGCCTTTCGAATCGATGCCGATCGAGCCAACGCCGCGTGTGTTCTCCAGGACCACGGACACGCGATCCATCGCATCGAGGCGGCTGATTCGCCGCGGCTGTTCCTGCGCGAAGAGCAGACCGCCATCCGTGGCGCCAACGAGGCCGTCGGCGTTGTCGGATCCCTGCCATGCAACTGTCCACGTGGACCCTGCCGCCACGATGCCAGCGATCGCGGTGACGTGCACCTCTCTGGGTCCGGGCGTGGAACCACCTCGTTGTGCGCCCGCCGCCGACGTGACGAGGAGGAACAGAGCCGCCGCGATCGTCGGAGCATGCAGTTTCATGTCAGTCGGCGAAGCCGCGATTATCACTCTATCGCCTCTTCCACGTCAGTCCGAAAGCAGCTAGAGGCTCCAGACGAGCCGGGTGCGTCGCGGTGCGCTGTAGCGCGCACTTCCGCGCGAGGTGTGAAGGAAACGTCTTCCTCGTTGCACGGGACCGACATGATTGGCAGGACCATCGGCAAGTACCGGATCGTTGGCCAACTCGGGCGAGGTGGCGCGGGCGTCGTCTACAAAGCGGTAGACGAGACGCTGCATCGCGACGTCGCCGTCAAGACCCTGAACCCGGATCTCGCCAACACGGAAGTCATGTCGCGCTTCCGCGCCGAAGCGACGATCCTTGCACGACTGAACCACCCGCAGATCGCCACGATCTTCGAGCTGTTCCGTGCTGACGGCGACCTCCTCATGGTGATGGAGTTCGTGCGCGGCGAGTCGCTCGACAAGCTGTCAGAACGCCTGGGTGCGCTCTCGCCGGAGCGAACGGCCTACATCATCGACCAGATCCTGTCGGCACTCGAGCACGCGCACCGCGCTGGCGTCGTGCATCGCGACGTCAAGCCGGCCAACGTCATGGTCACTGACGAAGGCTCGATCAAGATCATGGACTTCGGCATCGCCCGCGTCCTCGGTGCCGAGCAGAAGACGGTTGATTTCCGCCTGATGGGAACGCCGGCGTACATGTCCCCCGAGCAGGTGCTTGGCGAGGAGGTCGACGGACGTTCCGATCTCTACTCCGTTGGCGTGCTCTTCTATCGGCTGCTGACTGGCGCGTTGCCGTTCGCGGCCGACACGGCGCTCGGGATGCTGCAGCGGCAGATCCGCGACACGCCGATTCCACTCTGCGCACATCGTGGCGGGTTACCCGACTGGTGCGAGGCGATCATTCAGCGCGCCCTGGCGAAGACGCAGAGCGACCGCTTCCAGTCTGCAGAGGAATTCCGCGAGGCACTGTCACGCGCGACGGGCCCGTTGGCGGTGGCGGATCTCGCGAAGACGTTCGCGGTCAGTGGTCGCGAGGCGATGGTGCCTGCCCCGGCGATCACCAGCACGCTGGATCTGTCGCAGGAGCTCCCCGCCGTGAGCTCGGTGCCGCCCGTCGTGATCGATCGCCCGACAGCATCAGCGCCAACGCCGGTACGGCGTCGCAACGTCTGGGCACAGGCGGCGGCAGCGGCGGTCGCGATTGGCGTCGTCGTTGTTGGCTACATGATGTTCCGAGGCGATGCGACGGAGGCGGCGATCGAGCCGACAGCGCCGACGGTTGCGCAGACGATGCCGTCGCCAGCATTCGAATCGGCGCCGCCGGTCGAGGCTGTCGTTGCTCAGACACCGCAGCGCGATGACGTTCGTGCCGTTGCACCCGTGCAGCCTTCGGCAGATGAAACCGCACCGGTCGTGACCGCCACACCGGTGGCCCCGCGCCCCGTGGTGAACCGCGCTCCTGTTGTTGCCAGTGCACCACCGCCGCCTGCGGAACCGGTCGCGCCAGTCGAGGTGCCGGAACCACCGCCCATTGAGCGGCGTGTGACGCGGCCGACCATCGAATCGGATCCGATCCTCGTGTTCGAGACGCGCGCCCTGGTTGGCACGCGCAAGTCGAAGGAACAGGGCGCGCAGCTTCTGATGGGTGACGGCAAGATCACGATCATCCCGACCAACAACCCGGCCGAACCCCTGTGTTCGTTCCCTTACGGGCGCGTGCTGGCCATCAGCGTGTCGCGCGGCCGCGATCCGCTTTGGAACTCGCCGCAGGGACCGGCACCAGTCGCGCGCGCGGGCGGCACCCTGAGCAGGCTTGGCATTCAGGTCTCGCGTGACTGGATCGCGCTTCGGACGAGCACCGAGGAGCAGTTCGTGTCGATGCGGTTCGACGAGGTGCTGCTCAAGCGCGTGCTGCTCGCTCTCGAGGAACGAACCGGTCACACTCCGAACTTCCTCGAATTGCCCAAAGAGAAAGACTGACGCTTCTGTAAGGCGTCGAACAAAAACCGCTCATCGCATCGACGAGTGATGAGGGTTGAGGACCTCCCGCACGACGCAACTTCCCTGCACCGCGCACTTCAGCACTGATCGTTCCCCGGCGTACGGCTTGAAACCGGAAGAGAGCAATGCGGCTGCGAGTTGGTGCGCGGACCGATACGGGACGGGTCCGCCCTCAGAACGAGGACGCCTATATGTCACGGGCCAAAGAAGGCCTGTTTGTCGTATGCGACGGCATGGGTGGCGCACCAGCAGGGGAAGTGGCGAGCGAGTTGGCGATTCAGGCCATTGCGCGCCAGCTCACCAACGGCCATCAGAATGGCGGCGATCCCGGGTCGTCGTCGCCTTTCCTGCCGCATACGACGCGCCTGCTCGATGCGGTGCGTCAGTCGAACGAGTTCATCTACGGCCAGGCGCAGAAGGATCCGCGTCAGGCCGGCATGGGCACGACAGTGGTCGGTGCGTGGATTCGAGAGCAGATTGCCGGCGTGGCGCACGTTGGAGACAGCCGCGCGTATCTGTGGCACGACGGCCGCCTCGAGCCGCTCACGCGTGATCACTCGCTGATCGAAGCCCACCTCGAGGCCGGGCTGATCGACGAGGGGAGGCGACTCCCGATCGAGCAGCAGAACGCGCTCGTACGCGTGCTGGGCCGCGAGCCGGCCGTCGACGTCGACGTCACGGAGGTGCCGGTCCAGTCCGGGGATTACGTGCTGCTGTGCAGCGATGGTCTGACCCGCATGGTTCCGGAAGCGGAGATGGAGAAGGCCATTCGGACGTTTCAGGAGCCGCAGCAGATCTGCGACCACCTGATTGCGGCCGCCAACGAGAACGGCGGCGCGGACAACATCACTGTGGTGGTGGTGAAAGTAACCGGCGGATGGTGGCGCCGGTTCGTCAATGGGGTCGGCGGTCATTTGAAGAAGACACTCCGGCCGCAGGTGCCAGGGAGACGAGGACACGATGTCGAAGCTAACGCTCCAGTTTGAAGGGATCGTCCTGAAGGAATACGCCCTCGGAACGGGTGTGACAATCGGGCGCCTCCCGGACAACGCGGTGATCATCGATAACCCCGCCGTGTCGGGTCATCATGCCCGCGTGTATCTGGATGGCAACCAGGCGATCCTCGAGGATCTGCACAGCACCAACGGCACCTTCATCAACGGCCGGCCCATCACGCGCCAGATCCTGCAGCATGGCGACGAGGTGCTGGTCGGCAAGCACCAGCTCGTGTTCGACCGCTCCTCGGCTGCAGAGCCGCCGCTGACCACGACGCCGATGGAAGGACTTGGCGACACGGTATACCTCGACACCAAGCAGCACCGTGCGCTGCGCGCGACACTCGAAACCGCGCGCCTCGAAGCGGCCCGGCCGATCAACACACGCCCGGCTGCGTCGACAGCGCCGGCGCCGCGAGTCGGCGTCCTTCGTGTCATCTCGGGTCGCGCTGAACAAGACGAGTACGATCTCGGCGCCCATACCTCGCTCATCGGGCGCTCGGACACAGCGCTCGTGCGCCTGCACGGGTGGTTCAAGCCCTCGGTCGCCGTGGCCATTGCCCGAAGCGGCAACACGTATATCGCGACCGCACTAGGAGGAAAGCCGCTCGTCAACGACCGGCGTCTCGAAAACCGTCACGACCTGCAGGACGGTGACGTCCTGAGCGTGAGCGGCCTGGTCCTCCAGTTCCGCTGGAGGGACGCAGAACGCGCGGAATCTGCAGCATGACG
Source organism: Acidobacteriota bacterium (assembly GCA_032156805.1). Taxonomy (GTDB): domain Bacteria; phylum Acidobacteriota; class Vicinamibacteria; order Vicinamibacterales; family UBA2999; genus Gp6-AA40. Next base: position 21,231 of record JALDXQ010000089.1, read on the forward strand.
AGGGAACGAAGGACGAAGAACTAAGCACGAAGAACCAAGGACGAAGAACCCGGGCTGTGCTCGGCAGGGTGATCGGGAGTAATCTCTCGCCCATGCAGACGAGCGCCACCCACACTGCCGGGATTACCGATGCGCCGCGCGAAACGGTGTCGGAACGCCCGCCTCTCATCAGCGAGGACTGGCTCTCTGTCCTCGTTGGCGCATCCCTTATCGCGCTTGCGCTCGTCGGTGTGCGGTCGACGGATCCGGTTCAGGTCGCTCTGCTCGTCCTGGTACCCCTGACCGCCGGTGCTGCAGTCCTCGGCTCCAGGTTGACGCGATTTCTCCCCGGCGTGCTCCTCTTGGCGGCGCTGGCGTGGCTCGCGCAGGCCATTGCGGCGCTTCCGATGGTCTCAGCGTGGAGCCTCGAGTACGTCGTCTTCGCATTGATCATCGGCCTGGTCGTGAACCACACGGTGACAGTGCCGACCTGGCTGCGTGAAGCCGTTCGCACGGAGTACTACATCAAGACCGGCCTCGTCGTGCTGGGCGCAGGAATCCTGGTGGACGACATCCTGCGCGCAGGATTCCTCGGCATCGCGCAGGCCCTCGTCGTGGTCCTGAGCGTGTGGACATTTGCCTTCTGGCTGGCCAAACGGCTGCGCGTGGATGATGAGTTCGCGACGATGATGGCGAGCGCGGTGTCGATCTGCGGTGTGTCCGCGGCAATCGCGACCTGCGGCGCCATTCAAGGCGATCGCAAGAAGCTCTCGTACGTGACGTCCCTCGTGCTGGTCGTGGCGATGCCGATGATGGTCCTCATGCCGTGGATCGCAAGAGTCGTGGGCATGCCGGACGTCGTCGCCGGTGCGTGGCTCGGCGGAACGCTCGACACGAGCGCCGCGGTGGTGGCGGGAGGCGAGTTGATCAGCGATGCGGCGCGCGACGCCGCAGTTGTCGTCAAATTGTCGCAGAACGCGTTGATCGGTGTCGCGGCGTTTCTGCTGACCGTCTGGTGGACCGTCAATCGCAAGTCAGGCGCGGCTGCCGAACAGGACGCGCCACGAACAAGCCTCTCCGTGATCTGGGATCGGTTCCCGAAGTTTGTCTTTGGATTCCTCGTCGCGTCGATCGCGTTTTCGTGGCTGTTGAGTGACGCGGCGGTGGCCGATACACGCGGACCACTGACGGCAGTCCGGACGACACTCTTCGCGATGGCGTTCGTGTCGATCGGCCTCGAGACATCACTGGGAAGTCTGGTCACCACAGATGGCGGCCGCCCGGCCGTCGCCTTCCTGGGTGGCCAGGCGTTCAATATCGTCGTGACGTTTATCGCGGCATTCGTCTTTTTTGGTGGCTTCCCGTTCGCACCGTAATGAGTGCGAACGTAATCACTCCGGTTTCTCTACTCTCGAGACGGGCAGACCAAACCCGGCCATGTCCAGCAATCGGTAAGTCGCTGGGTTGAGTACTCCGCCGGCGCCGAACATCAGTGGCGGGTCGCATACGTCGCGCTCCAGCAGGAAGGTTCCGAATGCCCCTTCCTGCGCGAGCAGATGAGGCCTGGCTACTTGCGCCACCGTGAGCGCAGCGCGAGTCAGCACACTCGTCTCACCGACCTGCGCGCCGACAATGAGAGGGACGCCCCGGGCGCGGCAGGCCGATACGACATCGAGCGAACGCAAGAGACCACCCATCTTCGAGACCCGAACGTTGACCACCCATCGATCGGGTGTTGCTTCGAGGAGGCCGACCTGTTCGACAGAGACGAGACTCTCATCGAGAATGACTGGACAACCGAGCGCCTCAGACAGCCGACCGAGGACGGCGTATTGCTTCGACGTCAGCGGCTCCTCGATTCCCGTCAGCGATCGTCCCAGGCTTTCCAGGTACGCCACCGCTACGTCGGCTTCCTGCCACAGGTTGTTGGCGTCGACGCGTATACGGAGGGTCGAGTCGATGTCATCGAGTACGGCGAGCTTTTGGCGGTCGCGCTCGAGATCGCCAGATAGCTTCACCTTGAAGTCAGTGAACCCCATGCGGCGATACGCGTGCGCGGTTGCAGAGAAGGCGGCCTCGCTGGAGTCCCCCAGGATTGCGGTGTAGTGAAAGGGCCCAGCCAGAGCGGGCAGCGAGAGCAGTGATTCGACCGTCTGCCCGGTGCACTTGCCGAGCAGATCGAGCAGCGCCAGTTCTACTGCGCACCAGGCAGCCGGGTTGCGGTCAATGGCCGTGATGTGAGTGGCCATCCATCCTCGCAGCGACTCGAGGTCCACGATATCCCGGCAGAGAGACTCGCGGTGAATGGCGAAGAACGAGCGGGCAGACTCGTTCGTCTCCCCGGTCACATAGGGCCTCGGACACGACTCGCCATACCCGACCAAACCCTCCGACCGCGCCTCGACCCACACGCTCGCAGTCTGACTTCGCTCGGCCGCTGCATGCCGAAAGGTAGTTTTGAATGGGATGTGGAGCTCGCTCAGCGCAAGGTGCTCGAGGTGCATCGATTCACGCGATGAATTGGTCGAAGTCGATAAGCAAGTCTTTGCGATGCAAGAGAACCGGAGGCTTCAGCTGACCCTCGCGTTGACCGGCGTTGACAGCGGCGGCCTTGTAAGCCTCCCGCGCGCCTGCTCGCAACCACGCGAGCGTCAATGGAGCCAGACGTCCGCTGTCACGCTTGGCGCTGTACTCGATGTTGAGCTCGCTAAGGCGCCGGTCGACGGCCTGTCCGATCGTGCTCGACTCGAGCAATGCAGCCGGTGCTTCGACGAGCAGACGGTAGGACATCGTCTCATCGTGGGCGATCATGACGAAGAAGCTGGGAGTCACTCCACACCGAAGGAACTCCCTCTGGACCGCGTCGATGACTTGAGCTTCGTACAGCTTCTCGCCGGTCAGGCTGGTGACGCCTTTGCCCTTCTGGACGAAGCGAAGCAGCGGGGTCTTGCGAAAGAACCCCGTGACCGCCACCAGATCATTCATGAAGTATCGATAAAGCCCGGCCGCGGAGGTAATCAGCACGTAGTACTGACGCCCGTGTTCGAGCTGATCGAGCGTCAGGAACTCGGGTCGCTCCCGATCCCAGGCGGACTGCTCCACGAACTCAAAGTAAGTGTGGTGGAGGGGTGGCAGGCCGCCGGACGTTTCGGCCTCGAGCGGGATCGTGCCGCGCATTTCGGTCGCCTGATAGCCCAGTTCCATTACGAGCGCGCCGGCTGGAAGTTTGTTCCGAAGGGCGCCGAGTGCGATGCCACAACTTCCGCCCGTCCACGTGGTCAGCAGTTTCACCTCGGGCCAGACGTTGGCGTAGGTCAGCTCGTGCAGCTTCTCCAGCTGCGCGGCGCGCTCCGGCATCGCGGGCATTCGACTCTCCAGGATCGCGCGAAGAGAGGGCTCGAGCTCCGCGACAAAGTTGGACCGGCCCGTGGCCAACGAGCGCAGCAGTGTCTCGCGATGTGCGTTCACCACGTCGAGCAGGCGGAGGAATGTCGATGGGTTTGGCGACCCGATATAGGTGATGCGGGGTTGCGCGAGCGCGAGGTGCAGGATGATTTTGTACTTCAGGTCATAGTTCGCGATAGCCGAAACGGCGGGTGGCACCACGAAGCGTGACTGAAGGAACCGGGGCAGCGACGCGTACAGATGCCCTGAGACGGAGCCGACGGCGTGGCCCGAGTCGAGGCGGCCCTCGACGGCGGCGCCCATGACGCCCATGGCCATGCCTCGAAACGCTGTCGGGCACGCCCTGAATTGAAGGTATGAGAAGAGTGCCTGATCGGCGCGATGCGTCGCGAGAGAGGTCGGGGTGATCGGAACATATTTCGGTGTACCAGTTGTTCCGCTCGTCTGCGCGTAGAACAGCGGCGCCTCCGCCGTCAACGCAGCTTCGCCGGTGCACCGCTGCCGTTCAATGTAGGGCCGCAGTGTCTCGTACTGCTGCGTTGGCACGCGGTCGCGAAACAGCCGGGCGCATGCGATGTCGGCGAACCCGTGTTCCCGCCCAAACGTTGTCTCGCGATTGGCGGACAGGATCGAGCGCAACACCTCGGTCTGCGCGAGGTCCGGTCGCCCGGCCTGTTGTTCGACAGGCCGCCAGTGGCGATGTCTGTAGAACTGCATGGCCACCCGCCTCACCATCGCCTGCATGGTTGGACCGGCGCTTTACCGGCGGAACGGCGCGTTCATCAGACCAAGAAACCCACGCGGGTAGCCCGCGTCTTTGAGGCCCAGGGCATCGACGTTCCTGTCGCGCGGCAGGAACCATGTGCCAAAGAGCAGGTCCCACACGATAACGGTGTTGCCGTAGTTCGCGTTGGATTCGCGTGGCTCACGCGAATGGTGCCACCGGTGCGTTTCAGCGCTTCCCACGATGTAGTTGAGGAAACCGTAGCGCAGGCGGATGTTGCAGTGTTGGAAGAACCCATTGGTGGCGTACGCGAGGTAGTAGAGCGCGAGGACAGTGGCATCCACACCCATGAGCAGGAACGGAAGGCTGTCGAGACACATCTGCAGTGACTTCTCTATCGGGTGGAAGCGCGCGGTGTTGAGCCAGTACAGCTGCTCGACAGAGTGATGCACGGAGTGGAGTCGCCACAACCAGTCACTCTCGTGCGCGGCCCGATGCAGCCAGTAGCGCAGGAAGTCGACTGCCAGCACCATGAGGACCGCCTGGATCCAGATTGGCCAGTGGTGTGGCCATAGGCGAGTGGTAGGCAGGTTCAGTGACCGGGCGGGCTCGACGAGTCCGTACGCGAACAGGAAACCCAGCAGCGGCGGTAGCGACAGCTGCACAACGACCATGAAGATCAAGTCGGTCCTGATTTCACCCGTGGTCGGACGCCACGCCTCACGATTCGGTTGCCGCAGCTCCAGCCACGTAACTATGGCGGCGACTGCGAGCACGGGAACGTATGTGCTGACGACGAGAGGCATGGACGCCGCCTGAAGGCCGGCGAACAACGAGAACGCCCCAATCACGGTCGCCGGATAATGGATCGACGGCAGCATCCTAGCCATGGCGAGCATGTAGGTGTCCGAACGTGAACAAGTAACTCGCCAGACCAAGGTGAAAGATCGTGGGTACCGGGCTGGCGAACCACCTGTCGTCGCGCAGCACGGTTGCTCCGAGAACCAGCCGCGTCACCATCGTCGCGGCGTAGACGGCTCCGATCGCCATCAAGAACCTGCCGGATGTCCGGTTTGGCTTCACCGTGTTGTGTGAGACTCGGTGCGCGATGATCGCGAGCCAAGCCAGGATGAAAAGTTGAGCGGCCACGAGAAGAGGGTACGGCAGCACGCCGCTATGCCACGACTCGAATCTGGGTAGCCACTTGAAATCAATCACCAACGCAAGCGGCTGGGAAATGACGCGAATGGCAAAGAGGGCCGTCAAAGCCCACAACAATTGAGCGTAGGGCCGCACGTCTTACTTATCGGCTGGATATCGACGCGGCGTCAGGCCTCCGGCGCCTCGGTCATTATCGTGACTACTCCGGGCGTAACGCGTCGATCACATCCACACGCGACGCGCGCGCGGCCGGCATGAGCGACGCGAGCAATGCCGCGACCACGAGAACGAGGGCTGCGCCCAGCGTCGGTACAACCCCGGGCAGGCTGACATCGCTGATGTAGCTGCCGGCGGCGCGAGCCAACAGGAAGCCTCCGGCAATGCCTGCAACGATGCCGATCGCGGCAATGGTTGCACCCTCCTTGAGCACTCGCGCCAGAAGCGTCTTCGGTTGGGAACCGATAGCGAGTCGGATGCCGAACTCCCGTGTGCGAGCGCTCACCGAGAACGCGAGGACACCCGCCACACCGACCACGGCAATCAGCATCGCGACACCCGCAAACCCGCCGAAGACGAGGGCGTTCAATCGATTCGGCGCTAGCACCTCGGCGCGGACATCGTCGAGCGTTGCGGCCCTCTCGACCGGCTGATCAGCGGAGAGCTCGCGAATGACGCGAGTGATCGGTGGTACGAGAGCGTATGGATCGCTGCGCGCGTGCACGAACAGACGCCCGCCGCCGACCTCCTGTTCCACCGGGTGATAGACGGTCACCGCCGGACCAGGGACGACGTTCTCATCATCGATGTCAGCCACGACGCCGACGATACGTCTGGGTTCCGGACTGACAGGGATGAACTTCATGACCGGGTCGGTCCACGTCAGCTGACGGTTGACGGCATCCTGGTTTGGGAACATCCGCTGTGCCAGGCTCTGACTCACGATCACGACTTTCTCGGCATCCCGTCGATCCGACTCGTTGAAATCGCGCCCCGCGATGAGCGGTACTCCGAGAGTCGAAAAGAATCCCGGCGAGACCGTACGATAACGTCCGCGAGGATCCTCTTCACCATCGACCTTGGCATAGCCCTCGACCATGAACTGAAAACCCGGCCCGAAGCCGCCGGCATCGCGCCAGGGCACCAGAGTGCCAACCGCGACGCGTTCGACACCGGGCAGCGCCGAGATGCGGCGCAGGGCCTCGCGGTAGAAGGAGGCGATCTGTGCCGGCTCGCGCCCGGAGATCACGGGCACATGCAGCGCGAGCACGTTGCTCGTGTTCAGTCGCAGCTGCGTCGTCTGCAACTCGAGTAGCGTCGTCAACAGCATTCCGGCCCCGGCGAGCAGGACGAACGATGCCGCGATCTGCAGCACAGCGAAGAGCTGCAGCCGCCGGTTCGTCCCAGTCGTCAGCCGGGCGCTGCCATTCGAGAGGCCGAAGCCGCTCGATGATTCGGAGGAGGGCAACCGCGGTACAAAGGCCAGAAGGATCGCGGCGACGAGGGCGAGAACAACGCCGATCCCGAGCAGGCTCGAATCCACCGTGACGTCCAGCGCACGAACGGAGAAACGCGCGGCGTACTGCGACAGGATCGCGACCATCGGGCGGGCCATGAGGACCCCCAGCACAGCTCCCGTGCCGCAGAGGAGCAGGCTCTCGGCGAGAAGCGTGCGCCGCAGCGCGCTCGCCCGCGCACCGAGTGCCGCGCGCACGGCCAATTCCCCTTCGCGCCGTACCGATCGTGCCAGGATCAAATTGGCCACGTTCGAGCACGCGATGACGAAGACGAGCGCCGAAGCCGCCAGCAGGATCAGAAGAACCGTCCGCGCGGGTGCAGTGATCTGATCGCGCAGCTGTACGGCATCGATGCGATAGTCGGCCTTGGCCGAATAGACCTCGGGATACTCGCGCAGGATCGCGCCGTGTGCGGCGCGCAGATCTGCGCGCGCCGTGTCGACGTTGGCGCCCGGCGCCAGGCGGCCGAACAGTTCCGTCATCCGATGCACGCGACCGGTGACCATCGTCGCCGACAGATGGTGGGGGCTGGTCACGACGTTCGCGATGATCTCGGTCTCGGTCGGGTAGGGCACCGCCGGCTCGAGGACGCCGACGACCGTAGCGACCCGTGAATCAAGCCGGACGGTCTTGCCAATGACCGAAGGATCGCTCTTGAATTCGGTGGTCCAGAAACGATGGGTGAGGACGACAACGCCGGCCGCCTCGGGCCCATCGTCTGAGGCACTGATCAACCGACCCAGTACCGGGCGGAGCCCCATCACGTCGAAATAGGACCCGCTGACCACACCAGCGCTCACGACGCGCGGTTCGCCAAGGCCGATCATCGTGAAGGCGATCGTGGAGAAGTCGCCGAAAGCCGCCACCGACTTCACGCGCGCCCGAAGGTCATCGATCTCCGGCACCGAAAAGGTCGTATTCGGCGTGGTCAGCCCGAGTGCGCTCTGCCGGATGTAGATCAAGCGATCTTCATCACGGTTGGTCAGTGGTTTGAGGAGGACTCCGCGGACGACGCTGAAAATGGCGGCATTGGCACCAATGCCGAGCGCCAGCGTGAGCACGACCGTGATGGTCAGACCGCGGGCTCTGAGCAACGAGCGGAAGGCGAATCGGAGGTCGGTGAGGAAAGTCATCGGTTGCCTTTACTTATAGTCGAAACCGGAAGGCGCAAATCGACAGCCTTCAGATCTCGCTGGGACGAACCGTGGGTTGCCGAACGAACTCCACCACCGGCTGGACGTGGGCGTGAGCCTTGATTATGTGCGTCTGACCGGGCAGCGTCCGATACGTGGCGTTCGGCAACACGTCGGTCAGTGCCCTCATCGCATTGCGCATCCAGGCCGGGCTCTTCCCTCCATCCATGACCAGCGTCGGCACGGTTGCATACGGCCACCGCGTGCGCGAAAGAGACTTGCCCTGTTCGTGTTCCTGCACCAACTGAAGGTCATATGGCAGCGTGTGGGCCACGGCTGTGAGC
>JALDXQ010000090.1:0-29285 GCA_032156805.1 Acidobacteriota bacterium
TTCGCGACGAGGGCGGGATCGAACACTTCTTCCACCGCAGCGCCGTGCGGCAAGCGGTATTCGAGCTGCTTCGCGAAGGGCAGCGCGTCGAGTTCACGGCGGAGGAATCTACCAAAGGCCCCCGCGCCGGGGACGTTCGATTGATTGAGGGTTAGCCTCCGGCCGTCGCCCGGCCCCGGGACGGGGCCGGGGTGACCGACTCCCGTCGACTTCCACTTCCACTTCCTCCTCACGTCACGAAAACCAACGACGCCATGCAGACGCCGGTTTCAGTACACCCGTGCCCGGCTCGAGTGTCAGTACTTCTCTGGCCACCGCGCGTGCGAATCCGGGATCGGCGGTCACGATCACGCTGGCGATCCCTCTCGCATCGACAATCCGCGCAATATCGGCGGCAAACGCTGACGCGTCTTCGCTCGAGAGCGTGGCGTTGGGATGTTCGGCAATCAAGACTCGCGGAGCGAGCGCAAGCGCGCGACCAAGACGGATACGTGCGCGCTGATGCGGCGGCAGCACACCGGCCTGGCGCTGAAGATCGTTGGCGAGGCCGATTTCGTCTGCGAGCTCCGCAACCCGCGATCGCACGTCGGCAGACATGTCTTCAACGGTGATCGACATCGGCAACGCGAGGTTCTGCTCGACGGTGAACTGTTCGACGAGCACGGCGCGATCGGTAAGCAGACCGAACAGGTCGAGTGTCGTGAGCCACGCGTCAGGCCCGGCGATCGATGACGTCGCCTTTCCGAACGCGATGACTTCCCCGCTGTCAGGGAGAATCGCACCGGTGATCAGGTCGACCAATACCTCGGCCATCGTTTGATCGAAGCCCAGGAGCGCGAGAGAACGGCCAGGAGGAACGTCGAGCTCGGCGATCCTCAGCGGCCGCAGACTCCGGTAGTCCTTGGAGACTCCACGCAATCGAACGAGCACGTCATCGTGCGGCATGTCGGTGCCGCGCCGCGCTCAGACGCTGCCATTCCTCCCACGGCAGCGTCGACGTGCCAGGCTCGATGCCATGCCCCGGATCGCCATGGAAGTCGGAGCCGCCGGTCATGAGGAGTCCCAGCTCGGAGGCCATGCGGTGATAGCGTTCAATCGCGACGGCATCGTGATCCGAGTGATAGACCTCGAGGGCATCGAGACCGGCAACGGCGAGCGCCTTGATACGGGCGTCGATGCGAGTACGGCCAGGGTGAGCCAGCGAGGCGATCCCGCCTGCCCGCTGAATGATGCCAATCACGACCTCAGGCGGCGAGCCAGGACGCGACACGAAGGCGGGACCACCATTTCCCAAATAACGGTCGAACGCTTCCCTCGAGTCGGCCACGTGCCCGGCGCGCTTCAGCGCACGGGCAACCTGCGGCCGGCCGATGGATCGACCAAGGTTGCGTTGCGCGTCGTCGAGCAGTGCCTGCAGGTCGATGGGCACGCCAAGCTCCGCGAGTCGCGCCGCGATGGTGCGGACACGCTCGACCCGGGTCTCACGCTGCACGCGGAGGAACTCGATCAATCGAGCTTCTGCTGGATTCAGGAAGTAGCCGAGGACGTGAATGTCGCGGCCATCCTCGACTGCGGTGATCTCGATGCCGGTGTGCCCTTCGACGCCTCGCGCCACGGCGAGCGCCTTGACTTCATCGACGGAGGCCGTCGTGTCGTGGTCGGTGACCGCCATGACCGTGATGCCCGCGGCCACGACGCGATCGACCAGTTCATGTGGAGAACAACGGCCATCCGAGGCCGTCGTGTGCATATGAAGGTCGGTCATCCGGCGGCAGGCGTGCGGAACCGCTGCCTGATCAGCGAGCGCTCGCGCGGGTCGCGGTCGCGGAGGGGGTGCGTGTCCGGCGCGGGCGCCCCTGGCGCTTCACCAGCGCGCGGTACTCGCGAATGAGCAGGTCGAGATGGTCGCGCTCCTCGTTGGCGAACTCCAGGAAGATCTGCTTGCCCTCGGAGTCCTCGAAGCGCTCGCCGTATTTCTTGAAGAACCGATGCGAGCCGCGCTCGCATCGAATGCCAATCATCAACGCCTGCTGATCGTTGACGCCGCGCATGAGCCGCTCGGCGCCCTCGGCGAACAGTCCGTTGGCGGCACCCTTGAAGAAGAGGAACGTCGGCCGCGATTCGAGCTGCGGATCGCGCCGCAGCAGCTCGCCATAGCGCGCCTCGAGCTTGCCAAGATGCTCCTTCTCCTCCATCGCCAGGTCATGGAACACCTTGCGACCGCGGGCATCCTTGGTCACGCGTGCCGCGCGCGTGTAGAAGTCGAGACCGCTGCGCTCGGTCGCGATCGCAATCCGGAGCGCGTCGCGCGCGAATACGAGATCGGTATGTCCTTCCGAGCTGGCCATCGACGATCGGCCCGTACGGCACTCGTCACACGTCCCATAGATCTGGACGACGCTCTGGGATGCCGAGAAGCTGCGGGCGGCCGCCACCTCCTCGATGAACGCTTCGATGTCCGAGCTGAGGAACTCGAACGAACGATGGCAGCTCTTGCAGATCAGGTGGAAGTGCCGGGGCTGGCGGTAGGAATGCTCGAACCGGAACCGCCCTTCGCCAAAGTCGACCTTGCGGGCAATGCCCGCATCAACCATCCACTGCAGGGTGCGATAGACGGTGGCGCGACTGATCCGGTGATCGTCACGCCGTATGAGATCGACGAGGTCGTCAGCGCTGAGATGCCCTTCCTGTCGCAGGAAGACGTTGACTATCTGCTCCCGCTTGCTGGAGCGCTTGCCACCTGTGGGCTTCAGCCGGCTGAGATCTGGCAGTGCTGTCAAAGGTTAACTACCCCATTCTTGTCCTCAGAACCTTTGACACGTTGATCAACGTAGTCTCAGGCGCTGAAGGACTGGCCGCACCCGCACGTTGACGTAGCGTTCGGGTTCTTGATCGTGAACCCCCCTCCGGTCACCGTGTCGACGAAATCCACTTCGGCGCCCTTGAGATAGCTGATGCTCACCGGATCAACGAAGAGACGCACACCGTTGGATTCGTAGACCTGGTCGCCGGCGCCACCGCCCTCTTCAATCATCAGTCCGTACTGGAACCCCGAACAGCCGCCGCCCTGGACGAACACGCGAAGACCGCTACCCGTCTTTCCCTCTTCCGCGAGCAGCTCGTTGATCTTCGACGCTGCTGTTTCGGACACGTTGATCATGTGAGACTCCTGGGGAAAATTATAGCGTCCGGCGAAGGGTTCGGGCAAGCGTGGGCAGATTCACGTGTTTCCGTATCTCACAGCACGGGCGCGACTTATCAGAACCAGCTCAGCCACCAATCGCGGTAAGCGCCTGCGCCGACTCCTGTTCGACGTCCTTGTGGAGACTGTTGCCGTGCGAGTCCATCGTGACAATGGCCGGAAACTCCTCGATCGTGAGGTGCCACATCGCCTCGGGCGTTCCGAACTCCATTAGTGAGACGCCATCCACGCTCTTGATGGTTCGCGCGTAGAACTGAGCCGCACCACCGATCGCGTTGAGGTACACGGCGCCGGACTTCTGCAGCCCCGCCAGTGTCTTCCCCCCCATTCCGCCTTTGCCGATCACCATGCGGACGCCGTTGCGAGCAATCACGTCGGCCTGGTACGGCTCCTCGCGAATACTCGTCGTCGGTCCGGCTGCCGTCACACGCCAGCCGCTGCCCTCTTTCGCTACGACCGGTCCGCAGTGGTAGATCACACCGCCACGAAGGTCGACCGGAGCGTCATGCGTCATGAGGTGGTGATGAACCGCGTCACGACCGGTGTACGCGCGACCGGAGAGCAACACCACGTCGCCAACCTTGAGCGCACGTACCTGCTCCTCGGTGATTGGCGTACGCAGTGCGACTTCACGTCCCGTTCGCGGGAACCCCGACTGATCGGCCATGTGAACGACCGGGCTCGATGCGTCGCGATAGAGCCAGCGCTTGATATCACCGCTCCTCGCGTCGAGCACCACGCCGAGACGACGATAGGCCCAGCAGTCGTAGGCCACCGACACGAAGAAGCTCGCGGGCAACCGGTTGAGTGCGCCCACTTTGCAGCCAATCAGCGACACGCGCCCGCCAAATCCCATCGCGCCAATTCCGAGCTTGTTGACCTCGCCCATGATCGACGCCTCGAGCTCCGCCAGCCGCGGGTCGGGATTCACATCGTCGAGCGTGCGGAACAGCTGCTCTTTCGCGTGCACGTATCCCGAGGTCCGATCGCCACCGACGCAGACACCAATCGCACCGGGCGCACACCCCTTACCTTGTGCATGCCACACCGCGTGCAGGATGCACTTGCGAACACCTTCGATGGAACGATCGGCGCGGCCGAGACCCGATAACTCGGTAGGCAGCGAGTACTGCGCGTTCATGTTCTCGCAGCCGCCGCCCTTCAGGATCAACTTCACTTCGATCTCGTCGTCGTCGTCCCACTGCTCGAAATGAATGATCGGCGTACCAGGCCCGAGGTTGTTGCCGGAGTTGTCGCCGGTCAGCGAGTCAACCGAGTTCGGGCGCAGCTTGCCCCGCTTGGTGGCTTCGGCGATCGCCTCGCGGATCTGTTTCTTCAGAACGATCTGGTTCACGCCAACCGGCGTTTTCACCTCGAAGGTCGGCATCCCGGTGTCCTGGCAGATGGCTCCCTCGCAGTCGGCAGCGAGGTCGATGTTCTGCGCGATCACCGTGAGCGCTTGAGACGACTGGGTCCCCGCCTGTTCCTGGGCCATGGCGACCTTCATCGCAGCCCGTACATCAGGTGGAAGATCGGTGGAAGTGCGGACAACGAGAGAGAGCACGCTGTCGAAAAACGAGGAAAGCATCCGCTCAGTATAATTTGAGTGATGGCCCGCCTCGAGCACGATTCCCTCGGCGAGCTTACGGTTCCAGCCGATGCCTATTACGGCATCCAGACGGCGCGAGCCGCCGAAAACTTCCCGATCAGCGGCCTGCGGGCACACCCAGACCTCGTCACCGCAACGGTGCTCATCAAGAAGGCCGCCGCACGCGCGAACGTCGAGCTCGAACGCCTCGACCCGCGCGTGGGCGAGGCCATCATCAAATCGGCCGACGAGATCCTCAAGGGCGCCCATCGCGACCAGTTCATCGTGGACGTCTACCAGGCCGGGGCCGGGACATCCCACAATATGAACGTCAACGAGGTGCTCGCCAACCGCGCCAGCGAATATCTGGGTGGCGCCAGGGGCGAATACCGCCTCGTGCACCCGAACGATCACGTGAACATGGGACAGTCGACCAACGACGTGTTCCCAGCGGCGGCCCGTCTCGCCCTGCTCCTCGGGCATGCACCCCTTGTGGACGCCGCCCGGTCTCTGGCGGCGTCCTTGCACCGTAAGGCTGCGGACTTTGCGAACGTCCTCAAAGTCGGGCGAACGCATTTGCAGGACGCAGTGCCGATGACGCTTGGACAGGAGTTCAGCGGCTACGCGGCCTGCATCGATCGCGGCGCGGACGATGTGACGGCTGCGGCAGAACAGTTGAAGGAACTGAACCTGGGCGCAACGGCCGTTGGCACCGGGCTGAATGCCGGGGATGATTTCACCGCTCACGTAGTGAAGCATGTGGCCGAGAGCCTTGGGATAGACGTCGTACCGGCGGCCAATCGCTTTCGTGTGACGCAGAGCATGGGCGACGTGCTCGCCTACTCGAGCGCGATGCGGCGCCTGGCGATCGAGCTCGGTAAGGTGGCGAGCGACCTGCGGCTTCTGAGCATGGGGCCGCGGGCCGGCCTGTCGGAAATCGCGTTGCCCGCGGTGCAGCCGGGCTCGTCTATCATGCCGGGCAAGGTCAATCCGTCGGTCCCGGAGATGGTGAATCAGGTCTGCTTTCAAGTGGTCGGCTGTGATACGACCGTCTGCATGGCCGCAGAGGCGGGTCAGCTCGAGTTGAATGTGATGATGCCAGTCATCGCGTGGAACTCTCTGCACGCGTCGACGATCCTGCGAAACGCGATGCATGCACTGACGGTGCGTACCGTTGACGGCATCACCGCAGACGCCGCACGCGCGCGTGAACTGCTCGAGCGAAGCACTGCGCTCGCCACGGCGCTCAGCCCCTACATTGGCTACGAGAAGACCGCGGAGATCGCAAAGGAGGCCGTGGCGACCGGCAAAGCGATCCGCACGATCGTGCTCGAACGCGGGCTCATCGACGCAACCGAGCTCGATCGAATTCTGTCGGTCGAAGCCATGACTCGTCCCGGCATCGCTGGTGAGAAGCGATGACGCATCAGAGCCTGAAGACGGCGCGTCTCGAGATGACGAATCGAAACACTCGCCTCTCCGTCGTCGCAGCGCTGATCATCATCCTGGCGTTTGTCGAGGCGAGTGCGCAGCAGCCTCCCGCACAACCCGGCGCCCCGGCTCGCGGTGGCCCGAACCAGGTCACCGGCCAACCGCAACGTCGTCTATTTCCGCCGATCGATCTCGGCCTCCTCGAAAGCCCCGACCGCGCGGAATGGCAGAGGCCCGAACAGATCATGGACCTCCTTCACATCGCCGACGGATCCACCGTCGCGGACATCGGGGCCGGCGCGGGCTGGTTCACGATTCGCCTGGCTCGCCGAGTCGGACCAAACGGCATCATCTACTCGCAGGACGTTCAGCGCGAGATGCTCGAGGCTATCCGGCGTCGCGTCAGCCGCGAAGGCTTGCAGAACGTCCGCACACGTCTCGGTGACGGCAGCGATCCCAATTTGCAGGTGAGCGGCCTCGATGCCATCGTCGTGGTCGACGCCTATCAGGAAGTCGAAGACCGCGTCACGTTTCTTCAGAACCTCGCCCGCGCGCTCAAGCCCAACGGGCTGATCGGTGTCGTGAACTGGAATCCCGGACGGGGTGGACCCGGCCCGCCGGAAAACGTGCGCGTAGACAAGGCCATGGTCATCTCCGACGTGAGCAGCGCCGGACTCCGCATCGTCGACGAGGAAACGCTCCCCTACCAATACATGCTGGTATTGGCGAAATAGCACCTCAGCGGCACCGACCGGGCCTCGTGAACGGTGGGGTACAATTCGCGGGGATGTCTGCATCATCTTCGGCCACGCTCGTGAACGCCCTGGCTGCACGCCGCGGCTCCATCGAAACCGCCTACGGAATCAAGATCGCTTCGGTGCTGTTCGTCACAGCCCTGACTGCAGCGGCAGCGCAGATCTCGGTGCCGCTGCCGTTCACCGCCGTCCCGTTCACGCTCCAACCGATGGTCGTCCTGCTGGGAGCGCTGGCCCTCGGCTCTCGCCTTGGTGCGGCGAGTCAGGTTCTGTATCTGGCTGCCGGTATCGCCGGGCTGCCGGTCTTCGCAGCCTCGGGCGTTCTGCCACCGGGACCGTTGCGCCTGCTCGGCCCCACCGGTGGTTATCTGATGGCGTACCCGTTGGCCGCGTTCCTGACCGGATATCTTGCCGAGCGCGGCTTCGATCGTCGATACATCACATCCGTCGTCGCAATGCTCGCCGGGCTGCTGGTGATCTACACCATCGGCGTCACCTGGCTCGGAGTCTTTGCGCGCACTGCTGATGGCGCGGCACCGGGCATGAGTGCCGCGCTGCTCACAGGTATCTATCCGTTCATCGTGCCCGATCTGATCAAGCTTGCGATTGCCGCCGGACTCGTCCCGGCACTGTGGCATCTGTTCGGCCGATCCGAGTAAGGCCAACTCACGGCGCAGAGCGATGCGTGTTGCGCTAACCATCGCGGGCAGCGATTCCGGCGCGGGCGCGGGTATTCAAGCTGATCTGAAGACGTTCGCCGCTCATGGCGTCTACGGCACAAGCGCCATCACCGCCGTCACGGCACAGAACTCTGTCGGAGTCACGATGGCCGAAGCCTTGACTGCAGACCTCGTGACAGCGCAGATCGAAGCCGTCGTCTCTGATTTCGGCGTTCATGCGGCCAAGACCGGGATGCTCGCGAACGCCGCCATTGTCGAAGCCGTGTCAGCGGCTGTTCGCGACCTCGAGATCCCGATGCTCGTCGTCGACCCAGTGATGGTCGCCAAGAGCGGAGACCGGCTGCTGGACGAGGAGGCCGTTGGCGCGATGAAGACAGAGCTCATCGGGCAGGCGTTCCTCGTCACGCCCAACATTCCCGAGGCCGAAACGCTGGCCAACATCGAAATCCGAACTGCGGACGATCGCAAGGAAGCGGCGCGTCGGATTATCGAAATGGGTGCCAGCGCAGTGGTCATCAAGGGAGGCCATCTCGCCTCGGACGACATCACCGACCTTTTACTGCACGATGGCGAGTTCGTCGAGTTTCCTCATGTGCGAGTGGCGGGCCGGCACACACACGGCACTGGATGCACGTTCGCCGCGGCCATTACGTCTCATCTCGCAAAGGGCCACGACCTGCACACCGCAATCCGTGGCGCCCAACACTACGTCGCCGAAGCGATCCGGCACGCGCCGAACCTGGGCAAGGGGCACGGGCCGCTGGGGCACTTCTTCAAGTTCAAAGGGTGAGGTCGACCTTGCGGCAATTCATCTGTGCATGCATGACAGCGGTTGCGATGATTGCGGCGACGATGCCTGCGTTTGCGCAGGAGACGGCGGCGACGTCAGCCTTCGTGGAAGACGAGGACGGCGCCGACGTCATCGGTGCGTTCGTGGATTCCTTGAAGCTCCTGATGATTGAGCACAGCTTCCGAATCGCGTTCCAGGAAAAGACGCGACGCGAGCTGACCGGGCCGTTCTTCGCGGACTACAGGCGCTCGGTGCATATCCCGCGGCAATGGGAAGACACCGACGCCTGGTGGGTCAATTACATCGGCCACCCGATTCACGGTGCTGCCGCCGGCTACATCTGGATCGACCACGAGCGCTCGGCGCCATCCGAAATCACTTTGAGTCGAAGCTACTGGGCCACCCGAGGCCGTGCGGCCGCGTGGGCCGCCGCCTATAGCCTGCAGTTCGAGTACGGACCTCTCAGCGAAGCGTCGATCGGAAACGTCGGGTTGAATCCGGCCACCAACGGCTGGGTCGATCACGTCGTCACACCGGTCGGCGCGTTGGGCCTGATCGTGGCCGAGGATGCGCTCGACAAGTACCTCGTGAAATGGGCCGAAGCCCGCGTCGGCAATCGCGTCCTTCGCGCGAGTCTGCGTCTCATGTTCAACCCGGGCCGCACCCTCTCGAACACGGCAAGCGGCCGCTTTCCCTGGCATCGAGACGGAAGGCCGCTCAGTTGGAAGTAGCGGACAGTAGACGGCATGCAATACTGAAGCAATGTCGCTCCTTGCAGTGACGCCCGACCCACTCGATCTCTCGTCGCTCATTCGGGAGGTCACAGGGTCGCGCAACGGGGACGGTGCGGTCGCGTCGTTCATCGGCCTGGTTCGCGATCACAACCAGGGTCGCCGTGTGTCTTTTCTCGACTACGAGGCATACGAGCCGTTGGCCGCGCGTGCCTTGAGCCGCATCGTCGAGGAAATCGGCACGGCCTGGCCCGATACCCGTGTCGGCATCCACCATCGTACCGGACGCATCGAGATCGGTGACGCAAGCGTGATCATCGTCGCGGTGTCACCCCATCGGGCTCACGCCTTTGCGGCCTGTCGCTACACGATCGAGCGCATCAAGCAGATCGTCCCCATCTGGAAGCATGAGCACTTCGAGGGGGGCGACGTCTGGCTGGAGGGCGCCACCGCGGATCCCGACGATGAGTCGGCCCGGCAGGCGGCGTATCGGATCGCATGCGCGTGACCGTCCGGCTCTTTGCCCGGTTGCGCGATCTTGCCGGGGCCGGAGAGCTTGTCCGGGACGTCGAGGGCCCGGCGACCGTCCAAAGTGTGTGGAAGGGCCTTGTCGCCGAGATGCCCTCCCTGGGGGAGTACGAGCGAACGATGTCCGTGGCGGTCAATGCCGACTACTCGCGGATGTCGGCCTCTGTGAGCGACGGCGACGAAGTGGCGTTCCTTCCCCCGGTCTCGGGGGGATAATTGAAGGGTACGTAGTGTCCGGCCCGGCCGGACCCCGTCCAACAACATGTTCGACAAACTCACCTCAGTGGAATCGCGCTACGACGAGCTGATGACCAAGCTCGGCTCCGTCGAAGTGCAGTCAGATCCCTCGGAGTACAAGAAGGCCGCCAAGGCCCTGGCGGAGCTCGAGCCGCTCGTGCAGAAGTTCCGGGAGTTCAAGGGCGTCGAGCTCGACATCGCCGGTGCCGAGGAGCTGTTCCGCAGCGCCGACACCGACATGCGCGAGCTCGCCGACGAGGAGCTGAAGTCGCTCGGCGCGCGGCGTGAGGTCCTGCTCCAGGAGTTGAAGATCCTGCTCGTGCCGAAGGATCCGAACGACGAGAAGAACGTCATCCTCGAGATTCGAGCCGGCACCGGCGGCGACGAAGCCGCGCTCTTTGCCGGCGACCTCTTCCGGATGTACACGCGCTACGCCGAACGTCAGGGCTGGAGGCTCGACGTGATGTCCAGCAGCGAGACCGGTGGCGGCGGTCTGAAGGAAGCGATCGTCTCGATTGAAGGCAAGGGTGTCTACAGCCGGCTCAAATACGAGAGCGGCGTGCATCGGGTGCAGCGAGTACCGGCAACCGAAGCCAGCGGACGTATTCACACATCAACGGCCACTGTGGCCGTTCTACCCGAGGCTGAGGAAGTCGACATTCAGATCAACGAAAAGGATCTGCGGATCGACACCTTCTGCTCCAGCGGCCCCGGCGGGCAGAGCGTCAACACGACCTACTCCGCCGTGCGCATCACGCACCTGCCGACGAACCTCGTCGTCTCACAGCAGGACGAGAAGTCTCAGATCAAGAACCGGGCAAAGGCAATGAAGGTGCTGCGCGCACGTCTCTACGAGATCGAGATGCAGAAGCAGCAGGACGCGATCGCGAAGGAGCGGCGAGGTCAGGTGGGCACGGGTGAGCGCTCCGAGAAGATTCGCACGTACAACTTTCCGCAAAGCCGCATCACCGATCACCGCATCAACTTCACGACGCATCAGCTGCACGGTGTGCTCGAAGGTGACCTGCGCGAGCTGGTCGACGAGGTCACGTCCTTTTACAACGCGCAGAAGCTGAAGGAAGTCACCACGGTCGGCCCCGAGGACGCTGGAACGACACACTGATCGCTGCCACTGTCCTCAACGCATGACTCCCGACCCCATTACGTTCTTGCATGAGCACCTCGCGGCTGGGCGGGAGCGCCTGGTCGCGGCAGGCATCGAGCCACGGGCAGCAGCGATCGATGTCGATCTGTTCGCGCGCACGATCCTGGGTTGGGATCGCGCGCGCGTGCTCACGGCGCGGACCGAGCCAGCACCCGAAGCGCTCGAACCGCGGT
This sequence comes from Acidobacteriota bacterium, assembly GCA_032156805.1. Classification (GTDB taxonomy): domain Bacteria; phylum Acidobacteriota; class Vicinamibacteria; order Vicinamibacterales; family UBA2999; genus Gp6-AA40. The sequence continues at coordinate 11,281 of JALDXQ010000090.1, forward strand.
TCTCGGAGTGGATTCGCCGCCGCGCCGAGCGAGAGCCATCCGCCTACATTGTCGGAACGCGTGAGTTCTGGGGACTCGATTTCCGCGTCACACCGGACGTCCTGATTCCCCGACCCGAGACCGAGTTCATCGTCGAAGAGTCACTCACCATCCTGAAAGGGCTCGCGCTCGCGTCACCTCGCCTGGCGGACATCGGCACGGGCAGCGGCTGCATCGCGATCAGCCTGCTTCACGAGCTTCGGTTGGCTCACGTCACCGCGACTGACGTCTCGGCAGTTGCCCTGGCTGTAGCGGGCGACAACGCCAGGCGGCACGGCGTGCTCGCACGAATCGACTGCATCGAGACATCGTTTCTCGACGGGATCGAGGGTCCATTCAACTTGGTCGCGGCCAACCCGCCGTACGTCAAAGAAGGTGACAGGCTCGCACTGGCACGTGACGTACGACACGAGCCCGACGTGGCGCTCTTCGGCGGGGTGAGCGGCCTGCAGGGGGTCGAGGCCGTTCTCGATGCAGCCGTTCGAACACTCGTGAGTGGCGGCTGGCTCGTCATGGAATTCGGCTTCGGCCAGGACGATGACGTCACGCGACTGGTGAGGGCACGTCCGTTGTTGCGCCTGGAACGCATTCGCGCGGATCTGCAAGGGATCCCTCGCACAGCTGTCATTCAACGATCATGAGCGATTGTCTCTTCTGCAAGATCATCGCGGGGCAGATTCCCGGTCGATTCGTCTTCGAGGATCACGAACTCGTCGCCATCCGCGACATCAATCCTCAGGCGCCGCTTCACGTGTTGATCGTTCCCAGGCGTCACATCGCCACGTTGAACGATCTCACTCCGCACGACGATGGACTCGTCGGTTCGATGCAGCGAGCCGCCGCCGCGATCGCCAAAGAGCACGGTTACGGGGACTCGGGCTACCGCACGGTGTTCAACACCAATCGGGAGGCCGGGCAAACCGTCTTCCACATCCACCTGCATCTGCTCGCCGGACGCGAATTGGGTTGGCCGCCAGGCTGACCAGTTCCGGGCGTATGATCGCCAGACTCGACATCTCGACCCGAGGTGTGGCGACGGGGAAGGAGCGACAGCCATGGGACTCTTGGACGGCATTCTCAGCAACGTAGCAGGGTCCGTTCTCAACGGCAGTCAGCAGCAGGGCGGCAATCCGCTCGACACGTTGGTCAACGGTCTCGGTGCTGGCGGTCAGACGCGCGGGAACGATTTGCTCGGAGCGGTCATGTCGATCGTTCAGCAGAACGGAGGCTTGCCTGGCATCGTCAACATGCTGCGCAACAACGGCCTCGGGCAACAGGCTGACTCCTGGGTCGGCACCGGTCCGAATGCTGGTGTATCGGCAGACCAGATGACGCAGGTGTTTGGCGGATCAGAATTGGGGAACCTTGCTTCGCAGCTTGGCACGTCGCCAGGGCAGGCTGGATCGATCCTCTCGCAGATCCTGCCCGAGCTGGTCAACCAGCTCACACCGAACGGCCAGATTCCAGAGAACCACAACGATCTGATTGCGCAGGGCCTATCAATGCTGCGACGCTGATCTCACGGCATGGCGATCACTCTCACTCCTGAGATCAAGAAGCAGCTACTCGCTTCCATCAAGCGCTACTTCGTGGAGCACATGGACGAGGAGATCGGCGACCTCAAGGCCGGTCTCCTGCTCGATTACTGCCTGCAGGAAATCGGACCTGTCGTTTACAACCGCGCGATTGGCGACGCGCAGGCTTATTTCCAGGAACGTGCGGTCGATCTGGAAGGCGTGTGTTACGAGAAGGAGTTCACGTTCTGGGCCCCGAAGTCAGGCGGCCGTTCGTCGCGCTGATCGCCACGCAGGCCGCTCACTCGATTGAGGAGTACGTCGGCGGACTGTACGACTCGTTTCCACCTGCCCGCTTCGTCAGTGGACTGATATCGAACGATCTCGAGCGCGGGTTTCTCATTGCCAACGTCGTCGTGGTCGCGTTCGGCGCGTGGTGCGCCCTATGGCCAGTGCGTCGAGCCTGGCCTGCGGCGCCACTATTTGCGTGGGTGTGGGTTGGTGTCGAGACCATCAACGGAATCGGCCACCCTGTCTGGTCGCTCGCTCAGGGAGGATATACACCGGGTGTCGCGACGGCGCCGCTGCTCTTCGTCCTCGCGATGGTCGTGGCTCGCGGACTAGTTGATCAGCGCGGGTAACTCCGCCATCGATCTGATCACTGGAACGCCGGCAGCTGGTGCGGGATCGTCGGAGCGGTGCACGAGCACGCCGCGCATTCCCACACGGCGCGCGCCGTCGATGTCGTGAGCAACGCTGTCGCCGACCATCAGCGATTCGCGCGCTTCGACTCCGGCAAGGGTCAAGGCCGCCTCGAAGATGCTCGGATGCGGCTTCATGTAGCCGTGCTCGGACGACGACACGGCAGCGGTGATCAGGCCCCGCAGCTGGAAGTGCTCCTGAAACGATGCGAGGCAGCGGTGCGAATTCGAGATGAGCCCGATCTTCAGGCCGCGGTCGGCCAACTCCTGCAGCACAGGCGCCACATCGTCGTAGAGAAAAAAATGCTGGCAGGCCGCCCACTCGTTGTAGATCTCATTCGCGCACTCGTCCAGTCGCGGACCCGAACCACCCATCTCCTCGATGATGCGCCGCGTGTAACAGACGAAGATATCCCCGTCGTAGGCGTGATCCTGCGCCGCATCGAGGATGGACGACGCCGCGCGCACGGCATGACCGAATCGAGATGGGTCGACCGTCATGCCGTAACGGGCGCAGAAGGCGGCATAGCCTTCTCCCTGGAAGGTCGGGCCCGGATAAATCAGTGTGAAGTCGACGTCGAAAAAGACCGCGGCGATGGCTCGGCGTGTCACGAAAGAGGTCCTTCAAATGGCCCGGCAACGACAACGGTCGCGTTATCGGGGTCGATTGCGTGCCGTGCCGCGTCGTGGACCTGCTCGCGAGTCACCGCGCGCAGCAGATTGGGCATCCGGACGTCGTAGTCGAGACCAAGTCCGAAAAACTCGACTGTCTGAAGATACGTCGCGATGCCCACATTGGTTTCGAGCGCCCGTGGCATGGATCCGATCAGATATTGCTTGGACTCCTGAAGCTCCTGTTCGGTCGGACCGGCCTCGACCAGCTTCCTGAGCTCGGCGTCAATCGACGCGACCGCCTTGTTTACATTGGCCGGGCTCACGCCCGCCCTGATGCTGAGCGGTCCCGGCATGAGGTTCGCATCGAGAGAGCTGAATACGTAGTAGGCCATCCCCTGCTGTTCGCGGATGCTGTCACCGAGCCGCCCGCCGAGCGAGTACTGCCCAAGGATGTTGTTCATCAACCAATGTGCGTTGTACGACGGATCCTGGCGCGCGATGCTGACGAACCCGTAGGCGATGTCGGTCTGCGACTTGTTCATCATCGGGACGACCCTACTCCTGCGACCACTCGAAGGCATGTCTGCACTCGGAGTGTCCGGCTCTAGCGGGACCGCACTCGTAGTGTCCGGTTTTAGCCGGACAGACCCGGTCACAACCGGCGCCGTCCACTTGCCGAACACGGTCTGAGCTCTGTCGATCGCCCGAGCCGAATCGATGTCGCCGACAAGCGCGAGCGACAGCGCGCCCGGGACGCAGTGCGCGGCATGAAACTGATCGAGGGCGAGTCGGTCCACCCGTTCGACGCTCTCAACTGTTCCACGCGATCGACGGCCGTACGGATGAGTACTGCCGTACAACATCGACATCAACGTTTCGACCGCGACAACCGCCGGGTTGTCTTCATCCTGCCGAATGAGCGTGACGATCTCCCCACGCCGTCGATCCACTTCGACGACGGGAAAGACAGGCGTCATCAGGATCTCGCCGAGAAGGGCGAGCACGTCATCAAAATCCTCGACGAGGCACGTACAGGCAAGCGAGAGCGTGTGTCGGGTAATCGAAGATGTCAGCGTGATGCCGCGATAGTCGAGGAGCTCGGCCAGCTCGTCCGCCGAGTGCTTCTGCGTGCCGCGATCAATGGTTCGCGACACGAAATGCGCGAGCCCTTCGAGCGAATCCGGGTCATGGACTGAGCCCGCCCGGACGTTGGCGACCAGTGTCACCGCGGCCGTCGTCGGCGTTCTCTTCGTGAGGAGAGTGACGCCGTTAGCCAGCACCTCACGCGTCGGCGCCAGGCCCGCCATTATCGAATCGGCTCGAATCGACCGACCGTGCGACTGGTCGGCTTCAGACGCTCGGCCGCTACCCTGCCGACATCCGCGACGGTGACCGCCTCGATGAACTGGACGAGAGACTGACTGAGCCCCCAGGATGCAATCGTCCCGAAGAAGCCCAATTGATGGGCGATGTTCGTGATGCTGTCGCCCTCGAACACCAGCCGCGCTCGCAACTGGTTCTTTGCCTTCGTGAGTTCCTCTGGCGTAATCCCACCAGCGCGAACGCGGTCCAGTTCGTCGAACAGCGCGCGCTCGACACGATCAAGTGATACACCATCGGTCGCTGTCGCGGAGATCGTGTAGAGGAACGGCTCCTCGGTAGGAAGCAGGGCTCCACTCACCGCCGACGCCAGTCCGCTGTTGACCAGCACGTGGTAGAGGCGAGTGCTGCGCTGGGGTGGCGCGGTTCGAAAGCTCGCCCACAGGTTGAGACCCTTGGCGCCACTGAGAACGGCGTCGAGGACGAGAAGTGGCCAGAAATCCTTGTCGCTCACCGCAGGCGCATGGAATCCAACCTTGAGGTACGCGGTCGTACCCTCCTTGGCGATCGTCGTGCGTCGCTCGCCAAGCTGCTCCGGCTCCGCGGTGCAGAGTTTCCGCCCAACGTCGCCAGACTCGAGCCGGTCGAAGTGCGTGACCACGCTACGCATCGCCTCCGCACGGTCGACGTCGCCCACGATCACCAGTGTGGCGTTGTTCGGCGCGTAATACCGTCGGTAGTGACCGTACAGGTCGGCGCGCGTCATGGTCTGCAGATCGGACAGCCAGCCAATCGTGGGATGCCGATAGCTGTGCGCGCGAAATGCCGTCGCCGTCAGTTCCTGCTCGAGGAGCTGCTCGGGATCGTTCTCGCCGCCCTGCAGCTCCGAGATGATGACCGTGCGCTCCGATTCGCAGTCCGCCGGGTCGTAGAGGCAACTGCGCATCCGCTCGGCTTCGATGAACAACATGCGGTCGAGCGCATCACGCGTGGCGGTCTCTGTATACGTGGTCTGGTCGATCCACGTGTAGCCATTCCAGTAGCCACCGTACTTCTCGACGATGCCCTTGATCTGGTCGCGAGGGATGTTGGTCGTGCCCTTGAAGTTCATGTGCTCGACCCAGTGCGACACGCCGGTCAGACCGGCCGTCTCGTCTCTCGAGCCGACGCGGTACCAGCACCAGACCGTGGCCAGCGGCGCCGTGTGCTCGGACTGGATCAGCACGCGCAGTCCGTTGTCGAGTACCTGCTCGTGCACGGTGCCGCTCTGTGGCGTGGGTTCGAGGGCGGCCATCCAAGGAATTATAGTAAGTACTTAGCTGCGTATGCCCGAATGGAAAGACACCGTTAATCTGCCGCGGACGGCGTTTCCGATGAAAGCCAGCCTGCAAACCGCCGAGCCCGAGGCGCTGGCCCGGTGGAAAGCCATGGATCTGTACGGTCAGATTCGTGAGAAGCGGCGCGACGCCCCGAAGTTCGTGCTGCACGATGGCCCGCCATATGCCAACGGTCAGATTCACCTCGGCACGGCGCTGAACAAGATTCTGAAGGATCTGGTGGTGAAATCGCGCACGATGGCGGGATTCGACGCGCCCTACGTGCCCGGCTACGACTGCCACGGGCTTCCCATCGAGCTGCGTGTCGACCGCGAGCTCGGCGCCAGGAAGCGGGAGCTGTCGATGGCCGACTTCCGCCGGGCGTGCCGGGCCTACGCCGAACGCTTCATCGGTGTGATGACGACCGAGTTCCAGCGCCTGATGGTGTTCGGCGACTGGGACCATCCGTACGTGACGATGAGTTTTCGATACCAGGCGGATATCGCACGCGCCCTGGGAAAGCTCGTCGCGGGCGGACTCGTCTACAAGGGCAAGAAGCCGGTGCACTGGTGCATCCATTGCCGTACCGCGCTGGCCGAAGCCGAAGTCGAGTACGACGATCACTCGTCGCCGTCGATCTACGTCGAGTTCCCGCTGAAGCCCGAGAGCGCCTCCGCTGTGCGCGCGAAGGTTCCCGCGCTCGACGGTCGCGACGTGTCCGTTCTGATCTGGACGACGACGCCCTGGACGATTCCGTCGAATCTCGCCGTCGCATTTCACCCGGAGTTCGACTACGCAGCGTTCGACGTCGACGGGCGCGCCGTCATCATCGCGGAGGGCCTGGCCGAATCTGTCGGACGCATCGTCGGTCGCGCGTTCGACAAGCCGGTCGCGCGCATGAAGGGCGCAGATCTCGAGGGCATCACGTTTCAGCATCCGCTCTACGATCGCGACTCGCTCGCGGTGCTGGGCGACTACGTCACGCTCGAGCAGGGCACGGGTGCGGTGCACACGGCGCCCGGTCACGGCGCGGACGACTTCCTCACCGGCATCAAGTACGGCCTCGAGATCTATGCACCGATCGGCCCGGGCGGGCATTTCCTCGACAACGTCCAGCTCTTTGGCGGCCAGCGCGTCTTCGACGCCAACCCCAAGGTGGAGCAGGCGCTCGCCGAACGCGGCCGCCTCTGGCACCGCGAGACGTTCTCGCATCAGTACCCGCACTGCTGGCGCTGTCACAACCCGGTCATCTTCCTCGCCACATCGCAGTGGTTCGTGCGGATGGACGGCGACGCGTCGGTCGAGGGTGAAGACGGTCAGGCGCGCACCTTGCGGGACGCGGCTCGCCACGCGATCGATCACCAGGTGAAGTGGATCCCCTCATGGGGGCGCGACCGTATCTTCAACATGGTCTCGAATCGCCCAGACTGGTGCATCTCACGGCAGCGCGCGTGGGGCGTCCCGATCCCGGCAGTCGACTGCACGAGCTGCCGTGAGGCCATCCTGACACCGGAGCTGATCGAGCGCGCCGCAGACATCTTCGAGCAGTACAGCGCCGATGCCTGGTACGAGCGGCCGATCGAAGAGTTCCTCACGCCCGGGCTGACCTGCCCATCGTGCGGCGGCAAGACTTTCGAGCGCGAGCGCGACATCCTCGACGTGTGGTTCGATTCGGGCTCGAGCCACGAGGCGGTGCTCCCGCGCTACGACCAGCTCACCTGGCCGTCGGACATGTATCTCGAAGGGAGCGATCAGCATCGCGGATGGTTCCAGAGCTCGCTGCTGGTGGCCTTGTCGACGCGTGGTCGCCCGCCCTTCCGTGAGGTCCTGACGCACGGATTCCTGATCGATCTCGAAGGCCGGAAGATGTCGAAGTCGCTCGGCAACGTGATTGTGCCGCAGGAGATCATTAAGGAAAGCGGCGCCGAGATCATCCGCCTCTGGGTTGCGATGACCGAGTTCACCGAGGAACTGAGGGTCAGCAAGGAGATCCTCACGCGCGTCGTCGACGTGTACCGCAAGCTGCGGAACACGTGCCGTATTCTCGTGGCCAATCTCTACGACTTCGATCCGGCAACCGATCGCGTGCCACTGGATCAGCTCGACGCCGTGGACAGGTTTGCCCTGGCACGCTACGGTCAGGCTGCCGAGCGCATGCGTCGCGGCTACGACGAGTACGACTTCTCGACCGTCTCCCAGGCAATCAACACCCTGGCAACGGTCGATCTCAGCGCGTTCTACGTGGACGTCACCAAGGATCGGATGTACACGTTAGGCGCGCGATCGCGCGAACGCCGTTCGACGCAAACCGCGATGTACGTGATCTGCGAGGGCCTCGCGAAGCTGCTCGCGCCAATCCTCCCGGTGACGGCTGACGATCTGTGGCGCCACATCCCAGGCACGCGGTCGGCATCGGTACACCTCGAGGATTTCCCGACGGTCGACGGACTGGTGGATGAAGCACTTCTGAATGAGTGGGAGGCGCTGCTGGGCGTCCGCGAACAAGTCAATGGCGCGCTCGAGCAGAAGCGCAAGGACAAGGTGATTGGCACATCACTCGGTGCCCGCGTCGTGTTAAGGGCGAGCGGCCCGATCGCGGCGTTGCTCGACCGTCACCGGGCAGAATTGCCGATGCTGCTCAACGTCTCCGACGTCTCGCTGACCGTCGTCTCGACGACCGGCGACAGCGCCGTCGACGTGGAGACCGAGAAAGCACCGGGCGTGAAATGCGCCCGCTGCTGGAGGTTCGTGCCGTCAGTGCGGACCGAGCCCGAGTGGAACGGCATCTGCGACCGGTGTGTCGAGGCGCTGGGGGGCGACCTCGCCGCGTGAAGTCCTTCCGGCCGGTTCACTTCTGGATCGCGATTGGCGTGGTCGTTCTCGATCAGCTGGTCAAGGCTGTGGTACGGCCGCGACTGGGCCTGTTCGACAGCATCACGGTGATCCCGGGGTTTTTCAGTCTGACGAGAGTCCACAACACCGGAGCGGCGTTCGGCCTGCTCAACGCGATTGATATTCCGTACAAGACAGCGGTCATGGCACTCGTGCAAACGGCCGCGCTCGTCGGCCTCGCCGCCTACGCGGCCACGCTGGCGCCGGGTCAGCGGCTGACCCGAGTCGGCCTTTCCTTCGTGATCGGTGGCGCCATCGGCAACCTCATCGACCGAGTCTCTGCCGGGTACGTGCTGGACTTTTTCGACTTCTACTGGCGGGGCTGGCACTTCTGGGCTTTCAACATTGCCGACGCCTCCATTACGATCGGAGTAGCGCTGATGATTCTCGACCTGATCGGCGTGGGGCAATCACGTGTATCCAGAACTGTTTAAGCTCGGCCCGGTAACCGTCTACGCCTACGGCGTCCTGCTGGCCGCGTCCTATCTGCTCGGCCTGCGGCTGGCGATGACCCGCGCCAAGCGATGGGGTCTCGACGCCAACCGCGTCCTCGATCTCGGTATCTACATCATCATTGCCGCGCTGGTCGGCGCGAAGCTGATGCTGCTGTTGGTGGACTTCGAGCAGTTCCGGCAGTCTCCATGGGAATTGCTTGCCCTCGCCCGATCCGGCGGGGTGTTCTACGGCGGGCTCATCCTCGCTGTCGTCGTGGCGTTCTGGTACATCGCCAGACATCGCATGCCGTTCTGGACGACATGCGACGTGTTCGCGCCAGGGATTGCTCTGGGACACGTTACTGGCCGCCTCGGATGCTTCGCTGCGGGCTGCTGCTACGGCAAGCCGACCGACGTGCCGTGGGCGGTAATCTTCACGAACCCGCTTGCAGCCGCCAACGTCGGCACGCCACTCGGCATCCCGCTCCACCCGACCCAGCTTTATGAAGCCGGGGCCGAGCTTCTGATTCTCGTCCTGCTGCTCGCGACGGAGCGCCGCGGACGACTGTTCGCAGGACGGACGTTCTGGTCCTACATGTTCCTGTACGCGATCTCGCGCTACATCATCGAGATCTATCGCGGGGATCCACGTGGTGCGCTGCTCGGATTCTCGACCTCGCAATTCATCTCGCTCGTGCTCGCGCCGCTCAGCCTGGTCATGCTGACGTGGCTGGCGAGGACCACGCCGGAATCACCGCAGGAGATGCGCGGGCGACGGCGCGCGGCGGCGTGAGCCGCGAACCGGTAACCGAGACACCAGAGCCGGGCACTCAGAGCCGTTCGTTCGTCCTCCCATCCGACTTCGACGGGCAACGGCTCGACCGCGTGCTCGTCTCCCTGCTCGGCGATTACTCGCGTTCACAGATTCAGCGCCTAATCAACGACCGCCACGTCGACCTTCAGCGAAACGGTCCCAAAGGCCCGCGGCCGCACGAGGCTAAAGCCAATCTCGTCGTTCGTGAAGGTGACCGCGTCAGCATCACCCTGCCCGAGGCCGCTCCCTCAGCGCTCGCGAGTGAGGCACTGCCACTCGACATCGTCTATCAGGATTCCGATCTGGCCGTCCTCGACAAACCCGCCGGCATGGTCGTTCACCCGAGCGCCGGCCACGCGTCCGGCACGGTCGTCAACGCCCTGCTCCATCATCTGAGCGACTTGAGTGGTGTGGGCGGAGAGCTCAGGCCGGGCATCGTGCATCGACTCGATCGCGGCACATCCGGGCTGATGGTGGTTGCCAAGAACGATGCCGCCCATCAGGAGCTCGCACGACAGTTCCACGATCACGAAGTCGAGAAGGAATACATCGCTCTCGTGTGGGGCGTCGTGCAGGCCGGCCGGCGAATCGAAGCGGCCATCGGGCGCGACCCTTCGAATCGTCTGAAGATGTCGACGCGCGCCAGCCGTGCCCGTCATGCCGTGACCCGGATCACGCGGGCCCATCACATGCCGGGGCTCACGCTGTGCCAGATCGCCATTCACACCGGCCGCACGCATCAGATCCGGGTTCATCTCAGCGCCATTGGCCACCCTATCGTCGGCGACTCGGCCTATGGCGGCGTTCATCGCCGCGTGCCTGGTGACATCAGGGCCGTGCAGCGCTTGCCGCGGCCGTTTCTGCATGCCGCACGTCTCGCGTTCACCCATCCGGCTGACGGTCGTCGAATGCAGTTCATCGCTGAACTGCCGGACGACCTGACTCGAGTGCTCGAGGACCTCCCGGGATGGCCGCCTGAAGACAAGGACGCCGAATGAACGAACAGCCGATCGTCCCGAAAGAGATTCGAACGATTTTTCAAGGCCACGTCTTCAGCGTGCACGTTGAAACAGTTCCTCTGCCAAAGGGGAGCGAGCTGCAGGCCGAGATCATCCGGCACCCCGGCTCGGTCGTCATCATTCCGATCACGGATCGAAACGAGATCATCCTGGTCCGGCAGTACCGCCCCGCCATCGGCCGGTGGGCCTGGGAGCTTCCTGCCGGCAGCCTCAAGCCCGGAGAGGACGTCGAACGCGCGGCGCGACGCGAATGCCAGGAAGAGACCGGGCAGATCCCGTCACGTCTCGAGCGACTGGGGTCGTTCTTCCCCACCCCGGGCTACTGCGACGAAGAGATGACCTTCTTCAAGGCGACCGGGCTCAGAACACCCGGTCCCGAAGACGAGGAAGCGCATCAGGACGACGACGAAGACATCGAAATGCGGGCGGTGGCGAGCGACGAGCTCCGGCGGATGATTGCGGCGGGAGAGGTCATCGATCTGAAGACGATCGCCGGGCTCAGTCTGATCAACTACTGAAGGGAGGGTTGAAGCTTCCGGGTCTTGCGATCACTGCGTGACTTGACCGCCGGCAACAGCGCCAGCAGCAGGACCTCGTCGACCGTCTGGACGTAATGAATCGTGAGGTCGCGCTTCAGATCGTCGGAGAGATCCTCTTTCACGTTCTTCTCGTTCTGCCGCGGGAGGATCACTTCCCGGATGCCGACGCGGCGCGCCGCCAGGACTTTTTCCTTGATTCCACCAACGGGCAAGACGCGACCCGATAACGTGACCTCACCAGTCATCGCGATGTCGCCGCGCACCGACCGCCTGGTCAGCTCCGACGCGAGTGCGGTCGCAATAGTCACGCCGGCCGAGGGGCCATCCTTGGGAATCGCGCCCGACGGCACGTGCAGGTGGATCTCGGCGTTCTTGAAGAAATCCGGATCAGCACCATACGCCGCAGCATGCGCACGGAACCACGAGAGCGCGGCCCGCGCCGACTCCTTCATCACATCGCCCAGCTGACCGGTGAGGGTCAACGACCCGGAGCCCGGCATCCGTGAGGCCTCGACCAGCAACACGTCGCCGCCGGCAGGCGTCCACGCCAGACCGATGGCCACACCGGGATCCTTGGTGCGCTCCTCGATCTCCTCGTCCATGAACGTCGGCGCGCCCAGCATGTCCATGACAACCGCCGGTGTGATCGTCAGCGGCGTCTCGTCGCCTTCGGCGCGGCGACGAGCGGCCTTGCGGCAGAGTGCGCCCACTTCTCTTTCGAGATTTCTCACGCCCGCTTCACGCGTGTACCCGCGGATCACCGTGCTCAGGGCGTCGTCGGTGATGATCAGCTGCTTCGATGTCAGGCCGTGATTCGCGATCTGCTTCTGCACCAGATGGTCGCGGGCAATGGCGAGCTTCTCCTCCTCCGTATAGCCCGGAATTTCGAGCACCTCCATGCGATCACGGAGCGCCGGAGGGATCGGATGAAGAACGTTGGCGGTCGTGATGAACAGGACCTCCGAGAGATCGAACGGCACATCGAGATAGTGATCACGGAAGGAGTTGTTCTGCTCGGGGTCGAGCACTTCGAGCAGTGCCGAGGCCGGGTCACCACGGAAGTCCGCGCCCAGTTTGTCGATCTCGTCGAGGATGAAGACCGGATTTCGCGACTCGGCGCGGCGAAGGCCCTGGATGATCTGCCCTGGCAGCGCACCGATGTAGGTGCGGCGATGACCGCGGATCTCCGCTTCGTCGCGCATGCCGCCAAGGGAGACGCGGACGAACTTGCGCCCGAGCGAGCGGGCGATCGATTTTGCGAGCGACGTCTTGCCGACGCCCGGGGGTCCCGCAAAACACAGGATCGGACCCTTCACCTCGGGATTCAGCTTGCGCACGGCGAGGTACTCGAGGATTCGATCCTTCGCCTTCTCGAGACCGGAATGATCGGTATCGAGAACATCCTTCGTCTTCGGCAGATCGATGACCTCCTCGGTCCGTTTTTGCCACGGGAGCGTCACCAGCCAGTCCATGTAGGTGCGCGAGACCGTGTACTCGGCGGCCGCGACCGGCATGCGCGCGAGCCGATCGAGTTCACGCAGCGCCTCTTTGCGGACGGCCTCCGGCATGCCCGCCGCCTCGACCTTCTCCTGCAGTTCCTCGATGTCCTTGGTCTGATCGTCGCCTTCGCCGAGCTCCTTCTGAATTGCCTTCAGCTGCTCGCGCAAGAAGTACTCGCGCTGATTGCGGCCGACTTCCGACTGCACCTGCGACTGAATCTTCGATCCCAGTTCGAGGACCTCGAGTTCCTTGATCAGGATGCGGTTCAGTGCATCCATGCGTTCGCGGATGTCGAGCTTCTCGAGGACCTCTTGTTTCACCGTCGTGGTGATCGTCGTCAGACTCGAGGCGATGAAATCGGACAGACGACCGGGCTCGGTGATGTTGGCGGCCAGCGTCTGCAGGTCGTCCGAGAGCAACGGTGAGAGCGAGACGACCTGCTGAAAGCTGGTCTTGATGTTCCTGAGCAGGGCATCGATCTCGAGCCGCTGGCTCTCATCGAGCGACTCGGGAGCGGGCAGCACGCGTCCCCGCAGGTACGGGCGCGTCGACGTGATCTCCTCGAGCGTGAGTCGCGAGAGTCCCTGGACGATCAGGCGCAGACTGCCATCGGGCAGCTTGAACATCTTGTGCACGTGGCTGGCAGTCCCAACCATGTGCAGATCACCCTGCACCGGCTCTTCGACCGACGCATCCTTCTGCGTGAAGACGCCAATCAGCTTGGCGCCCGACATCGCATCATCGATCAGACGAACCGATGCTTCGCGCGCCACGGCCAGCGGCATGAAGGAGTTCGGGAACAACACCGTGTCGCGGAGCGGGAGGATCGGCAACTCGCTCGGCACAGCAAGCGGACGATCGGTTGCAGATTCCAAGTCTAGGAGTTCGTCGGCCATAGCGAACGGAAGGCCACGAGGCTATCACAAGAAAAAAAAGCCCAACTCCCACGGACGTGGGAGTTGGGCATTGAGGATCGGGCGCGCAGCCGGAAGCGCGTCAGTTGGACATGTCGTAGAAGAGCGCAGACGATCCGCGCTTCTGCGCAGCTGCCCGCTCCCGACGCTCGGCCGTTTCACGAGCTTCTTCGCAGTCCTTGCAGCGAACGGCGAACGGCAGCGCTCGCAGTCGCGCTTCGGCGATTTCGTCACCGCACTCGAAGCAGTCACCGTAGGTGCCCTCTTCGAGCCGACGAAGCGCCGCGTCCACCTTGTTCAGCGTCTCGGACTTCATCTGGATAAGCGCGAACTCGATGTCTTCCTGAATGTCGACCTCGGAGCTCTCACCCTGATCCAGCACGTCACGGTCCTTGTTGCCCTCCGCTCGGGCGTCGCGAATCTTCTCGTGTACCGAGTTCAGCAACTCCCGACGGCGATCCTCGAGCATTTTCTTCAGCTCGTCATAGCGGCTCGCCTTTGCTGCCGCTACCTTCTTTTTCGTCGTCGTCGCCATGATGCCTCGCTCCCTTCCGCGTGCCTCTCATCGAGGCTCGTATTCAGTCCTTATGATGTCGCCGGCTATGCAAGCGCAGTGCCTAACTGTGAACCACTCGTCTCCGTCGACGTTCGCCATGTCGTCCGGTGGCCGCGTGTGTGTCCTGCATAGTCCATGAAGTCATGTGCTGTCTATGAATTAGGAACATAATGCTGGCGCTGTTCAGGCGCTCGAATCTTTAGACGCCGATTGGCTCACCGAGGTTTTGGCTCCAGTGTCCAGTGCCGCTCTCAACGGAAAACCACGAAATCGTTGGCCACCCCCGCCAGTTTTGCGGGTCCGCCCGTGAAGATTCTGCGCCAGGTCAGGCGGTCGTCAGCGGACAAATATCACCGTAAATATTTGATAAGTAGGGTCTTATTAGATTGTTCCCACCCAGACGACTGGCGGGTGACATCGAGTAGACAGGCGGCTCACGATTGCGCGTGGGTTTTATCCGACTCTGCATTTAGAGTAGCTATTAATGTCGATAAATCAGCAGTACGTCGATATTTCGTCACAGACTGGGACATGTGGCTGTCATGAAATTTGGTCGCACTGTCGCCACACCTCTGTCGGTGAGGTGACATCGCGTTGCCTGGTGTTGAAACGTGTGCGAAGCTGACCGGTCATGACCTGCCCCTCTTGTGGTCAGCGGAAAGGACGTCGCGACTGTCCGGCTTTGAGAGCAAGCATCTGCACGATTTGCTGCGGGACGAAGCGCCTCGTCGAAATTCAGTGCCCGGAGACGTGCAGCTATCTTGTGAGCGCGCGAGAGCACCCGGCCGCAGTCGTCAAGAAACAGCAGGAAACCGACGTGGCTGTTCTGCTGCCGACCATCAATCACCTGACTGAGCGTCAATACCAGCTGTTCTTCTTGATTCACTCGGTGATCGCACGCCACAAGCCTGAAGGTTTCAGCAGGCTGGTCGACGAAGATGTCGCTGAGGCCGCGGCAGCGGTTGCGGCAACCGTGGAAACGGCCGGTCGCGGGGTGTTATACGAGCATCGGCCCGCCTCGTTACTCGCGCAGAGGCTCTCCAGGGAAATCACTGCGATGCTCGAGGAGGTGCGTGGCCACGGAACGAAGATCTATGACGGAGAGCTCGCGATCGCTCTTCGGGCGATCGAGCGGGGCGCACGTGAGACCCGCAAACAGTCGGGCGAGGACACGGCCTATCTGGCGCTGGTGGCGCGGCTGCTCCATGTGACGAGGGGGCAGGGTTCGCCAGAGGAGACAACCACGCCGTCGAGTTCGTTGATTCTGCCCTAACCCTGCTACAATGTTGGGTTTGTGCGTCTGCCGTGCGGCCGGCGACACCAACTGGATAAATCCACCGGACATGCAGAGCTCCGGTGTTTGAGCGAGAACAGCAACATGGCGAAGCGGTGTGAGATCTGTCACAAGGGACCGGTCGTCGGACGGACCGTCTCCCACGCACACAACGTGGGTCCCCGGCGGTTTGAACCGAATCTTCAGACAGTTCGCGCGCTGGTCAACGGCGCGGCCAGGCGTATTCGGGTGTGCACGCGCTGCCTCCGCAACGGCAAGGTGACGAAGGCGGCCTGACGTGAGAGAGGTGGTCAGTGCGCCCGATGCTCCCAAGGCGATGGGAGCCTACTCGCCGGCAATCAAGGCGGGGAACCTGCTTTTTGTGTCGGGCCAGATCCCAATCGATCCGGCGAGCGGGGCATTGATCGACGGCGACATCATCGCTCAGACCGAGCAGGTGATGCGCAATCTGGGCGCGCTCCTGCGTGCCGCGGGCGTGGGCTTCGACCACGTCGTTCGCACGACTGTCTTCCTGGCTGACATGAGTGACTTCGCGGCGATGAACGAGGTCTACAGTCGCCACATCGTTGCGCCGCCGCCGGCGCGCGCCACCGTGCAGGTCGCGCGACTGCCACGAGACGTGAAGATCGAAGTGGACGCTATTGCCGTACTTTCGTAATGCTGAATTCAGAACGCAGAATGCAGACAACGGCATTCGACCTTTCTGAATTCTGAATTCTGCATTCAGAATTACGCTCTGGCAGTTCTCTCCACCCCCAACACTCCCTGCACGCCCTTGATCGACTTGATCACCTTCTCCAGGTGCTTCACGTCGCGGATCTCGACCGTCATGTCGATGCGTGCCTGACGATCCTCGCCGGTGCGCGCTTCCATGTTCGTGATGTTCGTGTTGATGTCCGACACCCGCGCGCTGATCTCCGCGAGCATGCCCTTGCGGTCCTCGACCTGCATCGTGAGGCGCACGACGTACGGCGCCTGATCCGTGCCTGCGCTATCCCACTCGACGTCGATTCGCCGCTCGGGATCGAACATCAGGTTGAGGACGTTCGGGCACCCGAGTGAGTGCACCGAGACACCTTTGCCGCGCGTGATGTATCCGACAATGCGCTCGCCCCGGATCGGATTGCAGCACTTGGCGCGGAACACCATCACGTCGTCGGTTCCGCGCACCTTGATCTTGTCTGACGACGAGCCCGGACGAAGCACGCGCCTGACCACCGACACGACCGACGAGTCCTCGCGCAGCTGACCGTTCGTCGATTTCTGCAGGACCGTGCGAGCGGCGAGCTTCCCGTAGCCGATGTGTGCGAGCAACTCGTCGGAGGACTTCGCGCCGTACTCGGTGGCGAACTTCGCAAGCTCCGGGCTTTCGAGCAGTGTCGCCGGGTTCAAACCAAAGCGCCGCGCTTCCTTGTCGAACAGGCGGCGACCGAGATCGACGCTGCGCGTTCGCTCCTCGGCCTGCAGCACGTGCTTGATCTTGCTGCGCGCTCGCGACGTGACGACGAACGACAGCCAGTCGCGGCTCGGCTTGTGGCCGCTTTGCGTGACGATCTCGACGATGTCGCCGTTCTGGAGGCGGGTACGCAGTGGAACCATCCGCCCATTGATGCGGGCGCCTACGCACTGGTTGCCGACGTCGGTGTGGACCATGTACGCGAAGTCCACGGCCGTCGCGCCGCGTGGCAGCGAACGCACTTCACCTTTCGGCGTGAAGATGTAGACCTCCTCGGGGTAGAGGTCGATCTTCAGATTCTGGAGGAATTCCTGCGGATCCCGTACCTCCTGCTGGACCTCGAGCAGCTGCCGCATCCACTGGAAATAGCGTTCATCGCGGTGATCGCCGATGCGCCCTTCCTTGTATTTCCAATGCGCCGCGATCCCTTCCTCGGC
Organism: Acidobacteriota bacterium; assembly: GCA_032156805.1. Classification (GTDB taxonomy): domain Bacteria; phylum Acidobacteriota; class Vicinamibacteria; order Vicinamibacterales; family UBA2999; genus Gp6-AA40. Next base: position 28,641 of record JALDXQ010000090.1, read on the forward strand.
CCGGCGATGCATCTCCTCCGTGCGAATCTGCACCTCGAACGGAAACCCGTGCTCGCTGATGACGGACGTGTGCAGCGACTGGTACCCATTGGGCCGCGGCATCGCGATGAAGTCCTTGAAGCGACCGGGCACCGGTGACCATGTCTGGTGAATGATGCCAAGGGCAGCGTAGCAGTCCTTGACGGACTGGGTGATCAGGCGGACCGCAACGAAGTCGTACACGCGTTCCAGATCGATCTTCTGTCGCGTGAGCTTCAAGTGGATGCTGTAGAGACGCTTGATTCGTCCGTCGAGCGTGTTGATCGGGATCTGCGCGTCGTCCAGCCGCGCACGCAAGTTGTTCGTGAGCTCCACGATCACGCTCTCGGCGCTCTTGCGCCGCGCTTCAACCTTCGATCGGAGAGACTCGTACGCCTTCGGCTCGAGATACTTGAACGACAGCTCTTCGAGCTCGTTCTTCACCTTGCTCATCCCGAGTCGATTGGCGATCGGCGCGTAGATGTCGAGTGTCTCCTGGGCGATCTTGATGCGGCGTTCCTCGGGCAGATGGTGCAGCGTCCGCATGTTGTGAAGACGATCTGCGAGCTTGACGAGGATGACGCGGATGTCATCCACCATCGCCAGCAGCATCTTGCGGAAGTTCTC
>JALDXQ010000091.1:0-28151 GCA_032156805.1 Acidobacteriota bacterium
TTGGTCAACGGCATCGACGCGCGTCCCTACGTCACCAACCCCGGCTACGTCACGCCGCCCGACGGTGCGAACAACCAGTACTTCTTCACCGGGCGCGACGCGTTCCGCATGGAAGGGCAGAAGCGTACCGACTTCGCCGCGATGTACACCTACGGTCTGCCGACCGGCGGCGGCCGCAGGGTCGATCTCTACATTCAGGGGCAGTTGATCAACCTGTTCAACCAGTTCCAGTTGTGCGGGTGCGGTGGGAGCGCAGCGTTTGCCCTCGGTGGCAACGTGCAGAACCAGAACATCGACAGTGCGGTGCGGACCAACGTCACGCATCCGGCGCTCTATCAGTCGTTCAACCCCTTCACCACGACGCCGGTCGAAGGTGTGCACTGGGCGAAGAGCCCGACGTTCGGCCTGGCGCTGAACCGCTTCGCGTACACCACGCCGCGGACGTTCAGGCTGACGTTCGGCGTGCGGTTCTAAATCGGCTCACGGCTCCAGGCTTCAGGCTCTTGGCCTGGTCCAAAGCCCAGAGTCCAAAGTCCAAAGCCGAGTAGCGGCGGCTGTTGAACCCGCCGCTACTCGTACCGCAGCGCTGCGATCGGATCGAGCGCTGCGGCCTTTCGCGCCGGATAGAAACCAAAGAAGACACCGACGGCGGCGGCAAAGCCGAATGACATCAGCACGGCATCGCCGGTGACGACCGCCGTCCATCCCATGATGCGGCTGACCGCCATCGACGCGGCAAAGCCTGCCGCGATCCCAATCGCACCACCCGCAAGGCTCAGCACGACCGCTTCCACCAGGAACTGCAGCAGCACGTCGAAGTCGCGCGCCCCGACCGAGAGCCGCAGCCCGATCTCACGGGTGCGCTCGGTCACCGAGACGAGCATGATGTTCATGATGCCGATCCCGCCGACGAGCAGCGACACGGCGGCGATGCTCGCCAGCAGCCATGTCATCGTGGTGGTGGTCGACGTGAGCACACTCGCCATTTCCTCGAGGCTGCGCACGCTGAAATCGTCGGGCTCATCGGCAGCCAGCGCATGACGCGCGCGCAGCAGTGCCGTGATCTGAGCCGACACGGCCTGATACGGAACGCCATTTCCGATCGAGAGCGTGATGTTCTGGAGATGGGTGATCCCGAGCAGCTTCTTCTGCACGGTCGTGAACGGCACGACTACGGTGTCGTCCTGATCGGGACCCATTGCAGCCTGCCCTTTACGGGCGAGGACGCCGGTGACGCGAAACGGTTGGCTGCCGATCCGTATGGTGGCGCCGGTCGGATCCACACCCGGGCCGAACAGCTCATCGCGCGCCACACCACCCAGCACAGCCACCTTTTCCGCCCGGGAGACGTCCTCGTCGGTGAAGAAGGAGCCAAACTCGATTTGCCAGTCGCGGATCGCTGGCAGGTCAGCGCCCGTTCCCTGAATCTGGGTGTTCCAGTTCGCGGCTTCGGTGACCACCTGCTGCCGCGTGTTGACCCCGGGTGAGAGGTAGTCGATGCCCGGCACGTCGCGCGCGATCGCCCGTGCATCTTCTGGCGTGAGCGTGGTCGTATTGCCAGAGCCCTGTCGCACCGGCCCGAACGCATTCGAGCCCGCCGAGATCGTCACGACGTTCGTGCCCGCGCTGCGGATGCGGCTCTCGATCGACGACTGAGCGCCGTGGCCGATGGCGACCATGACGATGACGGCGGCGACGCCGATGATCAGGCCGAGTGCCGTGAGCGCCGTGCGCATCGCATTGCGGCGAAGGGCAGTGACGGCGATGGATAACGTGACGATGGGGGACATGGTTTCTCTAAGCCGACCTGTATTAGGCCGCTTCTCCTTCCTCATCGAATCGGCGCAGCTCGTCGCCCGCGTGTCGTCGATCGATGACCGCGCGATCGAGTCGGATGCGGCCGTCACGGAAGCCGATGACGCGAGTGGCGTACTCGGCGATATCTGTTTCGTGGGTCACCAGCACGATCGTGATGCCGCGCTCGGCATTGAGCCGCTGAAAGATGCCCATGACCTCGATGCTCGTGCGCGAGTCGAGGTTCCCGGTCGGCTCATCGGCGAGCAGCAGCGTCGGCTCGTTGACGAGCGCGCGTGCGATCGCGACGCGCTGCTGCTGACCGCCGGAGAGCTGATTGGGATGGTGGTCCAGTCGTTCACCCAGCCCCACGGATTCGAGCGCGGCAGCGGCGCGCCGTCGCCGCTCGCGCGCTGGTACGGGGAGGCCGTAGAGCATCGGCAGTTCGACGTTCTCGAGTGCACTGGTGCGTGGCAGCAGGTTGAAGCCCTGGAACACGAAGCCGATCTCGCGGTTGCGCACCATGGCCAGCTCTCGCTTCGCCAGGCGTGAGACATCGCGCCCGTTCAGCTCGTAGACGCCGCTCGTCGGTCGATCCAGGCAGCCGGCAAGGTGCATGAACGTGGACTTGCCGGAACCCGACGGGCCGGTCAGGGCGACGAATTCGCCGCGAGGGATCTCGAGCGAGACTCCCCGCAGCGCGCGCACTTCCATGTCGCCCACGGCGTAGGTCTTGGTCAGATCGCGAACCGAGATCACCGGTATCTCGCTCATCCTCCACCTCGCCGGCCACCGCGCCCGAAGGGCAGCAGCGGAGATGTCGAAGGCGTAGCCGACGCGCCAGGTGTGGCGGCGTTCCCGGTGACGACCGGCGTGCCGGGCGCCAAGTCAGCGCCGAGAATGGCCGTATCGCGACCGTCACTGATTCCGGTCTTCACGGCCACTCGGACGGGCTCGTTCTCCGCCAGCACCCACACCGCCGATTGGTCGTCGTCGCGCGAACTGCGTCCGCCACCACGTGCCTGTCGGGTACCGGTTCCGGCGGGAGTGAAACGCAGCGCCGCGGTCGGCACCTTGAGCACATCGTCCGCCCGGCCGGTTTCAATCGTGACCGATGCGGTCATCCCTGGCTTCAGCTTCAAGCCCGGATTGGGGACATCGATCACCGTCACGTAGCTGACGACGTTCTGCTGGATGACCGGTTGCAGCCGCACCTGCGACACCGTGCCGGAGAACGTCTCGTTGGGATACGCATCGACTCTGAAGATGACCGGCTGATCCGGCTGAATCTCGCCGATGTCAGATTCGTCAACGCTGGCGTTCACCTGCATCTCGGCGAGGTCGCGCGCGATGATGAAAAGGGTCGGGGCCTGCAGGCTCGAAGCGACGGTCTGACCGACATCCACGTTCCGGGCGATCACCACACCATCGATCGGCGCCCGAATGATCGCGTGGCTCAGATTGACTTGCGACTGGTTCAGCGAAGCCTGCGCCTGTACGACCTGTGCTGCGGCGCCCTTGACCGCGGCGTCCGCGGAACGAGCCGTGCTCTCCGCGGTCTCGAGATCGGTTCTGGGAATCAGCTGCTTGTCGAAGAGCTCGTGCGCCCGCTTCAGTTTCAGGTCCGCGTCAGTGGCCTGGACGCGTGCGCGTTCGACCTCCGCCTGGAGACGAGCCACCGTCGCCCTGGCCTGATCGACCTGGGTCTGAAAGAGAGAGGAGTCGAGTTCGGCAACGATCTGGCCCTTGCGAACTTTCGAGTTGAAGTCCGCATGAAGCGCGCTGATCGTGCCCGACACCTGACTACCGACCTGCACTGTCGTGACCGCTTCGAGCGTGCCCGTGGCCTCAACCGTTGCGACGACATCGCCGCGCGACACCTTGGCGGTCGTAAACACCGGCGCCTCGGCCGCAACCTCGCGGTTGTAGTAAAAGGTCGTGGCGACCACCGCGACTGCGATCACACCCGTAGCTACCCAGTAGGAACGTTTCATCGTGCCTGCCTCTGATTGATTGGACGCAGAAGCGAGCGCCGAATGCGTGGCAGGACTGTGACAATTTCCTGACTACATCTTCAGGAAATCGCGGTCCGACGGGGCGAGGGTGCGACGGTGCGAGGGTCCGGTCGGACGGTCCGATGGCCGAGGGTCGGACCCGACGGTCGGACCTCCGGACCTTCGTACCGGACCTTCGCACCATCGCACCGCCGTCCCGTCGGACCGCACGGGTCAGGTCGTGTGTCATCACAGAGTCACAGTTACACCGCGCACCTGTCACGAGGCGTACCGTCCAATGAAGTAGGCAGTCGCGGTAACGAGCCGGTGGATGGCAGCCGCAGATCGCGGTTGGCGGCCGGCAGCAGGCAATCAGGCAGTTGGCACGAACCGTGGACCGGTGACGCAGACCGGGTACGGGATCAGACCGAGGAGGGGCTCATGTTTCGATTTTGTTCGTTGGCGACGGGGGTCGCCGTGGTGGCGCTGCTCGCAACGAGCGTCGCATTCGCGCAGGGACCGCGGGGTGGCGGACGCTTCGACGGACGCGGCGGACCGGGACCGCTTGGCCTGGAGTTGCGAGCGCTGAATCTCACCGATGCCCAGCGCGAGCAGGTACGCGAGATCCGGGAGCGCTCTCGTGAGCAGATGCAGCCGGCGTTACAGCGCCTCCGCGAGGCGTCAGACAAACAGCGGCAGGCAATCGCGGCGCTGCCGGTCAACGAGACGCTCATAACGTCCGCCACGCAGGACATGACGCAGGCGCAGGTTGATGTGGCAATTCAGCAGGCGCGGATCAACGCAGACGTCTGGTCGGTGCTGACACCGGAGCAGCAGGCACAGGCGACGACGCTGCGGGCGGAGCGGACAGCGCGGTTCGAACAGCGGCAGCAACGGCGTCAGAAACAGTAACCCGCGGTCCGAAGGGACGGCGGTTCGAGGGTTCGAGGGTCCGGTCCGGACGTCTGATGGTCCGGACCATCGAGCCCCGGACCCGACGCTTGGACCATCGGGACCTCTGACCGGACCGTCGCACCGTCGCACCCTCGCCCCATCGGACCGCAGTCCTCCTCGTAGTGACCACCACCGACTGGCATCAATCCGTGAGATATTCGCGGGGTCTCGACACGCATCAGGAGCCCCGGGATGAAGATCTGTCGTGCGGCGATCGTTGTGACGATGGTGATGAGCGCATCAGTCCAGGCGCAGTGGCTGAACTATCCGACTCGTGGGGTGCCGCGTACGTTGGATGGCATGCCGGATCTCAGCGCGCCGGTACCACGCATGCCTGACGGGAAACCCGATCTCTCGGGGATCTGGCAACTGGAGCCGCGACCCTGTCCTCCGGAAGGGTGTGGGGACTATGCGCCTGCACCGGAGTTTCTCGACTTCGGCGCCCGAATGCCAGGCGGCCTGCCGTATCAGCCCTGGGCCGCGGCCGTTGTGAAGGAACGCTCCGACCAGTTGGGAAAGGATGATCCGATCGGGCTGTGCCGGCCCGGCGGTGCGCTGAGGATCCTCACGTTCCCACCGTTCAGGAAATTCCTCCAGCTCCCAAACCTCTTTGTGATTCTGTCGGAACGTGATGTGACCTATCGTCAGGTGTTCATGGATGGACGATCGCTGCCTGAGGATCCGACGCCGACGTTCAACGGATATTCGGTCGGCCGCTGGGACGGCGACGCGCTGGTCGTCTCGAGCCACGGGTTTCGCGACGACACGTGGCTCGATCGCAACGGGAGCCCGATGAGCGATGCGGCGAAGCTGACCGAGCGCTTCCGTCGAGTCAACTACGGCCGCCTCGAAATCGACGTCACACTGGACGACCCCAAGGTTTACACGCGGCCCTGGACGGTCACCCTGGCGCAACGCATCGTGCTCGATACCGAGCTCCTCGACTACCACTGCATGGACAACGAGAAGGACGCCCACAGACTCGTCGGCAAGTAGCATCAGTGCTGATCGACCGGAGGAGGGGAGACCGACAGAATGAAGCGGATCGGAATGGGGCTGGTGGGGGCCGGTTTCGTGGGACCTCATCACATCGACGCCGTCAGGCGTCTGGGCTTTGTCGATGTCGTTGCCGTTGCGGGGAGTAGTGAAGAATCCGGGCAGTCGAAAGCGGCGGCGCTCGGCGTACGCAAGGGATACGGGAACTACCAGGCTCTGATCGACGACCCCGATGTCCAGGTTGTTCACAACGCGACGCCCAATCACCTGCACTACGAGATCACATCGGCTGCGCTCGCCAGGGGGAAGCACGTCGTCTCCGACAAGCCGCTGGCGATGACCTCGGCTCAGGCCAAGCGACTGGTCAGCGAGGCTGAGCGCGCGGGTGTGGTTGCCGCGGTCACCTTCAACTATCGTGGCAATCCGCTTGTTCAGCAGGCGCGTTTGGCTATTGCGCGCGGTGACATCGGCACGCCCCATTTCGTGCACGGCCAGTACTTGCAGGATTGGCTCCTCGAGGACACGGACTACTCGTGGCGCGTCGAGCCCGAGAAAGCTGGACGGTCGCTGGCACTGGCCGACATCGGTTCGCACTGGTGTGACCTGGCCCAGCATGTGACCGGCCTGCGAATTACGCACGTCCTCGGCGACATCGCAACCGTCGTCAAGTCACGAATGAAGCCACGAGAGCCGCGCGCTGCCTTTGGCGCCGGGCACGACGACAATGGCGAATCGGTCGATGTTGCCGTCGAAGACCTGGCGACCGCGCTCGTGCGCTTCGACAACGGAGCCAGGGGCTGCTTCTCGGTAGGGCAGGTATGCGCGGGACACAAGAACGACCTCGCGTTCGAAGTCTGCGGGGCGAAGGCATCCGTGCGGTGGCAGCAGGAGCGCCAGAACGAACTCTGGTTCGGGTATCGCGACAAGGCTAATGAGGTGCTTCAGAAGGATCCCTCGCTCCTCGATGCGGATGCGCGCGCATACGCTCATCTGCCTGGCGGCCATCAGGAGGCGTGGGCAGATGCTTTCTGCAACGTGATGCGCGAGATCTATCGCTGCATCGCGAACGGTCCCCCCTATGCGGCTCTGCCGCCCATCGTTGCCACGTTCGAGGACGGCTTTCGCGCGAATCGCATTGTCGATGCGATGCTCGAGAGCGCTGCCGATGGTGGAGCGTGGACGCGCGTATGACTCGGTTCGAGCCGAAGTTCATGAAGGTAGGGATCCTCACTGCGGCGCTCCAGGAGCTGACGCCGCGTGAGCAGCGCGACGCCGATCCCGATCGTGCCATCGAGGAGTGGCTGCAGTTCAGTCGCGATCTGGGCGCCGACTACATTCAGTTGTCAACAGCGCTCCACCCGCTGGAAGCGGACGTAGCAGCCGAAGCGATGCTCGATCCCGTTGCAAACACGCTGGACCTGCGCGTGCCATTCGATCGCGCACGCGCACAGCGTGTCCACGCCGCGATGAAGTCAACGGGTGTCGGGCTCTCCGACCTCGGCTACTTCGACAACCTTCTTCATCACGACCGTGCGACGCGCGAGAAGAAGCACGAGTTCCTCCAGCGCGTGTTCGATGCAGCGGTCCTGCTGGGCGTGGATGCGGTATGCGGGTTCGTCGGACGCAATCAGCAGCACAGCATGGACGAAAACCTGGCCGACTTCGAGCAGCACCTCATCCCGCTGTTGAAGGCGGCGAAGTCACGCGGCCTGACCTATCGAGTCGAGCAGTGTCCGATGCCGGGGTGGACGACGGGCGACAACTGGCACAACAACATCGCGTACACACCAGGCGCGTGGATCGCGCTCCATCGAATCTGCGAGAAGCACGGTGTCGGCGACCAGTTCCGTGTTCACTATGATCCGTCACACGCGATCCTGATCGGGCAGGACTCGCGTTCGGTCTTTCAATACCTGAAGGACGAAGGCTACGCGTTCCTGATCGGCGGCTTCCACGTCAAAGGCCAGGTCATCGATGCGAAAGGCGTTTCCGTCTGGGGCTACGGCGGGCAGACGATGCAGCGCGGAGACTGGATCGATGGCAAGCCGTCGGACCGCCCGGCCGATCAGCTGAATGCCTGGAAGAAGCAGGTGGTCTTCTCCGAGCACGAGTTGCCGGGCACGGCGCGACACGATCCGTTGGCCTACCTGCAGAATCGCACCGTGGACTGGTTCGACCATCAACTGGCCGCGCGTGAGCTGTTGCCACTCGACGTGGCCAACACCCACCTCGTGGTCGAGCACGAATACGCCCCGGCGCGCATCCAGGATCGCGAGCGGCTCGAGGCCATCCTGCAGGGATCGCTGGCCTTCGTGCGCCACATCGACGAAGCGGCGGCCTGCATGTACGCACTGCAGCACGAGGTGCTGGCGGAGCAGGGCATTCGCGTGCAGGGCTTTGGCCGCCAGGCCTACCGGACGTAACGCTGGGCGCGCTCGAGGTCAGCGCGCGCCTCCGTGTTCTGCGGATCCAATTCGACAGCCCGCGCGAAGGAGGGCACGGCTTCCGCGATCTGGCCTGATGCCGCGAGCGCTGATCCGAGCAGGTGATGACCGCGAGCGTTCAAGGGATCGAGCGCGATTGCCTGCTTGAACGTCACGACCGCCCTGTCCAGCTGACCTGACTGGCCTTGCGCGATTCCCAGCAGACGCAGCGCATCTGGGTTGCCGGGTTGCAGATTTGCGGCGGTTTGAAACTCACGGAGTCCGTCGGCGACTCGCCCCTGCCGCAGCATCACTTCACCAAGGTAGGTGTGCGCGGCCGCCCGTGCCGGCTGCATCCGTACGACCTCGGTCAGATGCATCGATGCGCGATCGAGTTGGCTGCTCGCGGCATAGGCGCGACCGAGCGCTTCGCGGGCATCGAGGGCGCGGAGGTGCCTCGGCTGCAGCCGCAGGAATCGCTCGAGTTCTTCGGCGCCCTCGGCAAACTTACTCTGGGCAATGAGGTCGATGCCCAGGATGAATCCCGATGCCGGATCCTCCCGGGCGTGCGCCAGGTACGGCTGGGCCTCCTCGCGGCGCCCCGCTTCGAGCAGCGTGGTGCCGAACATCAGGTTCGAGCGTGGATGCGGCCGCCGCTCGACGGCAGTCTGCAGGATCGACAGCCGCGACTCGTACTCGCGATTTCGTCGAACCGTTCCGGCCGCGAGCGCCAGACACAGGGCAACGACGACGACAGGGCCCACCAGCGCGGGTCGAGTCATGCCGCGGGAGGTCCACGCGCGATACGCACCGAGCACGACCAGCGCAACGAGACCGGCAAGAGGGAGATACATTCGGCGCTCGGCGCCGACCTCGGTGGCAATCGGGACGATGCTGGACGTGGGAGACAGGGTGATGAAAAACCAGGCGCCAGGGAACCCGACGTGGGGCCGGCGAACGAGCAACACGGCCACGGCGACGACGAGCCCGGTGATGACGATCACCGGAAGTGCGACGTCGCTCAACGTCACTGGCCTCGGAGTGCCGTAGTCGAGCACGAGGTGGACGGGCCAGAATGTCAGGCGCAGGTAGTCAAGGAGGATCGGCGCCTGATTCAGGAGATAGGTCCACACGCTGACACCGGTCGCGAATCCAGCGGAGGTTCTCGGTCCTGAGGCGAGGAAGGCCGCGAGGACGAGCCATGTCGAGGCAAGACCCATGTAGAGCCGAGGCCTTCGGACTTTCTGCAGGGCCGGCCAGCCCACGAACACCCAGTCGTACAACGCCACCATGACCGGCGCCGTCACCATCGATTCCTTGCAGGCCATGCCGGCTGCACACGCGACAATCGCCGCGATGTGCCATCGGCCGGGTGACTGCTCCAGTGCGCGCACGCTGCAGTAGAACGTCAGCAGATAACAGAGCCCCATCATCGATTCCGTGCGCTGCGTGACGTAGTCGACGGTTTCGGTCTGCAGCGGGTGCAGCATCCAGACGAGGGCGACGACCCACGCGAGATTGGTCGCCTGCCCGCCAAAGGCTGGTGCGAGCGACGGAAGCGTCAGCGTGTGGCGCACGACGCCGAACAACGTCAATGCCGCCAGCAGGTGGATCGCGAGGTTGAACACGCGATATCCCGTGACGTCCAATTCGCCAATGGCGTAGTTGACGGCCAGCGAGAGGCTGACGATCGGGCGCCCCGCGACCGGCGTGTCGCGTTGAGGCGACAGCGGCACGGTGAGCGGCCAGAGCTGGCGAATCTGCTGGTTGTCGAGAATCGCCGTGTTGTCGTCGAAGATGAACGGCGCGTTGAGACTGTTCACGTACACGACTGCGCCCGCGAGGATGATGATGGCCGCACGGATGGCGAGCCCCTGGTCTCGCGGCACGACCTCTTTCACGTCCTTCTTCGCTCGACGCGCCATCGCTCGTCGGATTGTATCGATTCCCGCGGCGCTGGATGTGGCGTCACACCTGAGCGATACGACAGCCTGCCGACGCCGCAGCCCGGAACGAGAGCGAAATCGCTACACTGAGTGGGGTCCATGTCAGATTCCCTCGCGCACATCGTCAATCGCTATCGGGCGGACACGCCGCTCGCGCAGGCAGCAACGATTCCGGCGGCGTGGTACATCGATCCGCGCGTGCTGGAGCTGGAACAGCGCACGGTCTTTCGACGGACGTGGCAGGTTGCGGGGCAGGTCGAGGATCTCGCAGCGCCGGGTGACTACATCACCTGCGAGTTGCCCGGCGGAGAACCCATTGTCGTCGTCCGGGGCGCCGATCACACCTTGCGCGCGTTCTTCAACGTCTGCCGTCACCACGCGGCGGCGGTCGTGACGGCGCCACACGGGTGCGCGCAGCAGTTCAGGTGTCCGTATCACGGCTGGACCTACGGACTCGATGGCGGACTGAAGGGCACTCCGGACTTCGCGGAGGTCCTCGATTTCGATCGCTCATCGAATGGTCTCGTGCCGGTGGCGTGCGACGTCGCCGAGAAATGGGTGTTCGTCAGCCTCGACCCCGGTGGCGTCACGCTGGACGCATTTCTCGGCGCCACGCTCACCAGTGATCTCGAGGCGCTCGGGTTCACGGCGCTGCACTGGATGGAGCGGCAGCACTTTACGGTCGACTGCAACTGGAAGGTTTTCGTCGACAACTATCTCGATGGCGGGTATCACGTGCCGCACGTCCATCGCGGCCTCGACAGCGTGCTGAGCTCGCGTGAGTACACCATCGAAACCGGCGAGCGATTCTGTTTGCAGTGGAGCCCAATGGTCACCGAGGGGGCCGAGGAACGCACGGGCGCGGTGCGCCAGGGCGATCGCGCCTTGTACTACTGGATCTATCCGAACTTCATGATCAACTGCTACGGCCGCGCGATGGACACGAACCTGGTGATTCCGCGCGGGGTCGACAAGACCGAGGTGATCTTCGACTTCTACTTCACGGACGTCTCCGAGCGCTCGCGCGAGGAGAATCGCGCGAGCATTGCCGTCAGCCAGCAGATTCAGGACGAAGATGTCGGCGTCTGTGTGTCCGTTCAGCGCGGTCTCAGGTCAGGCGCCTACGACACGGGACGGCTCTCGGTGCGACGCGAGGCCGGCGAGCATCTCTTCCATCGACTGCTGCACGACGATCTCGAGAAGGGACTGTAGCGGCGCGGTCAGTCGTCATCGCTTTCGATTTCCATGGCGCGAAGTGGACCGGCAGGAGAGGCGGGTGGATTGGTCAGCACCCGGCTCGCCCCGAGCGATTCGGAGAAACCCTGCTGGACCGTTCGGCTCTGAACGCTCAGTTCCCACGCCCGAACATGAGGTTCAACCGGACTCAGCGAGGAGGGCGTCTGCGGCAATACATCGTCGAGACGCGTCTTGGCATACGCTTTGACTACCACAAGTAGACGTCCATCGGGATGTCGGCTGGGCGGCGGCGCGAGGAGGCAGTGTCGTGGCTGACGAACATCACGGGACGAAGGAACTGGCATCGGCAATCCGCGCGGGAGCGTCGCGCCGTCCGGACCAGGCCTTTGGCGACTACTTCGTCGGGAGCCGCGCATCGTGCGCTCTCGGTGCCGCTTACGAGGGGATGTATCGTCTGGCGAACGACATGAGCGGCCAGCGGCCCACGAGAGACCTCACGAGTTTCTTCGACTGTCTCGAGGGCACCATCCGCGGGTGTCCGATCGAAGGATGCAAGAAGCGCCTGATCCTCTCGGCGATGATCGTGCACCTCAACGATCATCACGCATGGTCGCGCGAGAAGATCGCGGACTGGCTGGAAGAGAACGGCGCGACGAAACCAGTGGCCGCCGGCGATCAGCCGCGATAGTTCCCGAACTGCAGCGCGACGCCGAAATCCTGTTCCCGCAGCTGGCGCATGGCTTCCTGGAGGTCGTCTCTCGAGGGTGAGGTCACGCGCACCTGATCCCCCTGGATGGACGCCTGCACCTTTTTCATCTTGGCGTCCTTCAGGTACTTGACGATGTCCTTGGCCTTCTCGGAGGGGATGCCTTGCTGCAAGGTGATTTCCTGACGGACGGTGCCGTTGGCGGAGGGCGTCGCGGTTCCGCGCGTGAGATTCTTCGTCGGCACGTTCCGTCGCACGAGCCGTGTCTGCACGATCTCCCAGAGCGCATTCAGCTTGAACTCATCGTCGGCTGTCAGTACCAGCTTGGACTCTTTCTGATCGAAATCGATGGATGTCTTGGCGCCTTTGAAGTCGTACCGTTGCGCCACTTCCTTGCGCGCCTGGTTCAACGCGTTGTCCACTTCCTGCAGATCAACGTTCGAGGTGATATCGAAGGAGCACTGCGTGGTCATGTGCGCTCATGTTAACGGCGCGGATCGATTCCTTCAAGCGTCTTCGCTGTTCGTACACAATGAGGTCATGCCGCGTCTCGACGACCGTCCTCGCGTCGGCATCTCGCGTTGCCTCCTCGGCGAGGAGGTGCGATACGACGGCGGACACAAGCGCGACTCGATGCTGATCGAAACGCTCGGCAGCCTCGTCGAGTGGGTTCCTGTGTGTCCCGAGGTCGAAGCCGGCATGGGCACGCCGCGCGAACCGATTCATCTCGTGGCGGATGCCGATGGTGTCCGTGCCGGTGCGGTGCGCGTACGGCTGCTCGGTGTCGACAGCCTCACGGACTGGACCGAGACGATGATCGCGTTCTCGACGATGCGGGTGAGGGCACTCGTCGATCAGCATCTCGATGGATACGTCCTCAAGGCTGATTCACCGAGTTGCGGGCTCGAGGGTGTTCGCGTTCATCATGGCGACCCCGTGGAGGCGATCGGGCGGGGACTGTTTGCTGAGGCGCTCGCGGCCGCGTTTCCAGATCTGCCGATTACAGAAGAACGGCGTCTGGTCGATCGATCCGTTCGCGAGCGCTTTGTCGATCGGATCTTCGAACACCAGCGTCGCCGGACAGCGCGCCTGTAAGCGCATCAAAGCCAGCCGAGCAGTTGCATTTCCTCCGGGTCTGCACGGAGTCGAGAGCCGTCCCTCTTGCTGAGCATTGCGCATTGGGCATTTGTATGTTGATAATCGGGGAGTATGGGTGATGCTGGAGAAGGCCTCGTCGACGCGGAGTCCCGCCTCGCCGAGCGAATGGAAGAACGCGAGCAAGAGCGTCGCAATGCCAAGCAGGGTGCCAAAGGTCTCGATCCTGAGCGCGTAAGACAGATGGAGTCCCTTCGTCTGGCGCGCACCGAGATGCAGCGTCAGATGGAGAGCACGGCTCACCAGGCGCGCAAGCAGCAGCTCTCTCAGGCAATCGTCGAAATCGACAAGCGCCTGGCCGCGCTCTCGAAATAGGACCACGGGTTCTGGTCTCACTCGAATACCACGAGACCACCAAGCACCATTTCGGTCGATTCGCGCGTTCGCGCGGCTATCTCGATTGGGCGACGCAACCCGATCCGTTTCGACGGTATACGGGCGCGCGACTGATCCCGCTCCCTCGCGATGAACCCGTCGAGGGTAATAGGGGAGTTGACCGTGGAGTTGCGGCGCCTCTGGACCACGACTCGATCGCGTGGTTCCTGCGCTACTCGATGGGTCTTTCGGCATGGAAGGCCTACAGGGGCACGCGCTGGGCCCTGCGGGTCAATCCGTCGAGTGGCAATCTGCATCCCACCGAGGCCTATTTAGTTCAGGACGGACACGTCTTTCACTACGCGTCGGGCGAACACGCTCTTGAAGAACGCGCCGTTCTTCCGCACGACGTCTGGCAGGCGTTCCTGAGCGGTGGTCACGGGTTCCTCGTGGCCCTCACGTCCATTCAATGGCGTGAGGCGTGGAAGTACGGAGAGCGCGCGTTCCGGTACTGCCAGCACGACGTCGGGCACGCCATCGCCGCGCTGCGAATATCGGCGTCGCTCTTTGGCTGGACGCTCAGGCTGCTGCCCGAATGGTCGGACGAACAGATCGCCGCACTCCTCGGCGTGGACCGAGACCTGGATCGGGGCAGCGCCGAGCGGGAGCACCCCGAGTGCCTCGCCCTTGTTGCTCCGGCCGTGTGGCGCCCCGGCGATCCGGGCCCTCTCGTCAGCGCATCTCGCAGCGTCGCCTGGCACGGGCGCGCCAACATCCTCAGCTCCGCCCATGACGAATGGCCCATCATCGAACGGGTCACCGAGGCGACGACGTACGCGGGCCCTTCAGGCGGCGCACCTTCTGCTTCTGATCTCCCGCCGGCACCGGCTATCGATCGTCCGCTCGCCACAAGACGCCTGATCCTGCAGCGGCGCAGCGCGCTCGCCTTCGATGCGCGGACGTCTCTCCCGCGCGATCGATTCATCGCGATGCTGGCGACGCTCGATCCGGCGGCACCGCCCTTCGATGCATTCAACTGGTCACCGCACGTCCACCTCGCGCTCTTCGTGCACCGGGTCGATGGGCTCGTTCCCGGTGTGTATGCGTATCTGCGCGACGACGCCGTTGTCGATGAATGGCGGTCGGTGATGCGCGCGCAGTTTCTCTGGGAGCGAGTGGCCGATCACCTGTTCCTGTTGTTGCCGATCGACGTGATGTGGGCTGCCAATCGTGTTTCCTGCGATCAGGACATTGCCGCCGATGGGTATTTCAGCCTCGGCATGATCGCGCGGCTTTCGTCGGCGCTGCGCGAGCGCGGCGAGTGGTTCTACCGGCGACTGTTCTGGGAGTGCGGCGCCATCGGTCAGGTGCTCTATCTCGAAGCGGAGGCGGCTGGTGCACGTGCCACGGGCATCGGCTGCTTCTATGACGATCCGGTGCACGAACTGCTCGGCCTTGCCGGCGACGAATGGCAAAGCCTGTATCACTTTTCCATGGGGACGGCGGTTGACGATCCCCGGCTCACAACGGAGCCGGGCTATTTCTGGGAAACGGCCGCGACATGACGCGGTGTGACAACCGTGTCGTGATTGACCTTTGGGAATGGGTCTAATAGCATGAACAGGTTTGGGAAACTCTTCACAAGCGCGGGTGGTGCGGGCTGACGCTCGCACGACCCGAACCAACTCTCCAAAGGTGCTTCAGCAGGTGTTTCCGAAGGTGATCCAGTAGATGGACGGCTGGCTAGGCGTCATCGTCATGATCGGCCTCGGCCTCGGCTTCGCCGGGACGATGATCGGCGCGTCGCTGCTGCTCGGCCCGAAGAATCCCACACCAGAGAAGCTGGCGCCCTACGAGTGCGGCATGCCGGCTGTCGGTGATGCGCGTGAGCGCCACTCGGTCAAGTTCTACCTGGTGGCGATGATCTTCCTGCTGTTCGACATCGAAATCGCCTTCCTGTACCCCTGGGCAGTGGCGCTGCGGAGCCTCGGGTGGGTCGGGTTCATTCAGATCGTGACCTTCTTCCTGGTCCTGTTCGTTGGGTATGTGTATGTCTGGCGAAAGGGCGTGCTGGACTGGGGCCCCGCTGCGCGACGGCCGCGTAGCCAGACCGATCAGAAAGCCGCGTGACCATGGCTGATACTCACGAACACGGACTCGACCCCGAGCTTCCTTTCATCACAACCAAGCTCGAATGGCTGATTCAGTGGGCCCGGCGTTCGGCGATCTGGCCCGCCCAGTTCGGCCTGGCCTGCTGCGCCATCGAGATGATGGCCATGGCGGCGAGCCGTTACGACATTGCGCGGTTCGGCGCTGAGGTCTTCCGCGGGTCGCCGCGGCAGTCGGATCTGATGATCGTTGCCGGCCGGCTGTCGCGGAAGATGGCTCCAGCCATGCGACGGGTGTACGACCAGATGCCCGACCCGAAGTGGGTCATCTCGATGGGAGCCTGTGCGTCGGTTGGCGGTGTGTTCGACAACTACGCCATCGTGCAGGGTGTCGATCAGGTCGTGCCGGTCGACGTCTACGTTCCGGGTTGCCCGCCGCGTCCCGAGGCGTTGATTTACGGCATCGTGCAACTGCAGCAGAAGATCAATAAGTCACGGGCGTAAGGTCTCTGTGGAAGCTTCCGCGATCATCGATATCCTCCAGCCACTCGTACCTGGGGTTGCCCTTGAACCGGGAACGAGCGTCGATTTCGCGACCATCTACGTTCCCGCCGATCGGCTGGTCGAGACCTGCCGGGCGCTTCGCGATACGCCGGCACTCGACTTCAAAGTGCTGGCCGAGGTGACGGCTGCGGATTACCTGCCGCGCGAGCCGCGCTACGAGGTCGTCTACCATCTGCTGTCGGTCTCGAAGCGATTGCGTTTGCGCCTGAAGGTGCGTGTGCCGAGTACTGGTTCGCTGCCCACGGTTCAAGGCGTGTGGCGCGGCGCCGGCTGGCCCGAGCGGGAAGTGTGGGACATGTTCGGCATCGTGTTCGACAACCACGGTGATCTGCGGCGGTTGTTGATGCCGGAGGATTGGGAAGGGCATCCGCAGCGCAAGGACTATCCGGTGCAGATCCGGAAGGCAACGCAGACCTACGAGCCGCTCGAGGTCAGCGAAGAGGAATTCCGGGCGAACATCGAGCGCGATCGCGTGAAGCGCGCGCACTGAGCCTAGAGCCACGAGCCCAGAGTCGACGTAAATGGCTGAACTTCGCACCGAGACGATGACCGTCAACATGGGGCCGCAGCACCCCAGCACGCATGGTGTGTTGCGGCTCGTGCTGGAACTGGATGGCGAGGTCATTCACTCCGTGATGCCGACCATCGGCTACCTGCACACCGGCATCGAGAAGACCGCCGAGCAGAAGAAGTGGCAGCAGGTCATCCCGCTCGTCGAGCGCATGGACTACCTGGCGCCGCAGTCGAACAGCCTGGCCTATGCGCTCAGCGTGGAGAAGCTGCTCGGCCTCGAGATGCCGCCGCGCGTGAATGACATCCGCGTGCTCATCGCGGAGCTGCAGCGACTGGGCAGCCACCTGATCTGGCTGGGGACCCACGCGATGGAGATCGGCGCGGTGTCGATGCTGTTCTACGCCATTCGCGAGCGCGAACTGCTGCTCAACATCAACGAGCTGATCGCCGGGTTCCGGTTCTTCCCGAGCTACATCCGGATTGGCGGGCTGCGCGAGGATCTGCCACGCGGGTTCCACGAGGCCGTGAACGAGTTCCTCGATCGGTTCCCGACCAAGTTGGACGAGTTCGAGCGGTTGCTCACGAAGAACGATATCTTCCGCCGCCGCACCGAAGGCGTTGGCGTCGTCACGCTCGAGAACGCTTACCAGTGGGGCCTGCTCGGTCCGATTGCGCGGGGGGCAGGATCCGACTACGACGTGCGGAAGTACTTTCCGTATTGTGGATACGAAACGTACGACTTCGTTGTGCCAACGGCCACCGAGGGTGACGTCTACGCGCGCTATCGCGTGCGCATTGCCGAGATGCGGCAGAGCATCAACATCTGCCGGCAGGCGATCAAGCGCATTTCACCGACTGGGGTGTGGGCGTGCGACGATACGCGCGTCGTACCGCCGCCAAAGGACAAGGTCTACACCGAGATGGAAGCGCTGATTCAGCACTTCCTCATCTACTCGCAGGGCTTTACGGTCCCGGCCGGCGATTGCTACGTGCCGATCGAGGGGCCGCGCGGCGAGCACGGTTGCTACATCGTGTCCGATGGCAGCAATCGGCCTTGGCGCGTGAAGATGCGAGCGCCGTCTTTCATGGCGATCCAGGCAATACCATCCATCGTCCACGGCGGACTGATCGCGGATCTGGTCGCCGTCATCGGCAGCAGCGACGTCGTCATGGGAGATTGCGACCGGTGAGCTTTCACCCCGAGATGGATTACGCGCCGGCCCGGTTCCACCGGTCGGAGCGGAAGCTGGCAGAGGCGGGCGAGGCGTTCGCCTACACGGCCGAGAACCAGGCGAAGTTCAACGAGAACGTCACGCGCTATCCGGCCGACCAGCGCCAGTCCGCGATCCTCTACGCGCTGTATCTGGTCCAGCAGCAGCAGGGCTACATCACCGGGACGTCGATGCGGTTTGTCGCGGGGCAGATCGGCTGCACGGCAGCAGAAGTCGAAGACGTCGTGTCGTACTACACGATGTTCTACACGAAGCCGGTCGGCAAGTACGTGCTGAATGTCTGCCGCACGCTGTCGTGTGCGCTGCTCGGCGCCGAGCGCGTGACCGAGGAACTGTGCGCGAAGCTCGGCATCCATCCGGGACAGACGACCTCGGACGGGGAATTCACCGTGATCGAGGTCGAGTGCCTCGGTGCCTGCGATCGTGCGCCGGTGGTCATGGTGAACGACGACTGGCACGAGCGGCTGGCGCCGGAGCAGGCGGGTGCGTTCGTCGATGACATCAAGAAACGCGGCCGGGCCGCGTTCACTGGCTGTCATCTGCATGTGGAGAAGAAGTAACCACGTCTTCGTGTCCTTCGTGGTTAAAAGACGACATGGCATTTGAACCAGTTCTAATCAACCACGTCCGCGAGTCGAGCTCGTTCACGCTCGACTTCTACCTGAAGAACGCGCGCGGGTACGAAGGACTCCGCAAGGCGCTCACCCTCAAGCCGAACGACATCATCGAGCAGGTGAAGGCATCGGGGCTGCGCGGCCGTGGCGGCGCCGGGTTTCCGACCGGGCTCAAGTGGCAGTTCGTCCTCAAGGACACGCCCAAGCCGAAGTACATCGCGTGCAACGCCGACGAGAGCGAGCCCGGCACGTTCAAGGACCACGTGCTGATGGAGCGCAACCCGCACCTGCTCATCGAGGGGTGCGCGATTGGCTGCTACGCGATCGGGGCAAAGGTCGCCTACATCTACATCCGCGGCGAGTTCTATCACGTGCAGGAGACACTCGAGCACGCGATCGAAGAGGCCTATCGCGCCGGGTTCCTGGGGAAGAACATCCTGGGCAGCGGCTTCGACTGCGACGTCTACGTCCATCGCGGTGCGGGCGCCTACGAAGCCGGTGAAGAGACCGCGCTGATCGAATCACTCGAGGGGAAGCGCGCGCAGCCGCGCATCAAGCCGCCGTTCCCGGCCGTTGCGGGCCTCTATCAGTGCCCGACCGCGGTCAACAACGTCGAGACGCTGTGCAACGTTCCGCTCATCGTGCTGAACGGCCCGGAATGGTTTGCTGCCCTGGGTCCCGAGAAGAACGGCGGCCCCAAGCTGTACTGCATCAGCGGCCATGTGAAGCGTCCGGGCGTCTACGAAGCGTCGATGCACACGACGCTGCGCGAATTGATCTACGGCGACCAGTACGCCCAGGGCATGCTCGACGGGAAGAAGTTCAAGGCCATCATCCCGGGCGGGTCGTCGGTTCCGATCCTGCTGGACAAGGACCTCGACACCCCCGCCAGCTTCGATCACATTCAGAAAGCCGGCTCGCTGCTCGGTTCGGCCGGTCTCATCGTGATGGATGACAGCGTCTGCATGGTGTGGCTGGCGATGAACCTGCTGCATTTCTATCGCCACGAGTCGTGCGGCAAGTGCACGCCCTGCCGCGAGGGCGGTGACTGGCTGTACAAGCTGCTGCAGCGAGTCGAGAGCGGGGAAGGACGCACGAAAGACATCGATTTGCTGTACGGCGTCGCCAGCAACATCGTCGGCAAGACGCTCTGCGCATTCGGCGATGCCGCCGCGACGCCGGTGCTGACGACGTTGAATCTGTTCAGGGACGAATTCGAGGCGCACGTGAAGGAAGGTCGCTGCACGCTGCCCGCTCCGTGGCGTGCGAAGCAGCCGGTGATGGCGCACTAGATGGAGTCACTCCTTCGCCCCGGCGTCATCGGCGTGATGATCTTCGTGGTCTTCAACGCGCTGATCATCGCGTCGGCCATCCTCGTGCTCGCCGAGCGCAAGATCATGGGCTTCATGCAGCAGCGCTACGGCCCCTACCTGGTCGGGCCGCACGGTGTGCTGCAGCCGATTGCCGACATTCTCAAGCTCCTCTTCAAGGAGGAACTGCGGCCGAAGGGCGCGGACAAGTGGCTCTTCACGCTGGCGCCCGTGTTGTCGGTGGTCACGGCGTTCGTGGCCTTCGCGACCGTTCCGTTCGGCGCCGAGACCACGTTCTTCGGATTGCTCGATGAGCCGATCAAGCTCGGCATCGCGGACGTCAACGTCGCAGTGCTGGTGGTCTTCGCCGTCACCTCGATGGGTGTCTACGGCATCGTGCTCGCGGGCTGGGCCTCGAACAGCAAATACTCGCTCTTCGGCGGGCTGCGCGCGTCGGCGCAGATGATCAGCTACGAGCTGGCGTACGCGACGTCGCTTGCCGCCGTGATCATGCTCGCCGGGTCCTTGTCGCTGCGTGAGGTCGTCGATTCGCAGGCCGGCACCTGGTTCGGCTTCCTCTCGCGCTGGTACATCTTCCTGCAGCCGGTCGGCTTCATCATCTACGTCATCGCCGGCGTGGCCGAAACCAATCGCGCCCCGTTCGATTTCCCCGAAGCGGAGCAGGAGCTGGTCGCGGGGTACAACACCGAGTACAGCTCGGTGCGGTTCGCGCTGTTTCCGCAGGCCGAGTACATCAACATGGTCACGATGTCGGCCGTGGCGACTGACCTCTATCTGGGCGGGTGGCACGGGCTGCTGCCGTTCTATACGCCGCTCGATCCGCTCATCCAGGAGTACGGGCTCGGCTGGCTGGTGTTTCTCGCCAAGGTTTCGGGATTCCTCTTCGTCTACATCTGGATGCGATGGACCGTACCCCGGTATCGCTACGACCAGTTGATGCAGTTCGGATGGAAGTGGCTGTTCCCGGCGTCGGTGATCAACCTGATCGTGACGGCTGCGTTGGTGTTGTATCTCAATGCCTGAGACCCTCGTCTTCTACGCCTTCTCGGCGCTGGCGATCGGTGCGTCGGTGCTCGTCATCGGGCAGCGGAACCCGATGTACAGCGTCCTGCTGTTGATTGCGTCGTTCGCGGCGTTGTCGGGTCTCTACATCCAGCTCGATGCCCCGTTCGTGGCGGTGGCGCAGATCATCATCTACGCCGGCGCCATCATGGTGCTCTTCCTCTTCGTGGTCATGCTGCTCAACGCGCCGCGTGAGGACGCTGCCGAGTGGGACCGATCGCATCCGCTGCACCACCCCAACATCGGGCGGTTTGGCGCGCTGCTCGCCGGGCTGCTGATCGTGCAGCTGGCCTGGGCGTTGTCGAGGATGACCGAGCTCGACGCGCCGGTCGGCTCGCGTGCCGACAGCGAGTCCGTGAGCTCCGTCGTGGAGATGGGGCGCATCCTGTTTACGCGCCACACGTTCGCGTTTGAAGCGACCTCGGTGTTGATCCTCGTGGCGATGGTCGGCGCGGTGATCCTGGCGCGCCGGGAAGGTGAACGGTGATCCCGCTCAGTCACTACCTGATCGTGTCGGCGGTGCTCTTCGCCATCGGGACGGCGGGCGTATTTCTCCGCCGCAACCTGATCACGATCCTGTTGTCCATCGAGATCATGCTGAACGCGGTGAACCTGTCGTTTGTCGCGTTCGGCCGCTACGCTGGTGACCTCGATGGACAGATCATCACGTTCTTCGTGATGACGGTTGCCGCCGCGGAGGCCGCTGTCGGCCTCGCGCTCGTGATTGCGCTGTTCCGGCATCGTGAGTCGCTCAACCCTGATGCGTTCACATCGTTGAAATGGTGAGATGCTCGCGTTAATTCCCCTCTTCCCGTTCCTTGGCTTCCTCGTCAACTCGACGATGGGGAAGCGGCTGCCCAAGAGTGTCTCCGGCGGGCTTGCCTCGCTCGCGATGCTGGCCTCGTTCGCGGTCTCAGTCGTGAGCGTCCTGCAGCTGGCCGGGATGCCGGCCGAGTCGCGGGCGATCGAGCAGACGCTCTACACGTGGATCGCATCGGGTGATCTGAACATCGCGCTCGCGTTTCGCGTGGATCCGTTGTCGGCGGTGATGATTCTGGTCATCACCGGCATCGGCTCGCTGATCCATATCTATTCGACCGCCTACATGCACGACGAGGTCGACAGCGAGTTCGCGCGCTACTTCTCGTACCTGAACCTGTTTGCGGCGTTCATGCTCGTGCTGGTGCTCGGCTCGAGCCTGCCGGTGCTGTTTGTCGGGTGGGAAGGCGTCGGTCTCTGTTCCTATCTGCTGATCGGCTTCTGGTACAGGAAGAAGTCGGCCAACGACGCAGGTAAGAAGGCGTTCGTCGTCAACCGCATTGGCGACTACGCGTTCATCCTCGGCATGCTGGCGCTCTTTGCCCAGTTCGGGACGCTCGACATGCAGGCAATCGCGTCGGCTGTCGCGGCGATGCCGGTGGAGACCGAGTTCGGCATTCTGTCGCTTGCGGCGCTGCTCCTCTTCTTCGGGGCCACCGGCAAATCCGCGCAGATTCCTCTTTACACCTGGCTGCCCGACGCGATGGAAGGCCCGACGCCGGTCTCCGCCCTCATCCACGCGGCAACGATGGTCACCGCGGGCGTCTACATGATCGGGCGAAATGCGGTGCTCTTCAGCCACGCGCCCGACACGATGATGTTCGTGGCCGTCATCGGAGCGGTGACGGCGTTGATGGCAGGCACCATCGGGCTGGTTCAGAACGACATCAAGCGCGTGCTGGCGTACTCGACGGTGTCGCAGCTCGGTTACATGTTTCTGGCGATGGGCGTGGGCGCGTTCGGTGCCGGCATCTTCCATCTCTACACCCACGCGTTCTTCAAGGCCCTGCTGTTCCTCGGGTCGGGCGCCGTGATCCACGCGCTGCACGGCGAGCAGGACATTCGCAACATGGGCGGGTTGAAGAAGGAACTGCCCATCACCTACTGGACGTTCCTGATTGGAGCCATCGCGATTGCCGGTGTCGCTCCGCTGTCCGGGTTCTTCAGCAAGGACGAGATCCTCTTCGAGACCTTCGTCGAGGGGCACACAGTCCTTTGGACCATTGGCGCGATCACGGCGCTGCTGACGGCGACCTACATGTTCCGGCTCGTCTTCCTCACGTTCCATGGTGAGCGACGCCATGACGCGCCGGCGTTGCAGACGGCGGACGATGCCCCGCACGCACCGGCACCATCGCATCGACTTGCGACAGCGCCATCGCACGGACACGCGCCAGACGACTCGCACCGACCGGCGACAGTGGGATCGCACGGACACGGATCAGGTTCGCACCTGCATGACGCGCCGCCTGCGATGGCGCTGGCCCTGATCGTGTTGGCGATCGGATCGGTCGCCGCGGGATGGGTCGGAATCCCGCATGCCCTGGGTGGCCACAACCAGTTGCATGCGTGGCTCGAGCCGGCGTTCACGGCACCAGCGGCAGGTGAACCTGCCGTCGCAGGGGAAGCCGCAGAAGAAGCCGCTGCTGAAGATCACACCGCGCTCGAACTGACGCTCATGGCGGTGTCGCTCACGATCGCAGTCACCGGGATCGCGCTCGCCTGGTTCGTGTGGGTGAAGCGTCGCCGGGTAGCGGACAACGCGGCGCGCGAGTTCCCGGGCCTGCATCAGCTCCTGTTGAACAAGTACTACGTGGACGAGGTCTACGACGCCACGGTCGTGCAGCCGATCAAGGCGGTATCGACCGAGGGATTGTGGCGCTGGTTCGACGTGCGGGTCATCGATGGCGCGGTCAACGGAACCGGGGCAATCGTGGATGGCTGTGCGGCGATGCTTCGCCGGCTTCAAAGCGGCTCGGTGCGCGCCTACGCCGGATCACTCTTTGTCGGTGTGGTCGTCATCCTGGGTTACTACTTATGGCGATGAACCGGCGAGATCTTCCAATCTCCAATTCCCAACTTCCAAACAGTACCTGGGAGTCCTTGGGAGTTGGGAGTTGGGAATTGGGAGTTGATTTCGGATGCTGACCCTGTCCTGGGCGCTGCCGCTCGCTGGCGCACTGCTCCTGTTGCTCATCGGCAATGCCGACGGGCGTCGCGACGGCCTGATCCGCTGGCTCTCGCTGATCGTGTCGCTGGTGGCGTTCGGCGTGACGCTCGCCTTGTGGGCAGGCTTCGATTCGACGTCCGCTGAGTTCCAGTTCGTGGAGCGGGTGCCGTGGATCCCGGCGTTCGGCATCGACTATTTCATCGGCATCGACGGCATCAGCCTGCTGCTGGTCGTGCTCACGGGCTTCCTGACGCCGATCGCGCTGCTCTCGTCGTGGGAATCGGTGGAGAAGAAGGTCAAGGAGTTCTCGATCTTCATCCTGGCGCTCGAGGCGGCGATGATCGGCGTGTTCGTCTCGCTCGATCTGTTCCTGTTCTACGTCTTCTGGGACGCCATGCTCATCCCGATGTACTTCCTCATCGGGATCTGGGGCTACGACCAGCGCATCTACGCGGCCATCAAGTTCATGCTCTACACGATGGCGGGCAGCGTGCTGATGCTGGTCGCCATTCTCGGCCTCGCGTATCTGCACAGCGAAGCGACCGGCAGCTACAGCTTCGATCTGCTGAAGCTGTACACGCTCGACATCGGCATCGAGACCCAGCGCTGGTTCTTCCTGGCCTTCGCGGTCGCGTTTGCCATCAAGGTGCCGCTGTTTCCGTTCCATACCTGGCTGCCTGACGCGCACGTCCAGGCGCCGACCGCGGGCTCGATCATCCTCGCCGGCGTGCTCCTGAAGATGGGCACCTACGGGCTGGTGCGGTTCGCGTTCCCGCTGTTCCCGCTCGCGGCCACCGAGTTCGCGCCGTGGATCGCGCTGCTTGCCGTGATCGGCATCGTGTACGGTGCGCTCGTCGCGATGGTCCAGCCCGACATGAAGAAGCTGGTGGCGTACTCCTCGGTCAGCCACCTCGGGTTCGTCGTGCTCGGTATCTGTGCGATGAACGTGCAGGGCGTGCAGGGCGCGGTCTACCAGATGCTGGCGCACGGCATCAGCACCGGCGGCCTCTTCCTGATTGTCGGCATGCTCTCGGACCGTCGGCACACTCGGCTCATCTCGGAGTTCGGCGGGCTGAAGAACGTGATGCCACGGCTCACGGCGGCGTTCCTGATCATCACGCTTGCGTCCATCGGTATGCCAGCGCTGAACGGCTTCATCGGAGAGTTCCTGACGATGGTCGGGGCCTTCCTGTGGGATCCAGCCTATGTGGTCGCGGCCGGCCTGGGCGTGATCTTCTCGGCGGTCTACATGTTGTGGATGTTCCAGCGTGTCTACCTCGGAAACGTGACGCACGAAGAAAACGCCACGCTGCCCGATCTCCGGCCGCGCGAGTGGGCGAGTGTCGCGCCGCTGTGTGTGTTGGCGATCGTGATGGGCATCTTCCCCACGTTTTTCCTGAGGCCGATGGAGCCTGCGGTTCAAAAGCTCGTCGCGCAGGTGCAAGCGGCGCAACCGGTACGAGTAGAGAACGAAATGCAGAATGCAGAATTCAGCATGCAGACAGCAAGTGGTTCGTCGCAACCGAATCGAGTGCGGCGGACCGTTACGCCGTAGGCTGGTGACAGCGCCTGCATTCTGAATTCAGAATTACAGGGACAATGTTCAATACGCAGCTAGACGCAATAGTCCCCATGCTCTGTGTGACGCTGGCGGCCCTGGCTTCCATGGGTGCAGAAGCGTTCCGGGCAAAGGACGAACGAATGCCGATCGGCATCCTCGGCCTGGTCGGCCTGGTCGCCGCGGCCATCTCGGCGGCGCTGCTCTGGAACCGCAACGCCGAAGGCTTCGGCGTCATCCTTGCGGACAACTTCGGCCTGTTCGTGACGATCGTGCTCGCGATCGTGGGCGTGCTGACGATCATGTTCTCGTCGCAGGTGGTCGAACGCGACGGGCTCCCGGCCGGCGAATACTACGCGCTCCTGCTGTTCTCGATCGTCGGCATGATCATGATGGCGACGGCGACCGATCTGCTCGTCATCTTCGTCGCGCTCGAGATCCTGTCGCTGGCGGTCTACGTGCTCACCGCCATCCGGCGCGATCACCTGCCGGGAACCGAAGCGGCATTCAAGTACTTCCTGCTCGGCGCCTTCTCGAGCGCGTTCTTCCTCTATGGAATCGCCTTCACCTACGGCGTGACTGGCAGCACGCGGCTGGCGGCCGTCGGCTCGTTCCTGTCCGCGCAGTCGATGAGCGACAACCCGATGATCCTGCTGGCGCTCGGGCTGCTGCTCGTCGGCTTCGCGTTCAAGATCTCGGCCGTGCCTTTCCACATGTGGACGCCGGACGCCTACGAAGGCGCGCCTGCCATCGTGACCGGCTTCATGTCCACGGGCGTGAAAGCGGCGGCGTTCGCGGCGTTTGCGCGTGTGTTCCTGTCGGCCTTCGAGCCGTTCAAGGACGAATGGGTCCCGGTTGTTGCCGTCATCGCGATTGCGACGATGGTGCTGGGGACCGTGGTGGGAGTGGCGCAGAGCAACCTGAAGCGGATGCTGGCGTACTCGAGCATCGCTCACGGCGGGTACCTGCTCGTCGGCCTCGTTGCCGTGAACGCGGTGGGCAAGGCGGCGATCCTCTTTTATCTCCTGGCGTATTCGGTGACGAACCTTGCCGCGTTCGGCGTGATAGCACTGCTTGGTACCCGGGACAAGGCGAACGACAACCTGCGTGACTACGCCGGTCTCTGGCATACACGCCCCGCGCTGGCGGCGTTGATGACGGTATGCCTGCTCTCACTCGGCGGCCTGCCGCCGACGGCCGGCTTCATCGGCAAGTGGTACATCTTCAGCGCGGCGGTGAGCGCGGGCTACTACAGCCTGGCGATCATCGGCATGCTGACGAGTGTGATCTCGGTCTTCTTCTACCTGCGAGTCGTCGTGATGATGTACATGGCGGAGCGCGAAGGGGACACAGCGCCGGTGCGTGTCACCGGTCTCGGCATGGCCGCCCTGGCGGTGTCGATTGCCGCGATTTTCTATCTCGGTGTTCTGCCGACGCACGTCCTCGATCTCGCAGCGAACTCGATCGCGACGATCTTCTGAGGCTCTGGGGGCACGGCTCCAGGCTTTCGGCAGGCTTTGGCCCTGGGCCGGATCGTGTGTCGAACCGTGAACAACTGCCTAAAGCCCACAGCCTTCTAGCCTAGAGCCCAGAGCCGAGAGCCGGTACAATTGATCCGGTGTCCGAGGCTGTCGACTTCGATCGTGAGCTGAGCCTCCTCGAGGCGGAGATCAAGAAGCTCGAGGCGGAGTACAACATGTACTTCGCCGGCCGGCTCCAGCGTCCGCCGTGGGAGATGCGCAAGCGCGTCGAAGGGATGGTCAAGCAGCTCGATCGCGCGCACATTCCGAACTACGGCCAGCGATTCCGGTTCACCACGCTGCAGTCACGGTTTGCCAAGTCGCTCGACCTGTGGGACCGCGGCCTGCGCGCGCGCGAGGAGGGCCGCCCGGGTCCGTTCGCGCAGCCGCGGCCGGTCGAGGAGAAGAAGCCCCAGCCGCCGCGCCCTGAGGATCGTGTCGTGCACGTCGCCAGCTTCGACGATCCGCTGAAGGAAATGGAGAAGGTGCACCAGCTCTACGACAACCTGGCGCAGGCGCGAAAGGAAGCTGGGCAGGAAGCAATCCCGTTCCACAAGTTCGCGGACCTGATCAAGAACCAGGTGAAGTCTCTGAAGGAGAAAGGCAGTCCCGAAGTCGCGTTTCGGGTCGCCGTCAAAGACGGCAAAGTCGCCTTTACGGCGCGCGGCCTGAAAGGGAAATCAACGAAGTAACCGTGGGGCTGGGGGCGCGAGGCGAGTGGCGCCCGGGTTTGAGCCCGGCGCCGTTGCCGGCGCCGGGCAGGTCGTTGGGTGGTTCTAGGGTTTGGTGACGTTCCCTGCCTGCGGACCTTTCGGGCCGTCTACGATCTCGAATTCGACCGCCTGACCCTCTTCAAGGGACCGGAAGCCGTTGCCACTGATTGCGGAGTAGTGCACGAACACGTCGCTGCCACCCTCGCGCTCAATGAATCCATACCCCTTGGCGTTGTTGAACCACTTGACCTTGCCTGTGATGCGCATCGTTCTTCTTCCCTGCTTGCTAGGCTGGCTCGCTGCGAACAGCGGACCCGCATCGCGTGCGATCCGAGGCCCCCGCCTTCGCGCTCCGCGCTGCGGCGAGATCGCGCCGTAGCCCCGGCGGAGGCGGCGCAGATGAGCTTCGGGACACAAAAAAAGACCGCGAGTGCTTGCGCGGCCTCGACTGCAACATCCGGGGAACG
>JALDXQ010000092.1:0-27802 GCA_032156805.1 Acidobacteriota bacterium
CCGTGATACTGCAACCCGGCGGGCGCACCGGCCACAGACGACTGCTCGGTCACCGTGATGAGTCGCTTGCGCGGGTCACTCGCGTCGATCGCGTTGTACTTGTAGTTCTCCCGGCGGAACCCGGCACGTGCCTCGAGGAGCAGGCGGTTGGTCCGCGGCGACGTCCAGCTGACGGTCGTCATCCGCTGGACCGGGTATTTGATCTCGATCGCGGCCTCGGGCGCGGTGGTCGCGTTGACGATGGCGCACTGACACCTTCCCTGGTCATCAACGAAGACGCTGAACTTGTTCTTCGGGTTGGCTTGCCACGTCAGCCGGAGGTTCACGCTTCTCTGGAACGAGTTCACCACTGCGGGACGATTGAGATCCGCCGTGTAGGTCCAGATGTTCTCCACGCCTTCGTTCACGTTGTGGAACATGCCGCCGACGTAGTTCTGCGTCTTCGTCCAGCGGGCGGCGCCGTAGAACCAGACCTTGTCGCGCGCGAGCGGACCGCCAATGGCCGGATTGACGTCGTAGTTCATCTTTACCGAGTTGGGCGTCCTGAGCCCCCGCGCCTGCAATTCCTCCGTGTAGTTGTCGCCCTGGAAGTGTGAGTTCGCCCCGGTTGCGAACAGGGAGCTGGTGAACTGATTGCCGCCCTCCCGCGGGATGATGTTGATTCGGACGCCGCCGGTCGCCTGGTCGGCCGTGCCGGACGAGAAGTCGACCGCCACTTCCTGTGCGCTTCCCATGTTGGGGAGGAAGTTGCTGGCCTGACCCGCGAGCTCCGCGTTGGCCGTGGACAAGCCGTCAATCATCACGCGCTGATCGTTGCCGTTGCTGCCATGAATCGTCATGCTGCCGCCGGTGGTGTTGATGATGTTCGTACCACCGACGTCCTGGTTGTTGAGGTTCATTCCGGGAATGAGCGTGGCCGCCGTGAACTGCGTCCGTCCGTTGGGAATCGCCGCGAGGACGTCTTCGCCGATGACGCGTTGCCTGGTGGCGCTTTGCACGTCAACCATCGGCGACGCACCTGTGACCGTGACCGTCTCCTCGACGGTGCCGACTCGCAACTCGGGGCTGATGGTGGCACTGAACGATCCGGTGAGGACGACGCCGTCGCGTTTGACTGTGCTGAATCCCGGGAGCGAGAAGGTGACCGTGTAGGTGCCGGGTCGCAGTGGCTCGATGCGATACTGACCGGCACCGTCGGTGACCACCGTCCGCACTTTCTCGATCAGTACGGGGCTGGCCGCTTCGACCGTTGCCCCAGGCAGCACCGCACCCGATGCGTCCCGCACCACGCCCGCGATCGACGCCTGCGCCAGTGCCACACTGACGCCTGCCGTTACGTAGAGCAGAAACACGAGGTGAGCCACGGCAATACGCCGTCCGACGATCCTTGGATCAGCCATCGATCGACTCCTGTGAACTGCCGCTGACTGCAGTCCGGCTGAAGCCGGACACTACGATGGGTCCTTCGAGTAGAGGTTTACGGCACTGCCGCCGTCGAACGTGCGGGCGTCAGCTGCCGAAGGAGAGTGGCGGATGCTTGGCGGAGCGTGCTCGTCTTCATTCGCGTCGCCTCGCCGGGAAGACGCACACCCTCGGCAACGTCCAGTGGAAGTCGTCCGCGCTTGTCCTTCGTTTCGACCGACGCGCCGTGATCAACGAGAAGTTGAACGACACCAGCACCACGAGGGACGGCATGGTGCAGGGCGGTGAGCCCATCCTCGTCCGTGTCGTTCACGTCCGCGCCGCGTTCGAGGCACAGTGTGACGGCATCAATGGCGTCCGACTCTGGCCCGTAGTCCAGCCCGCCCAGGATGGTTTCTCCCGTTCGCCAGCCGGCTCCGGCCGCCAGCATCAGCACGGTGGTCTGATCCTTCTGCTTCAGTGCCGGATTGGCTCCGCCATCGAGCAGGACTCGCATGACCTCGACATCGGCGAAGCGCGCGGCACGCATGAGCGGCGTGGCACCCTCGGCGAGTGCGGCGTCACCGGGCCCTCGTCTGCGCCCCCAGCGCAGCGTCACGGCTTTCAGCGGCATGTCAGGCTGCGCGTGTTTCACGAGCAGCAGCTTGATCAGGTCCATCGTGCTGAATGAACCGGATGGATGTCGCAGCGCCTTGCGCTCCGGATACATCTCGGTGGTGTGCAGTTCGACCGCCGCGTAGAGCGGCGTCATGCCTGCCGCATCTGCGATGTTTGGATTCGCGCCGTGCTCCAGGAGCACGCGAGCGACGTCGTGATGGCCGTTGACGATGGCGACCGTCAGCGCTGGGGTGCCGTCGGGGTCCTGCAGGTCCAGGTTGGCGTGGGCATCGGCCAGAACCTGTGCGGCGTCTACGGCTCCCTGCCGTGCGGCGAACATCAGCGCAGAGAATCCGCCCTGCGGTGGTGGGAGCGTCGCATGAGTGGCGAGGTTGTAACGAACGTTGGGAAACGTCAGCGTTCGCGAACGCGCGTCCGCCGAGGCACCATGCGTGATGAGCAAACTGACGATCTCGGCGTGATTCTGTGCGGCGGCCCACATGAGCGCTGTCTCTCCACGCCAGGACTCGGTTGCGTTCACCGTGGCCCCGGCTTCGAGGAGCAGCTTGACCGCGCTCGAACTACCCGTGCGCGAGGCGGTCATCAGCACGGTCTCGCCTTCGGGCGAGGTTTCGTCGGGATTGGCGCCCGTCTTGAGCAGCGCATCGATCAGCCCGGCGCTTCCGTTGGTGGCCGCCAACGCGAGGGGCGTCACGCCCAGGCGGTTCGCCACGGTCACTTTGGCACCGCTCTGGAGGAGAGCCGTCGTCATCTCGATGTCGTCGGCTTGCACGGCCCAATGGAGGGCAGTCGTGCCATCGCCTTCGGTCGCGTTCACGTCGACCGGCGTCTTCACCAACGATCGCACCGCCGCAACATCGCGTCGCTTGACGGCAGAGATGAGGGGACTGTCCGCAAATGCCGCGTCGGGCAATGCTGAGACCGCCATCGTGAAGACGAGGACGGGCAGGAGGCTACGCGTCGGCCGCCTGAGGGTGGAGATCACAGCGAGACCACCCCCGAGCTCGTGCCGAAGTCAGGAAGATCGACATCGAACCGATGCGCCATGCCGAGCAGAAGGTTCGGCAGGGGCGTCTTCTCTGGCATGAGGATATGACGTCCTCCGACGACCCGATTGCCGCCAACGATCGCAATTGGAAGCGGCGAGGGCGCGTGGACGTTTCCGTCGCCCATTCCGCTGCCATACAGGAGTGTGGAGTGATCGAGCAACGTGCCATCGCCATCCGGCGTCGAGCGCAATCGCTCGAGGAACTTGCCGAAGAGCTGCACGTGATACGTGTTGACCTTCGTATGCGCCGCGATCAGCGCAGGCCGGTTCTGCGTGTGTGAAACCGTGTGATGCGGATCGGTGACGCCAAGATCTGGATAGGTCCGCACGCTGAATTCACGGCACATCATGAACGTGAACACACGCGTCTGATCGGTCTGGAAGGCAAGTGCCATGAGGTCGAACATCAGCGAAGCATGGTCGTCGAATGATTCAGGGACCCCGATGGGTGCGGTCGGCACGGTCAGCTCGCGGCTGGCACGCTGTTCCGCCTGCTGAATGCGACGCTCCGTTTCGCGGACGTTGGCCAGGTACTCCTCGAGCTGCGTGCGGTCCCGTCGTCCCACCGTGCGTGTCAGATCGGACAGGTCCTCGGTGACGACGTCGAGCACGCTGCGGTCGGCGCGCATGCGGGCGACTCGCTGGTCGCTGGTGCTTTCCCACCCGAACATGCGCTCGAAGACCACCCGTGGATTGATCTCCATCGGTAGTGGCTTGGTGGGCGTCTCCCAGCTGAGCGTATTCATGTAGGCGCAGCTGTAGCCGCTCATGCACGCGCCGAGTAACGAGCCGAAGTCTTCGGTGGCGATTTCGAGCGAGGGAAACATCGTGTCGCCGCCGATCTCGGCGGCGATCACCTGATCGATGCTGCGCGCGGCAAGAAAGTCAGTACCTTCCGTGCGCTTGGGCGGCACTCCGGTCAACCACGAGCCGGTGCACGCATGGTCCTGGAGCAGCGGTCCCTCCGGCCTCGCGAGGTTGCTGACGATGGTCAGGACATCACGGAAGGATTCCAGCGGCTGCAGAATCGCCGGCAGCTCGAAGCCGGCAGTCGTCGATGCTGGTGTCCACTGGTTCAGGATTACGCCGTGCGGGACGTACACGAACCCGGCGCGAGACGTCGGTCGCGCGGCGGTCTGTGCCGTGGCCGTCAGCGCCGGCACCATCGCGTCCAGCAGCGGCAGCGCCATCGTGGTGCCGAGGCCGCGCAGGAACGTTCGACGAGGGAGAGAGCGTTTTGTGATGAACATCATTTGTCTCGTGTGCGGTCCGACGGGGCGACGGTGCGAGAGTGCGACGGTCCGGTCCGGAAGTTCGACGGTCCGGTCCGGAGGTTCGACGGTCCGGTCCGGAGGTTCGACAGCCCGGTCCGGAGGTTCGCTGGTCCTGTCGGAGCAGTGCGCATCTGGAAGGGCGCGCTCGTGACCACCCCGAGCACGAGTGACGACCATCGATACTCGTGTCGGCCCGCCTCACGGACGATGCTGCGAACGGTTGGCATGTCGGAGAAGCCGGTGCTGCGACCGAGCGCGTAGGTGAGAAGTTTTTCCGTCAGGGTGCGGACGAAGACCTCTCGACGGCGCAGGAGGGCATTTCGCAGCGATACCGGTCCATCGATGGCAGTGCCGTCCGAGAGCTGCCCCGAGGCATCGATCGGCGTCCCGCCATCGACGGTTCGCCACGCGCCGACCGCATCGAAATTCTCCAGTGCCAGCCCGATCGGGTCCATGATCTTGTGGCAGCCCGCGCACGCCGGGCTGCGGCGATGCTGCTCCATGCGTTCGCGCATGGCCTTCGGCGCGACGCCTTCACCTTCATCCAGTGGCGGCACGTTGGGTGGGGGTGGTGGCGGGGGCGTGCCGAGCAGATTGTCGAGAACCCATTTGCCCCGGACGACAGGCGACGTCCGATTGCCGTGCGACGTGATGGTGAGCACGCTGCCCTGGCCGAGCAAGCCCCGACGCGCGTCATCCGCCAGCGTCACCCGTCGGAAGTGGCTGCCATACACACCTGTGATGCCGTAGTGCTTCGCGAGACGTTCGTCGACGAACGTGTAGTCGGCCGTCAGGAGATCCAGCACGCCGCGGTCTTCGCGCATGATGCTGTCGAAGAACAGCTCCGTCTCGCGTTGAAATGACCGGCGAAGGTTGTCGTCGAAGTCTGGAAACGCCTCTTTGTCTGGTGCGGAGCTGCGCAGGTTCCGAAGTTGAAGCCATTGCCCGGCGAAATTCGTGACCAGCGACGCCGCGCGAGGGTCCGCGAGCATGCGCCTCACCTGCGTCTCGAGAATCGCGGCATCACGCAGTCGACCGCGGCTGGCAATGGAGATCAACTCTTCGTCCGGGATGCTGCTCCACAAGAAGAACGACAGACGTGACGCCAGCTCGTAATCGTCGATGCGATAGGTCGAGCCGGCTGCCATGGTGCCGGGATCGCGCTCGGCCCGATACACGAATTTCGGATTGGCCAGGATTCCGCGCAGGCCGAACTCGATCCCCTTCTCGAAGCCACCCTGCTCACGACCGGTCCGATACAGTGCCATCAGGCGCTCGGACTCGATGGGTGTGATTGGACGACGATAGGCGCGCGAGCCGAGAGTGGTCAGAATCGTTTTCGCGCAGGTCAGCTCGTTGGCGGCGGGGGGACGACACATGAAGATCCGGCGCCGGCTCGGCGTATCGCCGGGCCCCGTCGGCTTGAATGGACCCGTGATGGTGAGGCTGGCTATGTGAGGG
Organism: Acidobacteriota bacterium; assembly: GCA_032156805.1. Lineage (GTDB taxonomy): Bacteria > Acidobacteriota > Vicinamibacteria > Vicinamibacterales > UBA2999 > Gp6-AA40. The sequence goes on from JALDXQ010000092.1 coordinate 5,824, forward strand.
AGCCCGGTGTGATCGCCAGCATCGATGGTTGTTCGCAAGAACGGTTGCAGCCTCGATCCGCCGGCTGCGGACGTTCGTCTGACGAATGCCACGGCCACGTCCTGTGGGCCGGCTTCGATTGTTACGCGGGTGGTGAGTCGCGCATCGAGTGACTCGATGATGTCGGCAGCGTTCGCCGCGGACGTCGCGTTGTCGGCATCGCCACCGACTGTCGTCTCGAACACCCGCTTGCCGCCGATAGAGAACTCGATCTGGTGTGGCTCGAGGAGCCCGCGGACGGCACCAAGATTGGTTTGCAGCAGGTCAGCCCTGATGACGTACTCGCCGTCCATGGGAAATGTGTGGCGCGCGAGCACGCCGCCACGTGTGCCGAGCGGGAGACCTTCGATGTGTGCGTCCTGTGACACGTCGCCGCGGACCATATAGGTCTGCGACGTCGGGCCGATCAGGGTCGCGTCGCCAACGGCGAGGGCGCTGATTCTCGCTGCCGCCGACAGATAGCGCTCGAGCAGCGTTGGTGAGACGCCCAGCAATCCCGCGTTGTTATCGAACCCTCCGGCCGCATCCTCTGCCGGCAGCAGTGATGTGGCGTCGATCTCGATGGCCAGCAGATCGCGAATCGCGTTGGCATACTCGGTGCGATTGAGTCGATGCAGCCACGGCGCTCCTGGCTGAGGGCGGCTTGCTGCTGCCGCGTCGAGCGCGACTTCGAGTCGTGACACCAGCGAGTCGTAGGTGGCTTCGTCAGGCCGCGGCATGCCTGCCGGCGGCATGGCGCCAGTGCGCAGCTTGCGCACGACCTTCTCCCAGATTTCAGGATGTGCCGCCGGGTTCGCGATATCGACGTCGTCCAGCGCAAGGTCGGCTGTCCTGTTGCGAGTGTTGTGGCAGCCGACACAGTACTGCTGCAGGACTGCCTTGTGCTCAGAGAGGTCGCGACCGCTGGTCGCCGCGCGAGAGGATTGCGCCCGGGCCCCGGCCGTTCCCGCGGTGACCGCCATAGCTGTGGCGACGATCAGCGCAATCGCATATTTCACGGGTGGTGAGCCCACGCGGATTATAGCGACTCAGCCCGGCTGAGAGCCTCAGTAGAAAGCGCAACTGAGGCTGCCTACGCATACCCATTTAAGAGTAGGCGTGCTGTGGACGAGCAGTACGGGGCGGGCCTAAAGGCCCGCCTCTTCAAGAGCCCGTTCGTAATCCTCACGAGTGTTGAGATTGCGCAGCGTCCGCAGATCGGGATCGGCGGTCATCTCGTCGGGGCGAACGCGTCGCGTCCTGACGGCCTCGAAGAGAAACACCGGCCGCAGGCGATTCTCGGCCAGCAGTTGCTCGACGTGGGGCAGCGTCGATCGACGGTAGACGGCCGAGAGTGGGTGCGTGAAGCCGTCGATCTCCATGACCGCGACGTCGTAGCCGGCCGCGAGGTCGATTATCTGGCGTACGAAGCCGGGAACGAGGAGTGGCACATCGCAACTCGTGACGTATGCGACCGCGGCATCAACCGGGAGCGCCTTCAGCCCGGCGCGAAGTCCTTCAAGTGGGCCGCGCCCTTCGTTCTCGTCGCGCGTCACGATGACGTCGTGCGGCAGTGGCGGCAACTCCTGATCGGTAGCCGCGACGACCACGATCGGCGCAACCAGATCGCTGAGGACTCTCACGACGCGCTGCAGCATCGTCTCGGCGCCGAACGGCAAGAGGGCTTTCGGCGTGCCCATGCGCGTCGACTTGCCGCCGCACAGGACGATACCGGCCGCTCGCGTTGAAGGAAGGCCCACCTGAGGCATTGTAATTTGGACAACTCGCATCCCGAGTGGCGCGCTGATGAGCGGCAGACGCGTCAAACAGGGCTCTGCGGTTCACAAAAAGCTGGCATCTCACGTGCACTCCTTTACGACAGCGGGACTTGAGCCCGCCGTTACTTCGCGGCCAAGGAACGTCGCGATGCAGGAGAACGAACGTGAGCAGAAAAATGACCGGCCTTGGTGCTTTGATTGTCGTCGCAGCGTTGAGTGGCGCGTGCGCCAACACGGTGCAAGGCGTGAAGCAGGACTCGGAAAAGATTGCGGAGCAGACGGGTGCGGCCGCCAATACGGCGGACGTGAAATCCGCGCTCATCGCTGATGGCCGCGTCGATGCCAGCAACATCAACGTCGATACGTCGGCGAGCACGAAGACCGTTGTGCTGAAGGGTACCGTGCCGAACGCGCAGCAGCGGACGACGGCGGAAGCCATCGCGCGCGACAACGCCGAAGGCTACACGATCACCAATCAGCTGACGGTGGCTGCGGCGAAGGAGTAAGACCCGCTACACCTTCATCCCGAGACGTGCGAGCGCCTCGCGCGTCTTGGGATCGCCAAGTTGGGTGCGGAACGCCTTCACGCCACGTCTGTGCATGCGTGCGATCGGCATCACGAAGTCGTACTGCTCGTGTTGCACGGGCATGAAGCCGAGTCCGGCGTTGCGCGCCACGCGCTCGAGTGTCACACCCCAGTCGGCGCGCCCCTGGACCACCGCTGCCGCAACCGCGTTGTGATTGCGCGGCTGCACCGCGTAACCCGCGGGCTTGCGGCCTTTGAGCAGCCGATCGATTAACGCGCGCGTGCCGCTCCCCTGATTCCGGTTCACCATCACACACGATTCGTCGGCAGTTGCCGCTGCGATTGCGTCTTCAGCTGAACGTCCCGCGAACCTTGCGTCCCCTTGTCGAAAGACGATGCCCTGTAGACGTCCGTAGCCTGGGATCAAGTCGATGGCTGGTGTCAGGAATGGCACGTTGTACTCGCCGCTCTGTGGATCCAGCAGGTGAATTCCCGCGATGTCGCACTCGCCCCGCCTGGCGGCCTCGAGTCCTGCGAGACTCCCGACCGCCATGAACTTCGCTCGCACACCCTGCTGCTGCAACTCGCCGAGGAGGTAGTCGAGACCAATGCAGTGGCTGCCGATGACGACGAGGTCGTCCAGCTGCAACTCCCGTCCGAGCAGTTGCACGTTGACGATCGTCCCGGCCGGGACGATTTCCTCATGGCGATCGATGGTGGTGAAGCCATCGGCGCGGCTGAATGTCGTCACGCTGCCGGAGCCCTGGCCCATGGGGTATGCGGCGAGGAACGATTCACTGCCTGACACCACGTCGACCAGTCCCACGAGCAGATACTCGGTACGCCCGATCTCGCTGTTCACGCGCACGGCCAATCGCGCCGGCACCGTTGCACGCACGTCATGTGTGCGCCCCGCCATGGCGGAAAGGACCGGCGCCACGAACTCGTGAAAGGTGAAGATCGCCGACGTCGGGAATCCGGGCAGCACGACAACCGGACGACCGCGCGTGGCGGCGAGACAGATCGGCTTGCCGGGCTTGAGGGCGACACCATGCGCCACGATACCGGGGTCACTCAGTTCTGCGATGACACGGTAGGAGATATCGCCGGCGCCCTTGCTGGTGCCTCCCGAGAGCAGCACGATGTCAGCGATGTCGATCGCTTCATGCACCTTGGCGCGCAATGCATCCGCATCGTCCGGCATGATGCCGAGGCGACGCGGTTCGCCGCCCAGTTCGCGCACCGCGTCGGCCAGCACTTGCCCGTTCGAGTCGTAGATTCGCGCCGGCTGCATCGGCTGGCCCGGAGCGATGATCTCGTCGCCGGTCGAGAGAATGGCAACGACCGGCTTGCGCCAGACGTCCACTCGAGCAACGCCAATGGCCGCGAGCACACCGGTGTCGCGGCTCGTGAGAATCTGCCCGCGCCGCAGCACGGTCTCGCCGGCGGTGATGTCGGTGCCGGCGAATGAAACCCCGGAGCCGGCCGTGACCGCGCGGCCAATGCGAAGCGTGTGGGTCCGGCGTTCGTAGTGTCCGGCTTCAGCCGGATCATCTCTTACATCGGCATGTTCGACCATGACGACGGCGTCTGCGCCTCGCGGCATCATGCCGCCGGTCGCGATCGAGACCGCCACGCCGGGGCGAACGATCGTTGTCGGCACGATGCCGGTGTGAATCACTTCGTCGGCGAGCTGCGTGTAGCGCGCCACCTCTTCGGATGCGCCGAAGGTGTCCTCTGCCACGACGGCAAAGCCATCGACGTTCGAACGATCGAAAGAGGGCACGTCGACCGGCGACGTCACGTCGGCGGCGAGGACACGGCCGAGGGCGGCATCGAGCGCGATCGTCTCGATGCCACGCGGTGCGAGGTCGACTGCAGCCTGGAAGCGTCGTTCGGCGTCATCACGGTCGAGTACATGGAGGAACTGTTCCTGCCCGAAGCCTCCAGCGATGCGCTCACTCATAGAGCCAGACGTCGACATCGGTGCCGGCGGGAAAACCTTCGCTGTCCTGATCGATGATCACGAAGCCATCTGCGCGCGTGGTCGACGAGAGCCGTGAGGCCCCTGAAACCGCGAGCGGTTCGACCTCTCCATCAGAGAACCGCACGCGAGCGTAATCCAGGCGGCCGATGGGCGAGCTGATCTTTCGCGTCAGCGTGCCGCACACCGATCGATATGGCCAGGCTTTCGGCCGGCCACCGAGAGCGCGAATCGCACGGCCGGCGAAGAAGTCGTACGCACAGAGCGCCGACACGGGATTGCCCGGCAGCAGGAAGACGAGCCGTTGCCCGATCCGGCCCATGCCGGTCGGGCTGCTTGGCCGCATCGCGACACCATGCACGGCCAGTTCACCGTGCGACGCCACCAGCATTGGCGCCAGGTCCTCGATGCCGACGCTCGAACCTCCGGACACGATCACGACATCCGCGTTGGCTTGCAGGCCGGCGAGAATCGCGCCGGCATCGTCACGCACCAGTCCTGGAAAATCGACGACCGCACCATCACGAACAACGAGCGCCTCGAGCATCGGGCCGTTCGCGTCGGTGATGTGGAAGCCGTGCGGCCGAGAGCCCGCCGGCAGCAGTTCGTTGCCGGTGATGACGAGCCGCACACGTGGCCGCTGCACCACGCGCGCGCTGGCGAGCCCAATCGAGCTCATCACGCCCAGATCCTGCGGACGCAGCGCGCGGCCCGCGTCGAGGAGCGTCGTGCCGTGCACGATGTCCTCGCCACGCTGACCGACGTTCTTGCCGGGCGAGACCGTCGCGAGCGCGGCGATGGTTGTCGGCGAGTCTGAAGACTCGCTACGTGCGTCTTCCTGAGAGTCGGACTCGACGAACTCGGCGGGAAGCACTGCGTCGCTTCCAGAGGGCATTGGTGCACCGGTCATGATGCGGACCGCCTCGCCGAACGCGAGCGTGCGCGCGAAAGGCGATCCAGGCAGCGCATCACCGACGACTTTCAGCGCGACGCGGTTGTACGCGGTCGCGCCTTCGGTCGAGTCTGCCACCACGGCGTAGCCGTCCATGGTGGCGCGGTCGAACCCGGGCACATCGATGGTGCTGATAACAGGTGTGGAGAGGACGCGACCGGCTGCCTCGCGCAGCGGGACGTCTTCGGAAGCGAGTTGATGTAGTTGCGCGTCGAGCCACGCAAGGGCTTGTTCCACCGTGTGTCGGCGGCTGAAGCCGTGCATCCGGACATCGTGCGGTGCGTGAGGACGGCTACTCACGCTCGATCACGACACACAGAGGCAGCGAGGCGCCGAGAATGTCATGGACTACTGCGAAGCATTCATCGCCTCGGCGAGAATACTTCCACCTCCAAAGCTCATACGCTCGGGTACTTCACCACCGGCAGTGACCTTGACCGCGCAGTACTTGAACTCCGGGATCTTGCCGAACGGATCGAGCGCCGGGTTGGTCAGCATGTTCGCTGCCGCCTCGTAGTAGCAGAACGGCACGAACACTGCCCCGCGCGGCGTCCCATCGTCGGCCCGCGCGTAGAGGGAAATGCTCCCGCGCCGTGAGGCGATCGTGAGAATGCCGCCCGGTGCGACGCCGAGAGCATCGAGGTCCAGTGGATGCACTGACGCCACCGGTTCCGGCTCGATGTAGTCGAGTGCCGAGGCGCGACGGGTCATCGACCCGGTGTGCCAGTGTTCCAGCTGACGGCCGGTGATCAGCACCATCGGGTAGTTGGCATCGGGACGCTCGGCGGCCGAGATGAGATCGGCGGGAACGAACTTGCCGCGGCCGCTGGCCGTCGGGAAGCGATCGATGAAGATCACGGGCTCCCCGGGGTCGCCCTCATTCACGCAGGGGTAGGTCACCGATGATTGCTGTTCGAGCCGCTCCCAGGTGACGCCGGCGATCGAGTCCATGCACAGACGCATCTCGTTGAACACGTCGCGCGGATGTGCGTAGTTCCAGTCGAGCCCGATGCGCCGTGCGATCTGGATGATGAGCCAGAGGTCTTCTTTCGCGTCACCAGGCGGTTCGATGGCCTTGCGCCCGAGCTGGACCATGCGGTCGGTGTTGGTAACGGTGCCGTTCTTTTCGGGCCACGCGGTGGCAGGCAGCACGACGTCGGCGAGGTACGCCGTTTCGGTAAGGAAGATGTCCTGCACCACGAGGTGATCGAGCGCCGCCATGGCCTCGCGCGCATGATCCACGTCGGGATCGGACATCGCCGGGTTCTCCCCCATGATGTACATCCCGCGGATCTTGCGCTCCTTGGCGGCGTGCATGATCTCGACGACCGTGAGCCCGATGTCGGGATCGAGCTCGGTCTTCCACAGCGCCTCGAAACGCTTGCGAGCTTCCGGCGTGTTCACGCGTTGATAGTCGGGATAGGCAATCGGGATCAGCCCCGAATCGGACGCCCCCTGGACGTTGTTCTGCCCGCGCAGCGGATGAAGGCCCGACCCCGGCTTGCCGATCTGACCGGTCGAGAGCGCGAGGGCGATGAGGCAGCGGGCGTTGTCGGTGCCGTGCACGTGCTGCGAGATCCCCATGCCCCAGAGGATCATCGACCCCTTCGAGGTGGCATAGAGACGCGCGACTTCGCGAATGGTCTGCGGATCGATGCCGCAGATCGGCGCCATGGCTTCCGGCGAGAACTTCTTCACGTTCTCGGCGAGCGCTTCATATCCTGACGTGCGGTTGTTGACGAACGCCTCGTTCACGAGACCTTCCTCGACGATGACGTGGAGGAAGGCGTTGAGCAGCGCAACGTCGGTGTCGGGATTGAACTGCAGACAATAAGTGGCGTGTCGAGCGAGATCGCCACGGCGGGGATCCGCCACGATCAACTTGGCGCCCGCCTTGGCGGCGTTCTTGATCCAGGTCGCCGCCACGGGGTGGTTCACCGTGGGGTTGGCGCCGATCACGAAGATCACGTCGGCCTTGGCGACGTCGCGAACCTGGTTGGAGACCGCGCCGGAGTTGATGCCTTCCATGAGCGCCGCCACGCTCGACGCGTGGCACAGGCGCGTGCAATGGTCGACGTTGTTCGATCCGAACCCGGTCCGTACGAGTTTCTGGAAGAGATACGCCTCTTCATTGGTGCCCTTCGCCGATCCGAAGCCGGCGAGTGCGCGCTTGCCGTGAGCGTCGCGGATGTCGCGCAATCCCTTGGCCGCGAAGTCGAGCGCTTCCTCCCACGTCGCCTCACGGAACACCTCGTGCCACGTGTCCGGATCGACGGTGAAGTCCTTGTGCTTCGGCACGCCCTTCTTGCGGATGAGCGGCTTGGTGAGCCGGTGCCGATGCTGGACGTAGTCGAAGCCGTAGCGGCCTTTCACGCACAGGCGGCTCGAGTTCGCCGGACCGTCCTTGCCCTGGACGTAGAGGATCTTGTTGTCCTTGATGTTGTAGGTGAGCTGGCAGCCCACGCCGCAGTACGGGCACACGGAATCGACGGTCTTGTCGGGCACGATCATCGCCACGTCGCGCGCCGGCATCAGCGCACCGGTCGGGCAGGCCTGGACGCACTCGCCGCATGCCACACACGTCGAGTTGCCCATCGGGTCGTCGAGGTCGAACACGATCTTCGAGTGGCCGCCGCGAAACGCGTAGCCGATGACGTCGTTCACCTGCTCCTCGCGGCAGGCGCGGACGCAGCGCTTGCACTGAATGCAGGCATCGAGGTGAACCGCCATGGCCGGGTGCGAAAGGTCCTCGGCCGGTTGCTGGCGTGATGCGAACCGCGGCTTGCCCACGCTCATCTTCTTCGCCCAGACGTCGAGCTCGGAGTCGAGCGTGTACGACGTCTCCGGAATGTCGGCCAGCAGCAGCTCGAGCGACATCTTCTGGCTGGCGATCGCCCGCGCGCTGTTCGTGGTGACCTCCATCCCGTCCTTGGGATACCGGCAGCACGAGGCCGCAAGCACGCGCTCGCCTTTGATCTCGACCATGCACGTGCGGCAGTTGCCGTCCGCCCGCATCCCTTCCATGTAGCAGAGCCGCGGCACTTCGATGCCGTGCTCATCCGCAGTTTGGAGGATCGTCTGGTCAGCACGCCCGACGACGGTCGTTCCGTTGAGAGTGAAGGTGACGAGCGGCGCCTCGAGAGCTGTGTTGGTCTGATGCACGAGAGATTCGTCCTTCCGTTCTAGGCTCGGTCCTCACTTGAATGCGACACATTGAGGCACAGAGACATCGAGACGGAAATCCCATATCGGTCTCAGTGCCTCGGTGCCTCGGTGTGTCGTAATCACGTGTGCTCCGCTGCGAATTCCGGTTACTCGACCTCACCCGGGAAATACTTCATCACAGACAGCATGGGATTGGGTGCCGCCTGGCCGAGCCCGCAGATCGAGGCGTCCATCATCGCCTGCGACAGCTCCTGCAGCAGCGGCTTGTCCCAGTGGCGCGTCTTCATCAAGTGCAGCGCCTTTTCGGTGCCGACCCGGCACGGTGTGCACTGCCCGCATGACTCATCGGCGAAAAACTTCATCACATTGCGTGCCGCGGCCGTTGCCGTGTCCTTGTCCGACAGCACGACGACAGCGGCGGAGCCGATGAAGCAGCCGTATTGATTGAGCGTGTCGAAGTCGAGCGGCACGTTTGCCATCGACGCGGGGAGAATCCCTCCCGATGCGCCGCCGGGGAGGTAGCCGTAGAGCGTGTGGCCGTCCAGCATGCCGCCACAGTACTCATCGACGAGCTCCTGCAGCGTGATGCCGGCCGGGGCGAGGTGGACACCCGGCTTCTTGACTCGCCCGCTCACCGAGAACGAGCGCAGCCCCTTCCGACCGTTGCGTCCGTGGCTGCTGAACCACTCAGGCCCGCGCTCGATGATCTCGCGGACCCAGTGCAGCGTCTCCATGTTGTGCTCGAGCGTGGGGCGGCCAAACAGCCCGACCTGTGCGACATAGGGTGGACGCAGACGCGGCTCGCCACGTTTGCCTTCGATCGATTCGATCATCGCGGACTCTTCCCCGCAGATGTAGGCGCCGGCCCCGCGACGGAGATGAAACTCGGGAATTGCGCACGGCGGATTGGCTGTGAGGGCAGCCAGCTCACGCTCGAGGATGGCGCGGCACCCGTGGTACTCGTCGCGCAGGTAGATATAGACCGCGTCGATTCCGACGGCCCAGGCGGCAATGATCGCGCCCTCGAGAAAGCGATGCGGGTCGCGCTCGAGGTAATAGCGGTCCTTGAATGTGCCAGGCTCACCCTCGTCGATGTTGATCGCCATCAGGCGGGGAGCCGGTTCCGCTGACACCAGCTTCCACTTGCGGCCGGCAGGGAAGCCCGCGCCGCCAAGGCCGCGAAGCCCGGAGTTCTCCATCAACGCAGTGACATCCGCCGGCTTGCGCTCGCCGTTCACGCAGGACGCCGCGAGCGCATACCCACCCCCCGCACGATACGCCGCGTAGTCAATGTGTCCCGGTGTGATCGTGGCGTCGGTTGTCGAATGCGCGACCTCTTCGGCCTTCACCAGCGAGAGCACCTTCTCCGCCGTGGCGTGCGGCACCGGGTTCTGGCCGACCACCGCGACAGGCGCGGTTTCGCAGCGGCCGACGCACGGCGCATGGAGCACGCGTACGTCCGTGCCCAGCAACCCTGGCAACAGCTTCAGCAGAGCCTCAGACCCGGCGAGCTCGCAGGCGATCGAGTCGCACACGCGCACGGTGAGCGCTGGTGGCGCGGTGTCGCCGTCCTTGACCACATCGAAGTGGTGATAGAAGGTGGCGACCTCGTACACCTCGGCCATGGCCATCTTCATCTCCGCGGCGAGCGCGACGAGATGCGCGGCGGACAGGCAGCCGAAGCGATCCTGAATCTTGTGGAGATGCTCGATCAGCAGGTCGCGCCGACGGGGTGCATCACCCAGCAGCGCACGAACCTCTTCCCGAGCCTTGGGATCGACAGCGCGGCCCTTTGGTGTCCCGCGCACGCGCGAGCGTTTACCCTTACCCTTCGTTTCAGTCTTGACGGTCATCGGCACTGGTCATCCGCAGGCGGCTCGCAGAACCATCCGGCCTGGCTAAACCCCCATGTTATCATCGTGTTAACCGCCTTCGCGCTGCGCGCTTCGGCGTGTCAGGCGCTGCGGCTTCGACTATGTACGTTGAATTTCTGGGCATTCCCCGCGAACGGGCCGGCACTTCGGAACTACAGGTTGAAGCCCGGACCCTCGGTCAGCTCCTCGGCGCGCTGACCCTGCAGTGCCCTGCCTTGGGCGAGCTCATCACGCCTGAGGGCCTGCATCCATCGATTGCGGCCAACCTGAACGGCGACACCTTCGTCAGCGATCTCGCAACACCGCTGGCTGAGAACGATCGATTGTTGATCCTCTCGGCGGACGTTGGGGGATAACGTCTCGAATTCAGGATGCAGAATGCAGAATTCAGGCAGTTCGCTCTGTCTGCATTCTGACTTCAGCATTCAGGATTGACATGATGCCTTACGGGTACCACGGCTGCTACCTTCGCATCGACGTAGCGAGCGGCACGACTGAACGTGTGCCGCTGTCTGACGCTGTGCTCCGCCAGTACGTGGGCGGCAGCGGCCTTGGTGCGTGGTTGCTGCTCGAGGCACGGAGCGCCGCGACCGATCCGCTCGCACCCGAAGCGCCGCTGATCTTCGCCTTCAGTCCGCTGGTCGGCAGTGCGCTCACCACGTCCGCCAAGTTCGCCGTTGTCAGCCGCAGTCCTCTGACGGAACGCTTCAACGATTCGCTGGCGAGCAGCGGGTTTGCGCTGGCCGGCAAACGCTGCGGTTGCGATGCGATCGTGATCGTCGGGCGCGCGCGCACCTGGTCCGTGCTCGTCATCGATGACGGAGAGGTTCGACTCGAGTCGGCGGAAGACGTCCTCGGGGATCCGTGCCAGGTGGCCGAGGAGAAGCTGCGCGATCGGCTTGGCAGCGACTACCGCATTGCATCGATCGGCCCGGCGGGGGAGCGCGCGGTGCGTTACGCGACGATCTCACATGATGGACGGCATGCCGGCCGTGGCGGCAGCGGCGCGGTGCTCGGCAGCAAGAAGATCAAGGCGATTGCGGTCCGTGGCACTCAGCGCTGCGACTGGGCACGCCCACGCGAGTTGACCGATCTGAGCCGCGATCTGTCGAAGCGATCGTTCGGTCCGGCGACGGCCAAGTACCGTGAGCTCGGCACGGCGACCAACCTCCTGACCTTCAATCGTCTCGGCACGCTGCCCACGCGAAATTTTCAGAGCGGGACATTCGAGGAGGCAGCGAGCATCTCGCCCGAGCAGCTGCGCGTCGAGCGCACGCGCACGCGCGCGAGCTGCGTGGCGTGCACCATCGGCTGCGAACACATCTACTCGCTGTCCGCCTCGCCGGCTTCTCCGTCGGAGAAGAAGCCGGGGCAGGACACGGGCGTGCGACTGGAGTACGAGAGCCTGTTCGCGCTCGGCTCGCTGTGCGGAGTCGGTGACGGCGATGCCGTGTTGCGCGCGTCCCGTCGGTGCGACGAGCTCGGCATCGACACGATCAGCGCCGGCGGGACGATCGCCTTTGCGATGGAGTGCGTGGAGCGTGGATTGCTCGATGAGCCGTGGCTGGTCTTCGGCAGTGGCGACGCGGTTCTCGAGGCGATCGATCTGATCGGTCAACGTGAAGGCATCGGGCAGCTGCTTGCGGAAGGCAGCCGGCGGGCCGCCCGCGTGATTGGTCATGGCAGCCTCGCGTTTGCTCCGCAGGTGAAGGGGCTCGAGATCCCCGGCTACGAGCCGCGCGCGCTGCAGACGATGGCGCTGGGCTTTGCGGTCGGGGCACGCGGCGCCGATCACAATCGCAGCGGCGCGTACGAGGTGGATTTCTCCGACAAGGTCGATCGCAGGAACGCCACCCTCGACTCGGTGCGCCATGCCATCGACACCGAGGACAGGGCCGCGCTGATGGACTCGTTGATCCTCTGCAAGTTCCTGCGCGGCGTCTTCACTGATTTCTACGCCGAGGCTGCTGGCATGCTGCAGGTGGTCACCGGGTGGGATGTCACCGCCGACGAGTTGCGCGAGACGGCGCGACGCATCGTGGCGACGAAGCGCGAGGTCAACCTCCTCGCCGGGTGGACGCCCGATGAAGATACGCTGCCGGAGCGTTTTCTCGGCGCGCCGCTGGCGAGCGATCCTGCGGCGTTACTGACCCGCGAGCGCCTGCAGGAACTCGTCGTGGAATATCATAGGCAGCGCGGATGGTGACGATCTATCCACGCGGCCTGGCATTCGTTGCCATCGCAATCGCGATCCTGCTCGCCATGGATTGGTTCGATATCGACTGGCGGGTCGGCCTGCTCGCGATCTCGCTCGACGCGGTGCTCACGTTCTTCCCGTTTTTCACCGGCCACTCGTCCCGTGCAGCGCGCTGACGATTGACGCGAACGCGTCGTCGGCAAGCGCCCGCATTTCTTCATCGGTTCTATCCTGGATCGGATGGGGCACGAAAACGACCGCCGGATCATATCCAAGCGACCGGTTCTGCGCGGCCGCCGCCTGGCGGAACTCGCTCGAGGCGACGGCGACTGCCACCACGCCGAGGTCTTCCAGGTCCCGTATGTCGTGCATACTGCACGACGTGCACGACCCTCAATCGGCGAGCGCCTCGATGACGAGGTCGCACTCCATTCGGATCTGCTGTTTGAGTTCGGTGGGCGCGAGGATCGAGAAGCGAGGCTTGCGATAGCGTCGAACCTCGAGTCCACGACTCCCCAGGAGTTCCTCGAGGCGATCGAGGAAGACATCGCCTCGCCGCTTGGCGATGTCGAGGAGTCCGACGCGGAGACCGTCGAGCGATGCCGGCCTGGTGCGCCGCGGGCGTTCCGTAGGCGAGAGCTCGGACGTGGGATCGAGCAGGACCGGTTCGCTCATGGACGCACCTCCCTGGTCACCGGCTTGATGGTGATTGAGCCGAGGCCGGAAATATACGCCGAAAACTTGCCGGCGCCTCCACCCGCGCGGACGATGTTCAGAGAGCCGGTCCTGAACTTGGGGATCGTGCCGTTGGGATCGGGCGCATCGGCCGGCAGGATCCCGGCATCGATCCCGCCCGCGCCGCGCAGCAGCTCTGAAACGGGAATCTGCAACAGGGCCTCCAGTTCCGACTTCAGTCGTTGTTTCGACCACCCGGCGTCCTGAAAGACACGAGCGTGTTCGGGCGTCACGACGAGAAATGCCGCGACGTCGATGACCTTCTTCGGGTGATGCGCCGCCCGCAGGCACGCGGCATACGAGCGCGCCAGCGATTCAGGCGTTCGCGAGATCTCGTCGACGATGGGAGCAGCGCCGTCGCCGACGAAGAGCGTCACCGTCGATGCCTCTCGGGAGAACCCCTGTTCGACCGCGTAGGACTCCCACAGCGATCCCTCTTCGTCCTCGGCAAAGCAGAACGTGTACTTGCCTGGATTGCCCAACGTCGCGCGATCGATCTCTCCGGGGCGTCCGCCACCGACGTTGCGGACCACGAGCTGGAGCGCCCGGCCGATCGTGGCGTTCGCGCGATTGCCCTGGCCGAGCGCGTTGACGCCGGAATTCATGCCGATGGCGCGGGCGATCGGGCCATTTACCATCACCACCGGGCCGATGAAGTTCGTCGTGCAGAGCACGCCGTGCAACCCGAAGTCGGGCGCGAGCGCCGCTTCGATTGCCGCCAGGACGACCGGGAAATACTCCGGCTTGCAGCCGGCGAGCACGGCGTTGATGGCGGCCTTCTCAACGGTGCAGTCGCCGTAGTCAGGCGGAATCTTGCCAACGATCTCGTCGGGCGGGCGCATCGTCCCCTTCAACATGGCAAAGACGCGCTCGGGAGTGGGCGGCACGACGGGCAGGCCGTCGCTCCAGCCTCGCTCGAAGCAGGCTTCGATCGGGTCGGAGTCGCCGACCTGCACTTCTCGAGAGCGGAACGTGAATCCGCCGTAGCGAGCGGCCAGCCTTGCCGCGACGCCAGGCTCTTCGGTTTTCGAGCCGCAGCCCGGGCGGTTGTCCGGCAAGCCTTTGCCAAGACCGCCGATGCCCGAGACGCGCTCCCACTCCGTCCGGTCCCAACCGTACGTACGGGCAGTCTCACGCTCGTCCTCGATGCGAATCAAGGTCGGCACGATTTGCACGCCGAGGCGATACGACTGCTCGAGGCTGGTGTCGTCAACCGGCGAAAGCCCCTCGGGGAACCGTGGATCGTCCTGCGTGTAGATCGTCATCGATTGCGGCGCGGCCCGCAGCTGTTGCAGCGCGGAGACGACGAGGTTGCACGTGGGGCAGTCACGTTTGACGACAGCGATGAGACGATCTTTCGAGCTCGACACGCGATTTCTAATAGCGACGTTTCAACTGCCTGAGCAGATCGAACTTTGCCGTGTCAGCGACCGCCATGACTGCCATGACACCTGCCTGGACCGGATCACTCACCACGAGATCGGCTGCATCGGGGACGCCGCCCGCCATGTTGAGTGAGATCACCCGCAGACCGTGTGCGCGTACTTCTTCGACAGCGGTTGTGATCTCACCGCCCATGATCGAGCCGGCCAGCACCAGCATCTTCACGCGCGGCAGCCGCATGACGGCCCGTACGGCGGCGGCGAGCTCGTGCTCGCCGACGAGCGGGATGGTGTCGATCGAGATGCGTTCGCCGCGGATGTTGTGACGATCGGCCTCGCTGATCGCCCCCAGCGCGACCTGTCCAACCTGCGCGCCGCCACCCATGACGATGATCCGCTTTCCGTAGATCTTGGCGGAGGAGGGCGTCTCCTCGACGTGCTCGACGCCGGAAACCGCCCTCAGGCCGTCGATCACCGACGGCGCCCGTCCCTCGGGAACCGTCACCTCGAAGTAAATTCCTGATGTCGGGCTCCCCGGGTGGATGTCCACGTGCGTGATATTGGCATCATGATCGGCAAGGACCTTCGTCAGGGCCGACATCATGCCCGGGCGATCGAAGGCGGTGACGAGGATGGCATGGGCGCTCATTGACTTCTCACACTCCGGCACGGGCGAGCCGCAATTTCATTGAATCTAGCACGCGGCGCGTATAATTCCCGCCACCATGAGACACACTTCCATTACTGTGTGCGTGCTTCTCGCGGCCGCCGCGTTCCTTCCCACGAGGATGGCCGCTCAAGGGCAACCTACCATGTACGGAACTTCGATTACCTCCGACCAGGCCAAGACGGTAGCCGCGGCCGCAGTGGCGGAAGCGCGCAAGAACCAGTGGACGATGGCGATTGCCGTTGTCGATACAGCGGGCGACCTCGTGTACTTCGAGAAGATGGACAACACGCAGGTCGGCAGCATCAGCGTGGCCATAGAGAAGGCGCGCGCCTCGGCGCGATTCAAGCGGCCGACCAAGGCGTTTCAGGACGCGCTGGCTGCCGGCGGAGAAGGGTGGCGTATCCTCTCGCTCGAGGGTGCAGTGGCCGTCGAAGGCGGGCTGCCGCTGGTTGCCGGAGGCAAGATCGTCGGAGCCATTGGGGCGTCCGGTGGATCGTCGCAGCAGGACGGGGTGACGGCGGCAGCGGGCTTGGCGACGCTCAAGTAGTGGCGGTGACCGGTCGGTGCAAACCGACTGACGCTTGTCGGTGCGAGATCGATGCTTGTCGGTGCAAGCTCTCTGACGGTCGTCGGTGCGATTGGATGCCTGTCGGTGCGAGCTTACTAACGTTTGTCGGTGCGGTTGGAAGGAGGACGTCGTGAAGAAGTACTTTGTCGCGGCGGTGGCGGCCCTGGCGCTCGTGATGACCGCGGGCAGCTCTGCACAGTCTCCGGCTAAAGGCGGCGGTGAGGAGACCGGCCCTTATGACGTTGTTGCCGGCTGGCCTCAGAACTACTGTGGCGCGGGACATGTGATCGGGTCCACGGCAGGAATCTGGGCAGAGAGTCCCGATCGCGTGCTCATCTTCAGCCGCGGATGTCTGCCCGAGATCAAGGACGACCGCGGCCCGGCGGAAAACTTCATCCCGGCTCGCAACGCGTCGGGGTACGACCTCTCTCAGAAAGACCCCGCACGCCAGCCGCGTTGGGACCATATCGTCAACTTCGTCGATCGCAACGGCAGGCTGATCGAATCGTGGGAGCAGCACAACAAGCTGTTTGTCCGGCCGCATCGCGTGCTCGTGGACCCGCACGATCCCGAACGGCACATCTGGCTCGTCGACGATGGCGCGCAGATGATTTACAAGTTCACGCGCGACGGCAAGAAGCTGGTGATGCAACTTGGCGAGTTCCGAGTGGCGGGTAACGACGAAAAGCACTTCGGGCGGCCGACCGACATCGCCTGGCTTCCCGACGGGACCTTCTTCGTGAGCGACGGCTACGTCAACACCCGCGTGGTGAAGTTCGACCGTAACGGGAAGTACCTGATGGCGTGGGGACAGCGCGGCAACGAGCCCAACGAAACCCGTCCCGGCTACATGAACACGGTGCACGCGATCGCGGTCGACAAGAACCGTCGGGTGTACATCAGCGATCGCGCGAATTCGCGCATCCAGGTGTTCGACGAGAACGGCAAGTTCCTGGACGCGTGGCCGAACGTCCG
The DNA here is from genome assembly GCA_032156805.1 of Acidobacteriota bacterium. Classification (GTDB taxonomy): domain Bacteria; phylum Acidobacteriota; class Vicinamibacteria; order Vicinamibacterales; family UBA2999; genus Gp6-AA40. The sequence goes on from JALDXQ010000092.1 coordinate 22,648, forward strand.
CCGTCCCTATTCGATCATGCTGACGGAAGACCAGCATCTCTGGGTGGCGGATGGCACGACGCAGAAGTTCCTGAAGTTCGATCTGACCGGGAAGCTTCTGTTCACGTGGGGCACGTTTGGCGCCTTCCCCGGCGGCTTCTGGGGGGTGCACCAGTTCCACACCGACAGCGAGGGGAATCTCTATACGGCCGATGTCCACGTCGGACGGCCGCAGAAGTTCACGCCGAAGAAGGGCGCGAATCCGGCGCACCTCGTCGGCCGGTACATGAGCGGAAGTACGCGATCGACGAACTAACAGCTTGCTGACGGTTGTCAGTGCGATCCCACTAACGATTGTTGGTGCGATCTCACTGACGACTGTGGGTGCGAACTATCTGGCGATTGTCGGTGCAAGGCACCGAGCAGCCGCTAACGGATCGCACCGACAAGATCGCCGATCGCACCGACGAACGAAGTGCGATCGCACCGACGAACGTGAGCGCGATCGCACCGACCCGCGTCAGTGAGATTGCACCTTGTGCAGCACCCCGTCGAGCGCGCTCGGGCGCGACTGGTGCGCGTGGTGCTCGAGGAAGTCGATGACCTGGCGACGGCACTCGTGGTAGCGCGGATGACCGAGCACCGCAGCACGCACGCGCGGCCGCGGGAACGGTACTGTCAGCACTTCACCAACGGTGGCTTCCGGTCCGTCGGTCATGAGAATGAGGCGATCGGCGAGGTAGAGCGCCTCGTCCACGTCGTGCGTGACCATCACGACGGTCTTGCCCGAGCGCTCCCACACGCGTAACAGGATGTCCTGCAGGTCGAAGCGCGTCAGCGAGTCGAGCTGCGAGAACGGCTCGTCGAGCAGCAGGAACCGCGGTTCGACTGCCAGCGCGCGCGCCAGCGAGACGCACTGTTGCGTGCCGAGCGAGATCTGCGGCGGCAGCTGTTCCGCGGCGTCGGCGACGCCCACCATCTCCAGGTAGTGGTTCGCCGTGGCGATCACGTCACGATGACTCCGCTTCACGGTTCCCTGCGAGGCGCCGAGCTCGACGTTCTGCCGCGACGTGAGCCACGGCAGCAGGCACGGCGACTGAAACACGATCGCGCGTTCGGCGCCTGGTCCGTCGACCTGTGTCCCGTCGATGACGACGCCACCGTAGGTCGCACGGTCGAGTCCCGCGACGATCGACAGCACTGTCGATTTGCCGCAGCCGGAGTGGCCGAGAATGGCGACGAACTCGCCGGCCTGGACGACCGCGTTGACGTCCTTGACGGCGACGAACGGGCCCGATGGAGTGGGGAAGATCTTCGTCAACCCGGTGAGCTCGAGGGGAAAACTCATGGCATCTCCTTGGCGACTGCCTGAAGGACCGTCGTCGAGGTACTCGTGTCGGCCGCGGGCTTCCTGAGTCGCCCGGGCAATGCCGTGAGCGTCGCGATGACGTGCGCTCGTACGTGCGTGGCCTGCTCGTCGTGCGCAAGCTGCGCGACGCTGCGCGGACGCGGCAGCTCCACTGGAATGGGGGCGCCGAGCGTTGCGGGGGGACCAGGGACGATCGGGACGATGCGATCGGAGAGCAGGATCGCTTCCTCGACGCTGTTGGTGATCATGACCGTCGTCACCGGTCGATCGGTTTGCGCCCCGAGTGCGGCGAGCTCCTGCTGAAGCGTCTCGCGGGTCAACGCATCGAGTGCGCCGAACGGATCATCGAGGAAGAGCACTTGCGGCTCGGTGGCGACGGCGCGCGCGATCGCGACGCGCTGCCGCATGCCACCAGAGAGCTGTCGCGGGCGACGGTTCACGGCGTTGGCGAGACCGACCTTCTCGAGCGCCGAGTGGGCGCGGGCTCGTTGCGCCTCGCGCGTCAGACCTGGAAATGCGGCGCCGATCGCGAGTCGCACGTTCTCGAGCGCGGTCAACCAGGGCAACAGCGAATAGTTCTGAAAAACGAACCCGGCGTCCTGTCTGACGCCGCGGACCTGCTCCCCGCCGATCGAGACCGAACCGCGGTCAGGTGGCACGAGCCCCGCGATGATGCTGAGCAGCGTCGACTTCCCACTGCCCATTGCGCCGAGAATCGAGACGAATTCGCCCTGCTCGACCGTCAGGGAGACGTTGTGCAGGACGTGGCGCACGCCGCGGGATGCCTGGAACGACTTGGAGATGCCCTCGACCTCGATGAAAGCGCTCATCGCTTGGTTCCGAAGTCGACGAAGGCATGCACCGCCAGCATCGTGCGATCGAGCAAGAAGCCGATGAGGCCGATGGTGAACACCGCCACCATGATCCTGGCCAGCGATTCCGAGCTGCCGTTCTGGAACTCGTCCCAGACGAACTTGCCGAGGCCGGGATTCTGCGCGAGCATCTCGGCCGCGATGAGCACCATCCAGCCGACGCCGAGCGAGAGTCGCAGGCCCGTGAAGATCAGCGGCAGTGACGAGGGGATCACGACCTTGAACAGCTTGGTGGTCCACGACAGCCGCAGCACCTTGGCGACGTTCAACAGGTCCTTGTCGATCGACGACACACCGAGCGAGGTGTTGATGAGCGTCGGCCACAGCGAGCAGAGCGCGACCGTGATCGCCGAGTTGATGAACGATTTCTCGAACATCGGGTCGGTCGAGACGTAGAGCGCACTGACCACCATGGTGACGATGGGCAGCCACGCCAGTGGTGAAACGGGCCGGAAGATCTGCACGAAGGGGTTGATCCCCGCGTTGATTGTCTTGCTCAGTCCGCACAGGATACCGAGCGGTACGGCCACCAGACTCGCCAGCAGAAAGCCGGTGAAGACCGTGACCAGGCTGGTGAGGATCTGATCGATGTAGGTCGGCTTGCCGGTGTAGGCGAAGGTCGACACCTCGGCGGTTGGATCCGCCGCCAGGATTTCAGCGTTCCGTGCCGCCTGGCGTTCGTAGAACGCGTCAGCGCTGGCCCGCTCCGCCTTGTGATCGGTCCACAGGGCGAGCGATTGCTGCCACACCGCCACCGGTCCTGGAATCACGCCGAGCGTCGTCTCGATGCTCGCCGATGCCCGGCTCCACGCGAACAGGAACACGACGACCGCGACCAGCGGCACGCCAATCGACCGTACGAGCGTCTCGCCACGAAGCGACAGCAGAGACGCGATCGAGCGAGGAAGGTCGGTCGGTTCGCGCCCGGGTGCAACGAAGGGGACAGCCGGCAACCCGCCCGCGTTCGACTTGGCAGCAGTGATGGCTCGTTCGGACATGGATCGAGGACTCGTTTCTGCGGCGCATCCTGGGCCGCTCAGTTCGTCGACACTACCGTGGAAGCTTTCTGGTTCCCCTTGAGGCCAATCGCAAACTTCTCGAGATAGGCGTTGGGCTTTCGTCCGTCGTACTCGATGCCATCGATGAACTCCTTGGTCGGTAGACGGAAGCCGTCGGTGGCAGCCGGGAAGTCGGTTTTCTTCGCCTTGCCCTCCTCGACGAGCAGCGCCGCCGCCTGCATGTAGACGTCGGGTCGATAGACCTGCTTGGCGACATCGTGGTACCACTGATCCGGTTTCGCCTCCGGGATCTGGCCCCAGCGCCGCATCTGCGTCAGGTACCACACAGCGTCGCTGTAGTACGGATAGGTTGCGAAGTAGCGGAAGAAGACGTTGAAGTCCGGCAAGGATCGTTTGTCGCCCTTCGCGTACTCGAACGTGCCGGTCATGCTGTTAGCGATGACCTGATAGTCGGCGCCCACGTATTGTGCGCGTGAGATGATCTGCGCGGCTTCTTTGCGGTTGACTCCGTTGCCGGCGTCCAGCCACATGCCGGCGCGTATCAGCGCCTTGACTACGGCCAGGTGGGTGTTGGGGTACTTGTCGGCCCAGGCTTTCGTGACGCCGAAGACCTTCTCGGGATTGTTCTTCCAGATCTCGTAGTCGGTGATCACGGGAACGCCGACGCCGCGGAAGATCGCCTGCTGATTCCATGGCTCGCCGACTGAGTAGCCGTTGATGGTGCCAGCTTCGAGCGTCGCCGGCATCTGCGGCGGCGGGGTCACCGAGAGTTGGACGTCCGCCCGGATTTGTCCCGAGACATCGGTCGGGGAATAGAACCCGGGGTGCAGTCCGCCTGCGGCGAGCCAGTAGCGCAGCTCGAAGTTGTGGGTCGATACCGGGAAGACCATCGCCATCTTGAACGGCTTGCCCTCGGTCCTGAACTTCTGCACGACGGGTTTGAGCGCATCCGCCTTGATCGGGTGAGCCACCTTGCCCTGCGCGTCCTTCGCGAGATGGGGCTGCATCAGTTTCCACACCTCGTTCGAGACGGTCGTCGCGTTGCCATTCAGGTCCATGCTGAACGCCGTGACGACGTCCGCCTTGGTGCCGAAGCCGATCGTCGCGGCGAGCGGTTGCCCGGCCAGCATGTGGGCGCCGTCGAGCTGTCCATCGATGACGCGATCGAGCAGCACCTTCCAGTTCGCCTGTGGCTCGAGCGTGACGAACAATCCCTCCGCTTCGAAGAAGCCCTTCTCGTAGGCGATCGCCAGCGGCACCATGTCGGTGAGCTTGATGAACCCGAGCTTGAGCTGAGGCTTCTCGAGCTTGAGCGGCTTGGCGTCGATGATGTGGCCGACGCTCATCGCCAGCGCCACTGCGATGGCGCACGCGACTCCGCTGCGCCTGTGTGAGTGTTGCATCTTGACTGTCATGTCACCTCCGCTGCTTCGCTACGAGACCGGAATCCGGACCACCACTCCACCCATCACGTCGCCCATCTGGAAGTCGGATCGCGGGCTGTCCTTGTGCGCGTTGTGGCACGAGGTGCAGGCTGCCGCGACCGCCACGTCGGGATAGACCGCCGTGAAATACGTCTTGCCGCCGAGCGTCTCCTCTGCGTAGTAGTTCTGTCCCTTGTTGTCGACGACGTATTGCAGCCCTGTCTTCTCGGCATCGGTCTTCGGGGCGTTCTGCTTGTTGACGGGCCAGAGCGACAGCAGCGCGTAGGAGAAATCGCCGTTCTTCTGCGCCGCCATCTCCGATCCCATCCGGAACATCTGTGCTGGCAGGGGCAGCGCTTTCTCGTCCTGCCAGTGTTCACTGGCCTTGATCACCTTTTCATCGTTCTGGAGACGATTGACGACGTTCCGCGTGTAGACGGTGCGGTCGGCCTCCATGACGGCATGCAGCGCGTCGGCCATCTGTTTCGGCGT
>JALDXQ010000093.1:0-27591 GCA_032156805.1 Acidobacteriota bacterium
CTAGGCCATCTCGAGCTTCGCGAACCTGGCGCGCAACGTCTTCTGTCCCACAGAGAGGAAGCGCACCACCAGCTTGGTGTCGTCGTCCAGCGGCTCGATGCTCAGAATCGTGCCGACCCCGAACTTCGGGTGCCTCACTCGCGCACCCTGTTTCATCTCGCCAGGAACGGACTGGTCTTCGTCCTCATACGCGTAGACGGCCGGTTCTTCCCGGACGCGACCACGATAGCCGCCACTGCCCCGACGAACGTCACGGAACTGCGAAAAGGCCGACTGCGGGCTGACGAAAGAAGACGGACGCTCCTCCACCAGCTCAGTCGGAATCTCGTCGACGAAGCGGGAGGGCTCGGTCGACTGGTAGTCACCAAACACCCGCCGACGCGCCGCGGAGGTGAGCACGAGGCGGCGCTGCGCGCGAGTAATCGCCACATAGAACAACCGCCGCTCTTCCTCGAGCTCCATTTCGTCATCGCTCGATCGTGAGTGAGGAAACAACCCGTCCTCCAGGCCGCTGATGACCACGATAGGAAATTCGAGGCCCTTGGCGCTGTGCATCGTCAACATGACGACTCTGGCACTCTTGGAGCCGGCTTCCTCATCGGCGTCTGACAAGAGCGAGAGTTGATCGACGAATCCACCGAGAGAGGGTTCAGTATTTCGGCTCTCGTATTCGCGAGCGGCAGACACCAGTTCCAGCAGGTTCTCGATTCTCCCCTCGGCCTCCTCGCTCCGTTCGTCTCGAAGGTCCTGCAGATAGCCGCTTCGATCGAGCATCTTGCCCAGCGCGAGAGATACCGGCTCTTCGGCGGCCATGGCCGTCAAGTTGACGATGAGGTCACGGAAGGCGGTCAGCGATGCCAGGGAGCGGTTAGGAAGCAGGCGGCGCTCGATCCCGTGCAGGAGGCGCGTCCACAGGGAGTCATTCGAGGCCCTCGGATCCAGTTCGGAAAGTAAGGGCGCGAAGCTGTCACTGCTCGTGGGCAGCGGAATCGCCTCGAGCGACTCCATCACGCCCTTGCCGATCCCTCGCGCCGGAACGTTGACGACTCGTCTGAAGCTCACGTCGTCGTGAGGATTCAGGATCAACTTGAGATAGGCGAGTGCGTCCTTGACTTCTTTCCGTTCGTAGAAGCGGACGCCACCGATGATTCGGTACGGCGTGCCAGCGCGACGCAGCGCATCTTCCAGAGTGCGGGACTGAGCATTGGTGCGGTACAGGATGGCAACCGTGTTTTCCGGATCCTCGTGAAGCGCCGTCCGTGAAGTCCGCGCAACGAACTCGGCCTCGTCCAGATCGTCGCCAGCACGGTAGTAGAGGATCCTCGCTCCGCCCTGCCGCTCTGTGTAGAGTCTCTTGTCCTTGCGGTTGCGATTATTGGAGATGACCGCGGACGCCGCGTCGAGAATGATCTGCGTCGATCGGTAGTTGCGCTCGAGGCGCACGGTCGCAACTTCAGGGAAATCGCGTTCGAAGTCGAGGATATTCCGGAGATCCGCACCGCGCCACTTGTAGATTGACTGGTCCGGGTCCCCCACGACGCAGAGGTTGTGGTGCGCAGCGAGGTGGCGCACGAGGAGGTACTGCGGACGATTCGTGTCCTGGTACTCGTCCACCATCACGTAACGGAACTTCTTCGTGTACCGTTCGCGGACTGAGGAAGACGTCTCGAACAACTCGACGGTCTTCAGGAGCAGGTCGTCGAAGTCCAGGGCGTTGGCTTCCTTGAGCGCCCTGGTGTAGGACTCGAATAGTTTGCTGACCTGTTCGTCCCGACCGGTCCAGGCTCCCGGGATGCCGTCATGCGCCTCCATGCGGTTCTTCGCATGGCTGATCCGGGACAGCACGAGTCTGGGCTGCAGCGTGCCATCGACACCAGCCTCACGCAGGACGTGCTTCATGAGCGTGAGCTGGTCGCTCGAATCGTAGATGACGAAATCTCTGGACAGTCCGATCTGCGGCGCCTCGCGTCGGAGCAGCCTTGCGCACAGAGCGTGAAAAGTCGAAATCCACATGCTGCGGCAGTCGGTGCCCAGCAGTGCCTCGACGCGGTGCCGCATTTCAGCCGCCGCTTTGTTGGTGAACGTAACGGCGAGAACCCGGTCGGGTGTCGAGAGACGCTCGCTCACCAGGTAAGCGATGCGATGAGCAATGACACGCGTCTTGCCCGAGCCTGCCCCGGCCAGGATGAGGAGCGGCCCCTCAGTTTTGAGAACAGCTTCCCGCTGTTCGGGATTGAGACCTGACAACAAGTCCATCGACGAGATCTGTACCTTCCGTACAGTGTCCCGTCGTCAGAGGGATGGAGTCAATGTCTCGCTATTCCACCGTCACGCTCTTGGCGAGATTTCGGGGCTGATCCACATCGCAGCCGCGTCGCACGGCGATGTAGTAAGCAAGCATCTGCAACGGAATCGTCATGACGATCGGTGTGAGCTGTGGAGACGTCCGCGGCATCGGCACGACGATGTCGTTGGCCGGATCGAGGATGGCGCTCATACGAGGATCGCCTTCGCTGGCAATCGCGATGACCGTCCCGCCGCGTGCTTTGGCTTCCTGGACGTTGCCCAGCATCTTCTCGAAGACGACATCGTCCGGTGCGAGGGCGACCACCGGCATGTTCTCGTCGATCAACGCGATCGGACCGTGCTTCATTTCACCCGCCGGGTATCCCTCGGCGTGAATATACGAAATCTCCTTTAGTTTGAGAGCTCCCTCGAGCGCGATCGGATAGTTGAGTCCGCGGCCCAGGAACAGGAAGTCCCGGCGCGAATAAAACTTCTCGGCGACGCGCTCCATCGAGGCAGAGGCACGAATCGCCTGGTCGATGACGTGTGGCAACTGCAACAGCGCATCGATGTGGTCGCGCATCTCGTCTGTCGATAGCGTGCCGCGGATCTGCGCCATGTACAGCGCGAGCAGGTCGAGGGCCACGAGCTGCGACGTGAAAGCTTTGGTGGAAGCGACCCCGATTTCCGGCCCTGCGTGTGTGTAAACCGTGCCGTCGGTCTCTCGCGTCGCCATGCTGCCGACGACGTTGCAAATGGCCAGGCTCGCGACGCCCTGTCGCTTGGCTTCGCGAAGAGACGCCAGCGTATCCGCCGTCTCACCAGACTGAGTGATGACGATGGTGAGTTCGTCCTCCGAGACAATGGCGTCCCGATAACGGTATTCCGAGCCGTAGTCGACTTCGACCGGAACTCGCGCCAGCGTCTCGATCAGAAATTTCCCGACCAGGCCTGCATGCCATGATGTTCCACACGCAATGATCGTGACCTGTCGCAGGTTACGGAAGACGTCTTCGGAGAGGCTGATTTCTTCCAGGTGAATCCGGCCCCGCTCGAGAGAGACGCGACCCAGGATTGTGTCTCGCGCGGCGGTCGGTTGCTCAAAGATCTCCTTGAGCATGAAGTGGCGGTGTCCGCCCTTCTCTGCCGCAATCGGATCCCAGAGTACTCGCTTGCTGGTTTTGGACACCGACCGTCCGCCGAAGTCAGTGAACTCGACGCCCGACCGGGTGATGACCGCCATTTCCTCGTCGCCGAGGAAGACGACGTCGCGGGTGTGGCTGAGGATCGCGGGAATGTCCGAGGCGACGAAAAACTCGTCTTGTCCAAGTCCCACGATGATCGGCGGCCCATTTCGAACGGCGACGATCTTCTCAGGGTCTTCAACGGACACCAATACGAGCGCGAACATCCCTCGCATCAGCTTCAGTGCACGACGGACGGCCTTCTCGAGGCCATCCGATTTCATTTCGCGCTCGACCAGATGCGCGACGATTTCCGTGTCCGTCTCGGTCTTGAACTGATGGCCCTGCTGCTGCAGCTCGTGCTTCAGCTCGAGGTAGTTCTCGATGATGCCGTTGTGGACGACGACGATTCGGCCCGTGCAGTCACGATGAGGATGTGCGTTCTCCTCTGTCGGACGCCCGTGCGTTGCCCAGCGAGTGTGCCCGACACCATAAACACCGTCGACGGGATCATCTCGCAGGACATTCTCGAGATTCACGAGCTTGCCGGCCGAGCGGCGAAGAGAGATGCCCTCCGGGCTGACGAGTGCGACCCCGGCGGAGTCGTAGCCGCGGTACTCCATGCGACGGAGTCCATCGAGCAACACTGGGACGACAGGCTTCGAACCGAGGTATCCAATGATTCCGCACATATGATCAATCCGCGGGCGCGCCCGCGTCCTTTCGAGAAGTCGTTGCTTTACCCGATGACGGCTTCTTCCTGCGCTCTACCCAGCCAGAGATGACCGCCTGGCGACCTCGCGCAATGCCGAGCGCACCCGCGGGGACATCCTCGGTGATCGACGACCCGGCGGCGACATAGGCACCCTTGCCAACGCGCACGGGAGCAATCAGCTGTGAATCGCTGCCGATGAAGGCGCCGTCCTCGATCACGGTCTGGTGCTTGTGCTCGCCGTCGTAGTTGCAAGTGATGGTGCCCGCACCCACGTTGACGTCAGTGCCAATCGTCGCATCGCCAAGGTAGGACAGGTGACCGGCCTTTGAGTGCGCACCGATTGTCGTTTTCTTCAACTCCACGAAGTTCCCGATCTTGGCGCCCTCGCCAATGACCGTTTCGGGGCGAAGATGCGCGAACGGTCCGACCGAGGCACCAGCATCGATTCGAGCGCCTGCGATGTAGGAGAAACTCTTGACCGTCACTCTGTCGCCGATCTCGGCGTCAGAAATCCTGACGTGCGCCTGGATCTCGCACGCGACCCCCACGCGTGTCTTGCCTTCGATGATGACTCCGGGATGGATCACGGTGTCAGGACCGATCTGGACGTCGGGATCGATGTAGGTCGCGGCCGGGTCGACCAGCGTAACGCCAGACGCCATCAGTTCTTCGTTCTTTTGCTGTCTCACGAGCTTGCTTACCTCCGCCAACTCAGTTCGGCTGTTAACGCCACGGACCTCCTGAGGGTCCTCGACGCCGAAGCTCTTCACAGGCAGTCTTCGCCGCCGGTAGATTGCGATGAGATCGGTCAGGTAGTACTCGCCCTGCGCATTCTGTGAAGCGATGCCGCGAAGCGCTTCGAACAGCGGGCCCACGTCGAAGGCGTAGATGCCGCTATTGATCTCGCGAATCTGGCGCTCGGCGGGAGACGCGTCTCGTTCCTCGACGATGCGCGCGACTTCCCCGTCCACGCGGACGATACGACCGTAACCGAAGGGTCTTTCAATCGTGGCCGTGACCACAGTCGCTGCGGCTCCGGCGCCACAATGCGCGGTCACGAGGTTGTGGAGAGTCGACATCGTGAGCAGAGGCACGTCGCCGGAAAGCAGGACGAGCGTCCCCGTGCGTCCCGCCAGAAGGGGCGCCGTTTGGAGCAGCGCATGCGCCGTTCCGAGCTGCGGCTGTTGAAGGGCAAATTGGACGTCCTCCTGCCCCGAAAGATGCGATTTGACGGCATCTGCTCCGTGTCCAACGACCAACGTCAGTGTCTCCGGGGACAACGAACGGGCTACGCCAAGCACCCGATCGAGCAGCGAACCTCCGGGTACTCCGTGGAGAATCTTGGGGAGACTCGATTTCATTCGGGTGCCCTGGCCGGCAGCCAGGACAACGACATGGATTGGGTTAGAGCTCATCAGAGGGCTTCCAAAGACACGCAAGATCTGAACCGGACGACGCGTGCGGAGGAGGCGCGGTCATTTGCCAGATTTTTTGGCAGCCTCGACCGCCGCATAAACAGCCCGTACCGAGAAACCAAATCTCTGGGCGGCCTCAGCCATAGCAGCGCGCCGAGCGTGGCCCGATTCTGCCAATTGACCAAACATGGCGACGGCAGCAGCCATGCCGCCGCCAGCCTCAATTTGGTCATTAGACATAGCCTGTGATTTGTCTGGCCCAACTACAATTGTTAGCTCTCCTCTTGCCTCCTCAAGAAGCTGGGACATCCCCTGAATGGATCCTCGAATAAACTCCTGGTGCTTCTTCGTCAGCTCTCGAGCCGCCACAATCTGTCTATTGACCAATATCTGGGTGGCCTCAGAAAGTGTCGCCACAATCCGATGAGGGCTCTCGAAGAATGTGAACGTGTGTCTGACCGCCTTCACGTCGGCAAACCAGTCCGATCTGTCTTTTGACCTACGAGGGGGAAACCCGAAGATTGTCAGCGGAATCAGCGGGAATCCTGAGGCGACGGCGGCGGCCAATGGAGCGCTGGCGCCAGGCACCGGATCGACCGAGACGTTGGCTTGGATACAGGCTTCCACGAGTTCCACACCCGGATCGGAGACGCCAGGTGTGCCCGCATCGGTCACCACGGCTACATTGTGGCCCGATTGCAACCGGGACAGCAGTTGAGGCACTCGGGTTCGGACGTTATGTTGATGGAAGCTTACGGAAGGAGTCGGGATCGCGTAGTGGCTCAGCAGTCGAGCGGTGCGACGTGTGTCTTCGGCCGCGATGACATCCACCTCCCGAAGAACCCGAAGCGCACGAAGCGTCACGTCCTCCATGTTGCCGACGGGTGTTGAGACCACGAACAACGTGCCGGACATCGCCTGCGGACGTGAGGTTATTGTACCATTGACAGGATGAGCGCTCCCCAAGGGGCGGCACTGAGCAGAAGAAACAACTGGGCATGTACCCATCGGAGCCTTTTCCGCATTTCGTCGACGACTACCTCGCGTACCTGCACGAGGCGCTGCCGAGCTACGCTGGCCTCGACGGCGTGCACGCGCATGACGACCTGCTCGAAGATCTAAGCCGACAGGCGATCGACGCGCACGTCCGTGCGCTCTCCGGCTTTGGCCGTCGTCTCCATCAGATCGATCCATCGATGCTGTCCCGGGTCGAACAGGTGGATCACCCGATCGTGGCGGCCGGTATCGAAGCCCGGATGTACGAAATCGAGGTCGTGCGGTCCTGGGAACGGAATCCCCAGATCTATTCCGAGATCATCGGCAGTAGTCTCGCCGGTCAGGCGCTGTTTGCGTACGCTCCCGAAGCGGAGCGCGCGCGTCGCGTCGTGTCCAAGCTGCGACAGGTCCCTCGGCTCGTTCAAGCGGCTCGCGACAACATCAAGGAGTGTCCCGGGATCTTCGTGAAGGTGGGACTCGAAAGCTGGCGCGGGACCCTGCGTTTCATCGAATCCGACTTGCCGCGCGCCTTCTCGGGTCTCGACGACCTTCATATCCTGGGCGATCTCGCGGACACCTCCACCGAAGCGGCTACAGCGATCAAGTCATATCTCGATTATCTCGAGAACGATCTGGCGCCGAGAGCGAAGGCATCGTTCCGGCTTGGACGCGAACGATTCGAGCGGAAACTCAAACTCGAAGACGGTGTCGACCTCAGCTCGGATCGCCTTCTTGCGATCGCGCTGCGAGAGCTCTCTGCCGTCCAGGAGGAGTTCCGGAAGGTCGCCGGCCGTTTGAATGGTGGTGACCCGGTCGAAGCCTGGCGCAAGGCAAAGGAGCAGCATCCAGCGCCCGGGGAACTGATCTCGGTGGCCGAAGCGCAGGTCGGTGAGCTCGAAGAGTTTCTTCGCACTCAGGAGCTGGTATCACTGCCGGCTGCCGAACCGGTCGTGGTTGCACCCTCCCCCGATTTCTATCGGTGGGCGTTTGCGAGCATGTGGACGCCGGGTCCCTTCGAGAGCAAGCCGAGCCGGGCGTACTACTACTTAACGGACGTTGACCGGAATTGGCCCGCCGACCGTCAGAAGGAACACCTGCGCGACTTCAACATCCCGACACTGTGGAATATCTCGATCCACGAGGTCTATCCGGGGCATTTCCTCCACTTCCGCCATCTGCGGCAAGTCGAGTCGAAGGTTCGTAAATCGACGCTCTTTGCTCCGGCCTCGTTTGTCGAAGGATGGGCCCACTACTGCGAGCACATGATGGTGGAAGCCGGCTTCCGTCGCGGTGATGTGACCATCAGGCTCGGCCAGCTTGCCGAAGCGCTCGTCCGTCTCGCTCGTTTCGTTGTCGCCATCCGGCTGCACTGTGAAGACCTTTCGGTCGAGCAGGGAATGCGCTTCTTCCGCGATGAGGCGTTTCTGGAAGAGGCGACCGCACGGCGCGAGGCCGAACGAGGGACGTTCGATCCGACGTATCTCGTCTACTCGTTGGGCAAGTTGATGATGTTGAAGCTGCGTCGTGACTACAAGGAACAGCAGGGAGGGAAGTACTCACTGCGAGCGTTCCACGACGCCGTCCTCTCTCAAGGGAGCGCCCCATTCTGGGCCCTTCGACGATTGCTCCTCAACGAGACCGTGGACGCCTCGCTGGAGTAGAACATGCCGCTCTACGAATACCGATGCGAGGCGTGTCACCGACAATTCGAGGTCATCCGAAAGTTCGCCGATCCCGAACTCGACGTGTGCACTCTTTGCGGCAAGGGACCGCTGCATCGCCTGTTGTCGTCCCCTGCGATTCAATTCAAGGGCTCAGGGTGGTACATCACGGACTACTCGCAGAAGGGGAAGTCAGGGAGCGAGCCGACGAGCAATTCTTCTGATTCGAAGCCTGCGAGCGACGCGGGCACTTCCGCGTCAAAGACGGAGACGCCGACCCCGGCCGCGAAGCCAGCGGCCCCTGACTAGAAACAGATCTGAGGGACCTTCAGCCCCTGGTGGTCCCGACCGGTTTGTCCAGCGTATCCAGGTATCGGCGGAAGGCATCGGCGAACTCCGGCCGCTTCATCGCGAAATAGGCGGTTGCTTTCAGGAACCCGAGCTTGTTGCCGGCATCGTGTCTGACGCCCTTGATCTCACACGCATAGAGCGGCCGCTTTTCGAGTAGCCGACGCATGCCGTTGGTGAGCTGGATTTCTCCTGTGCGATCGCTGGCCGTTTCCTGAAGCGACGGGAAAATATCCGGCGTGAGGACGTAGCGGCCGATGATGGCAAGGTTCGACGGCGCCTTGTCGCGCGGTGGTTTCTCGACGAGATCGACGATGCGGTGAACGCCTGGACCAAGTTCAGCGCCATCGATCGCCACGACGCCATAACTGGAAACGTCTTCCATCGGCACCCGCTCGACGGCAATCACCGGCCCGCCCACACGCGCGAACACATCGATCATCTGGCGTAATGCGGGTGGTGTCGCGTCGATGACATCGTCGGGCAACACGACGGCAAACGGCTCGTCACCAACCAACGGCTGCGCCACCAGAACGGCGTGTCCAAGTCCAAGCGGCTCCCCCTGCCGGACAGCCGCGACATTGACTCGGCTGGAACGAAGCTCTTCGAGCAGCGTCGTCTTCCCGCGTCGTTCGAGAACGTTCTCGAGCTCGTAGGCGATGTCGAAGTGGTCCTCCATGATGCCCTTGCCGCGGCTGGTGACGAGGATGACGGTCTCGATCCCCGACTGCACGGCCTCTTCGACGCCGTACTGAATAATCGGACGGTCGACCAGCACCAGCATCTCTTTGGGCACGACCTTCGTAGCGGGCAGGAAGCGTGTACCGAGACCCGCCGCCGGGAACACGACCTTACCGACGGTTCGTTCCATGGCCACATCCTATCGCAGGTAGAATCGGCAACATGCTTGATCCGGCAATACTGCGAGACAACATCGAGGGCCTTCGTGCAGCGCTTCAGAAGCGAGGAGTGGATCTCTCGAGCGAGCTCGAAGAACTCGCCGCATTGGAGTCGCGACGACGACGGATCCTGCCGGAACTCGAGGGTCTGAAACGGGAACAGAACACGTCCGGAGACGAAGTCGCGCGCGCGAAGCGACAGGGACTGGACACGACCCGTATACAAGAGGCCAATCGCCAGCGCGCGCAGCAGATCAAGCAGCTGACGATCGAGCTCGATACCGTCGAGCAGCGCCGGAATCGTGGTCTGTTGACGATTCCCAATGTCCCGCATGAGAGCGTGCCGGTCGGGAAAAGCAGCACCGACAACATCGAAGTCCGTCGCCACGGAACGCCTCCGACATTCGGCTTCACGCCGCAGGCGCACTGGGACCTCGGTCCCGCGCTCGGGATTATCGATTTCGAGCGGGGTACGAAGATCGCTGGTGCGCGGTTCTCCGTCCTGGTGGGCGCCGGTGCTCGACTCGAGCGAGCACTGATCAACTTCATGTTGAACCTGCACACGACGCGGCACGCGTACACCGAAGTCGAGCCGCCATTCATGGTGAACAGCGCGTCGCTGACCGGTACCGGCAACCTCCCGAAGTTCGAGGCCGATCTCTTCAAGATCGCTGGCGAGTGGGATCTGTACATGGTTCCAACCGCTGAGGTCCCGCTCACGAACATGCATCGGGGAGAGATCCTCGATCGGGCGCTGCCGATCAGATACACGGCATACACACCGTGTTTCCGCAGCGAAGCCGGCTCATACGGATCCGATGTGCGCGGGTTGATTCGTCAGCATCAGTTCGACAAGGTCGAGTTGATGGCGTTCACCGAACCCGGTCAGTCGTATGACGAACTCGAACGCTTGACCGGGAATGCGGAAGAAGTCTTGAAGCAACTCGAGCTGCCCTACCGTACGGTGATGCTGTGCACGGGCGACTTGGGTTTTGCGTCGGCGAAGACGTACGACATTGAGGTCTGGCTGCCTGGGCAGAACACGTATCGGGAGATCTCGTCCTGCACCAACACCGAGGCCTTCCAGGCACGTCGCGCGAACATCAAGCATCGACCCCAGGGCACTGGGAAAGCCGAGTTCGTCCATACGCTGAACGGATCCGGCCTTGCCGTCGGACGCACGCTCATCGCGCTTCTCGAGAACTATCAGCAAGCTGATGGATCGGTTGTGATACCAGACGCCCTGAGGCCGTTCATGGACGGCGTGCCGCTGATCAAGGCAAACTAGTTCAGGGCCCAGAGGGTGTGAACTCGCGCCCTCGCGTTTGCATGGAGAGATGGCCGAGTGGTTTAAGGCGGCGGTCTTGAAAACCGTTGGCTCGGAAACGGGCCCGGGGGTTCGAATCCCTCTCTCTCCGCCAGTCAGAAACGTAGAGTTCTGAGACGTGGACGAGGCGACGTCATTCCGGAAGCCGGGCTTCTGGAGGCGTTCGTCTGGACTCCATCCCGCACGGGTCTTCGCGTGGGTCGTCCTCCCCGTTGGTGTGCTGCTGTTGTCTTAACACCGCCCTTTCAGGTACCCGACGAGCCCAATCACTTCGCCCGCGCGTTTCAAGTGTCCGATGGCCACGCAGTCGCGCAACGAACCGCAGACTCGGTCAACTGTCCTGACCGTGCTGGAACGTTATTACTAGCGAGGCTCCACCTCCCACCGACGAGCATATGTCTCCGCCTCGCTAGTGGCAGTATTGAAGCGCTGCTGCGGCTGTTGAGTCGTCGCCGCCGCTTCCCGCTACCGACGCCTGCGTGACGGCAGGCTCTTCTGATGAATGGCGATGACGGCTTGTCCGCGCAGGACCTTCAAGTAGTTCAGGACAGCTGGAGTCAGCAGGCTTGCCGCTGACGGTTCGCCGTCGACATAGAACAAGCCGAGAGGCTTCTGATCGACCACGAGCGGCAGAAGCACCACGAAGCGACGCGACGTCAGTAGTGACTTGTACCAGTCAGGGAGCAGGGGCGCGACTTCAGCCGAGTTCGAATCCTTGATCACGAGATCCTTCTGCCGATGCAAAGCCAGGCTGAAAACGTCGCCTCCGCGATCGACCGGAACCTCGAGCCACGATCGCATCTCGCCAGTCGATTGGCCGAGTCCGAAACGAAAACGCACGAAAGGCGCAGTCGGGTCTTTCAGAAGGAAGAACGCGCGAGTGCGCCCGACACCGAGGGCCCGATACATCGTCTCGAGAATCACACGCAACACGTCGTCCAGCGTGTAGTCGGCGATCAAAAGGTTTGTGATCTCGTGGAGTCCGCGGGTAAGCGTTGTCTCTGGCAATTCGCCGGCGTTCGGATCTGCGTCAGCGACCTCTATCAACCCGCCGGCTTCCGATGCCGCGGCGACCGCGTTTTCCGATGACGCCAGCGAGTCGATTCGCCATTCGCTCAAGCCGGTGACGAACGTGCTTGCGGGTGCATTGAGTCGAAAGGTCTTCGAAAACGCCTGCAACTCAGTCACGGCCTTGCCGATCAAGGTGTCGACCGTTCCATCGATCGCCGCGAAATGGCGGCCGTACGATCGCACGAGTCGCGTGATGGCCACGCGCTTGTCGCCAGTGGAGATTTGCGACGCCAGCGTGTCCGTGATGCCGTTAGTCAGGGTTGCCAGGCTCCCGAGTTTCTCCTCATCGCTCATCGAGTCATGCGTTTGCGATCCAGGGATGCGCGTCATGCTTCCCGCAAGCTTGCTCGGCAGGTTGAGCGCCCTGGCGACGGCGATGCCGACCGCTGCGTACGACATTCCCAGCTCTCGATGAACGGCGGCGTCAGGGTCCTTGCTTCCGCTCGTCTTGATGGCCGCCATTTCGGTGGGAAGGTACAGCGCAACCAGCGTGCGGCCGAGGTTGTGGAAGAGCGCACTGATGAACGCCTCTTCGGGATCCACGAAGTTTGTCTGGTCTGCGACCGCTCGCCCGAGAATCGCGCTGTAGAACGACATCGTGAGCGCATCGACGAGCTCGGGGGTCTTCGCCTGTGCTTGCAGATGTTCGAACAAGATCAGACCGGTCGCGACAGTGCGGACACGATCGAACCCGAGAAGCAGCACCGCGCGTGAGATCGTCGTCACCTGGTGCCGTTGTGCGAACGCCGCAGTATGACGAGCCGCAGGAGTTTCTGCGCCAGTCCGTAGTCCCGCAGGACGGCATCGGCGAGGACGCTGGTGGAAGTAGCTTCCGACGACGCCAGCTGACTGACCTGGTTGACGGTGGTTTCCATCGCGGGAAAGTCGCCGCTGTCCCGCAACGAGGCGAGGATGCGTTCAACGACGGGAGCAGCCATATCGGCGACTGATGGAAGCACGGCTGCCATGGCGTGTCAACGAACCAGCGTGCTACGCTGCGCTCCTGGACCGCGCGAGTGGGGAGAAGATGACGAACCGATCGAAGGCGACGCTCCTGGCGATTGCCGTTCTGTCCATGGTGGCGCCGCTGACGGGCCAGGACGCTGCGGAGAAGCTGAAAGATCCGACGCAACTCACCGAGCGTGCCCCGGACGCGTTTCGCGCTCGGTTCGAGACCAGTCAAGGGACGTTCATTATTGCCGTCGAACGAGAGTGGGCACCCCTGGCCGCGGATCGTTTCTACAATCTCGTGAAGAACGGCTTTTACAACGAGAGCCGATTCTTCCGTGTCCTCGATGGCTTCATGGTGCAGTTCGGCCTTCACGCCGATCCGTCGGTGCAGTCGGCGTGGCGGACGGCGAACCTCAAGGACGAACCGGTGGTGAAGAGCAACACGCGAGGCTTCGTGAGCTTCACGCGCGAATCGAGCCCGAATTCGCGATACACGATGATCTTCATCAACTACAAAGACAACAGCTCTCTGGATGCTGATGGCTTCGCGCCATTCGGGCAGGTCGTGAGCGGGATGGAAGTGGCGGACCGCCTGTATAGCGGATACGGCCGCCAGAACATCCCCGATCAGCGGCGCATCCTGCGAGAAGGCAACGCCTTTCTGCTCGCGGAGTACCCCAAGCTGGATTTCGTGAAGAGCGCGACGATCGAACCAGGCACCGCGCCCGCGAAATAGCGAGAGCTAAGAGTTTGGCGGCGCGTCGGCCTCGGGCAGTCCCAGCGCGCTGCGCACGAACATGTCCTCCGGCAGCGCTCCGAGAATCTCTATCGACCCGTTCACGATCGTCTTCGGGACTCCCGTGACGCGGAACTTGCGGGATAGATCCATGAATTCGGTCGCCTCGACGCAGCTGGCCTGAATCAGCGTGCTTTCACGAGCCATGCGATGGGCGAGCGACACGGCTCGCGGACAGTGCGGTCAGGTGGGCGTGACGAACACCTGGATGTGAGTGGGTGTGGTGACGTGCGTGGCAATGAGCGATCGACTCTCAGGGGTCAGCTGCGAATCACTTGTGCCCGCCAGAATCACCGCCTCGATCAGCGACATGAACTCATAGCCGGCCGGAGCGCCGAGAAAGCGCATGCGCGTATCCTCTTCGCCCGAAAGCAACACGATCGCCGGAATGTGCTCGATGCCGTATTTCGCCGCCCGCTCCTTCTCCAGTACGAAATTGACCTCTTCAACCTGAACGAGATCGTTGAGTCCGGCCAGCTCGTCCAGGACCTGCCGGGCCATTCGTGCGGTTTCGGGCGCGTCGAAGGTTTGCGTGAACAGCAACAGGGTCACTGGCTGCTGTATCGCACTCAGGTGTTCACGGACGACGCGTTGATCTTGTTCAGAGAGCAGCGGCACGTGGTTCAGCGTCCAGAGCGAGGGCGAGCCTAGAAATTGAAGAGGTCGTCAAACGCCTTTCGAGCGTCGTTGTTCCGCGGAGTCGTCGTTTCGCGCTCGACGGTAGTCCGTGCCGAAAAAAACGTGCAGCCGTTGCGCGCGTTCTTGGGACTCACCCGTTCGGGTACCGGCTGAGAGCACTCGAAGCGGCTCGCGGGGTCGAACGAGACACACTGAGCACAAGAGTGGAGCTCGCTGCCACACCGGCTGCACCGGCTATTGAAGCCGATGTCCTCGGAGGCCAGGTGTCCGCAGGTCGAGCAGCGCACGACGTGGCGGAAACCGGGCATGTTGATGTTCTTCGGCGCGTCCTGCGAGATCCGCCGGGCGCCGGCAGGCGCGCCGGGTTCGGGCGCGGGGCGGGCCACGGCCGGTCGTGGCGCTCGATCGCGGTCCTCGTCCTGGTAGCCTCGCTGGCGGTACTTCCTGTCACTCATTGAGTTGCGGCCGTCGGGCGGATTGTATACCGAGGCGGTCGTGAAAATCGCGGAACGGGCGTGAATCTCACCTCCATTTGAGCATAAAATCCCGCTCGAAAGCGGGGCGCCCGGGGCCCCTCGGGCGCTTGATCCTTTTTTCACAATTGTGGTACAAATCGGGACTGGCCCCCGTAGGGACGCCACCCGTCAGTCTCCCCATCAGCAGCCGATGCCGCAGATCTTCCATCGCAGCGCCAATACGATCTCCAAGCTCAGTCTCGCCGGCGGACTCATGCTGGTTGCCGGCCTGATCCTGATCGCCATGTTGATCGGCCGCTCCTCGTATGTGACGCGTGCCAACGAGTACGTCGAGCAGCCGGTCCAGTTCAGCCATCTCCATCACGTCCTGGACGATGGCATTGATTGCCGGTACTGCCACACGGCGGTCGAGACGTCGTCGTTCGCTGGCATTCCGCCGACCAAGACCTGCATGAACTGCCACTCGCAGATCTGGTCGAACGCTCCGATTCTCGAGCCGGTCCGTGCCAGTTTTCGCGACGATCGCCCACTGCGCTGGGTGCGTGTCCACGACCTCCCGGACTTCGTGTACTTCAATCACAGCATCCACGTGAAGAAAGGGATGGGATGTGAAACCTGTCACGGGCGCGTCGACCAGATGCCCCTCATGCGACAGGTGCAGTCACTCCAGATGGAGTGGTGCCTCGACTGTCACCGCAACCCCGAGAAGTACGTCCGGCCACGCAGCGAGGTGTTCACCATGGACTACCGCCCTGCGGTGCCGCAGTCGGTGCAGGGCCCGATGCTCGTGAAGGAGTACGGGATCAAGGGCAACACCAACTGCTCCACGTGCCACCGGTGACCCGCACATGAACGATTCGAACGACATACAGGCAGTCCGCACAAAACTTCAGGGCACACGAGGTCGTACTTACTGGCGAAGTCTCGAACAGGTCGCCGAGACGCCTGAATTCAAAGAGTTCCTCCATCGGGAGTTCCCCCAGAACGCCTCCGAGTGGCTGGATCCAGTCGGACGCCGGGGATTCCTGAAGTTGATGGGGGCATCGATGGCCCTTGCCGGTGTAAGCGCATGTACGCGCCAGCCGGACGAAACCATCGTTCCCTACGTGAGACAGCCTGAAGAACTTGTTCCGGGCAAGCCGCTCTTCTACGCGACCGCGATGCCATTTGCCGGGTCCGGCATTGGCCTGCTCGTCGAGAGCCACGAAGGGCGTCCGACGAAGGTCGAGGGGAACCCTGACCACCCGTCCAGCCTCGGCGCAACTGACCTCTTTGCCCAGGCGTCCATTCTTGGTCTGTACGATCCGGATCGCGCGCAGGTGCTCACCCACCTCGGTGAAATCCGTCCGTTTGATGCCTTTGCCACAGCGATTCGACAGGTGCTCACGGCCCAGCAGGCATCGCAGGGCAGCGGCATCCGGGTCCTGAGCGAAACCGTCTCGTCCCCAACGCTCGGCGCGCAGATCGACGAGTTCCTGGGCAGGTTTCCCCAGGCGAAGTGGGTCCAGTGGGAACCCTTCGGCCGCCACAACGTGCGAGAAGGCAGCCGACAGGCGTTTGGCGAGTACGTCGACGCGAAGTACTCGCTCGAGAAGGCCGACGTCATCCTGTCGCTCGACTCCGACTTCCTGTGCACAGGCAACGGAGCGCTCACGCACTCCCGGACCTTCGCATCCCGGCGTCGGATCGATGGTGACGCGACGCAGCGTAACCGTTTCTACTCCGTTGAGAGCTCGCCGACCAACACGGGAACCAAGGCGGATCATCGCCTTCTCATCCGCGCGTCTGAGGTCGGCGTGTTCGCGAGCGCGGTTGCCGCACAACTCGGCGTGGCCGGTGCGGGCGCCGGGACGGTACCTGAATCCGCGCAGGCCTGGCTCGCCCCGCTCGTCAAGGACCTTCAGAACACGCGCGGCCGCAGCCTCGTGATTGCCGGCGAGGCTCAGCCGGCGTCGGTTCATGCGCTCGCGCATGCGATGAACGAGGCGCTCGGCAACGTCGGTAACACGGTGGTCTATACGCCGACGGTTGAAACACATCCGATGAATCAGCGTGCGGCACTGACCGAGCTGGTCGGCGAGATGAACGCCGGCACGGTCAGCATGCTGATCATTCTCGGCGGCAACCCGGTCTACACGGCACCGTCTGATCTCAAGTTCGCCGAAGCGCTGGACAAGGTCCCGCTGCGCGCGAGCCTGAGCCAGTTCCATGACGAAACGGCGGCGCTCTGTCACTGGCATATCCCGGAGACGCACTATCTCGAGATGTGGGGCGATGTCCGCGGACACGACGGCACTGTGTCGATCGTCCAGCCGCTCATCGCGCCGCTCTACAACGGTCATTCCCTGTACGAAGTAGTGTCGACGCTGAGCGAGGCTGGCGTCCGATCCGGTTACGACATCGTTCGATCGCACTGGGCAGGTCAGCGCGGGATATCAACTGCTGCGCCCGAGCCGGTGCCGTCCGTTGGATCGCTTGCTCCGCTGCCCGGTGCTGCGCCGCTCTCGCCGTTCGACAAGGAGTGGCGTCGCTGGCTTCACGATGGTGTGATCCCGGGCACCGCATTTGCGCCGAGGGTTGTCACGCTGCAGGCCAGCGCGATCGGCGCGGCCCCGGCCGCGTCCAGTGGTCTCGAGGTCGTGTTCAGGCCAGACCCGAGCGTGTACGACGGGCGCTTCGCCAACAACGGGTGGCTTCAGGAGCTGCCGAAGTGGTTGACGAAGCTGACGTGGGATAACGCTGCTCTGCTGTCGCCTGGAACGGCCGATCGACTGAACCTGATTAGCGGTGACATCGTGGAGGTCAAGCAGGGATCGAACATGGTTCGGATCCCGGTGTGGCTGGCTCCCGGCCACGCAGCCGACACGATCACGATTCACCTGGGATACGGCCGTGAACGGGCCGGCCGGATCGGCACCGGCATCGGCTTTGGTATCAACTCGTTGCGCACATCGACGACGCCAGATTTCCTCAGTGGCGTCGACGTCGCGAAAACGGGCGACAGCTATGAGCTGGTCTCGACGCAGGACCACTGGTCGCTCGAGGGCCGGAATCTCGTGCGCGTCGCCACCGTCGCGCAGTTCGCGCAGGACCCGAATTTCCCCGCGAAGCAGGAACATCAGTCGCTCGCGGGGAAGGTGACGATGTTCGAGCAGCGGAAGTACGAAGGCTATGCCTGGGGCATGACGATCGATCAGAACGTCTGCACGGGCTGCAATTCGTGCGTCGTCGCCTGCCAGGCGGAAAACAACGTGCCCGTCGTCGGCAAGTCGCAGGTCGCCAACGGCCGCGAGATGCACTGGCTGCGAATCGACCGCTACTACAGCGGTGAGCTGGACAATCCCGACACGTACCACCAGCCGATGCCCTGTCAGCAGTGCGAATCGGCGCCGTGCGAAGTCGTGTGTCCGGTGTCGGCGACCGTGCACAGCGATGAAGGCCTGAACGACATGGTCTACAACCGCTGTGTGGGCACGCGCTACTGCTCGAACAACTGTCCGTACAAGGTGCGCCGGTTCAACTTCATGTTGTATTCGGACTGGGACACCTCGACGTTCAAGCTGGCGCGCAACCCGGACGTCACGGTGCGCAGCCGTGGCGTCATGGAGAAGTGCACGTACTGCGTGCAGCGCATCAATCTCGCGCGCGTCACATCCAAGCTCGAAGATCGAGAGATCCGCGATGGCGAGGTGCTCACCGCGTGTCAGTCGGCGTGTCCGACCAACGCCATTGTGTTCGGGAACATCAACGATCCGAACAGCGCGGTCTCGAAACTCAAGGCAAGCTCGTTGAACTATCCGCTGCTGGCTGAACTCAACACGCGGCCGCGGACCACGTATCTCGCGATCGTGCGGAATCCCAACACCGAGCTGGAACCTGCCCGGCCGCTCGGGACCGGGGAGGAAGGACACTAGGGATGGACAAGTCGCACGCGCCGGCGGCGGTCTCGGCGGAGACGGCGGCGCTTCTGAGCCGCACGCCGGCGGTCATCGAGCCAGGGCATACCTTCGAGTCCGTAACCGAGTCGATCGGTCACGTCGTCCTCTCGAAGCGCACGCCGATCGGTTGGTTCCTGGGGTTCTTCATTGCCTTCATCCTGCTGATGGTTCTGAACATGACCATCGGCAACCTGCTGGTGACCGGCATCGGCATCTGGGGGAACAACGTACCGGTCGGCTGGGCTTTCGACATCATCAACTTCGTCTGGTGGATCGGTATCGGCCACGCCGGCACGCTGATCTCGGCCATCCTGCTGCTCTTCCGCCAGCAGTGGCGCACCTCCATCAATCGCTTCGCCGAAGCGATGACGCTCTTTGCCGTCGCGTGCGCGGCGATGTTCCCATTGCTCCACACCGGCCGCCCCTGGCTCGCGGTCTACTGGCTGTTCCCCTATCCCAACACGATGGATCTGTGGCCGCAGTTCCGCAGCCCCCTGATCTGGGACGTCTTCGCGGTGTCGACGTACGGCACCGTCTCTGCGCTCTTCTGGTTCACGGGACTCGTGCCTGACATGGCCACGCTGCGCGATCGCGCGAAGTCGCCGTTCGCCCAGCGCATCTACGGCATGTTGTCACTGGGGTGGCGCGGATCGGCCAAGCACTGGCAGCGCTACGAGACGGCGTATCTGCTGCTGGCAGGCATCTCGACTCCGCTCGTGCTCTCCGTGCACTCCGTCGTGAGCTTCGACTTCGCGGTCTCGGTCCTGCCGGGCTGGCACGCCACGATCTTCCCGCCGTACTTCGTCGCCGGCGCCATCTATTCCGGCTTCGCGATGGTGATGACGCTCGCCATTCCGCTGCGGAAGTTCTATCACCTCGAAGGCTTCATCACCATGCGTCACATCCACAACATGACGAAGGTCATGCTGGTGACGGGGATGATCGTAGCCTACGGCTACGCCAACGAAGCGTTCTTCGCGTGGTACAGCGCGAACCCGTACGAAGAGTACATGATGTACAACCGCATGACCGGTCCGTATGCGGTCTTCTACTGGTCGCTCATCGCGATCAACGCGTTGATGATCCAGCTGTTCTGGTTCCGCAGCGTTCGCGACAATATCCCGCTGCTCTTCATTCTGTCGTTGCTCGTCAATGTCGGGATGTGGCTCGAGCGCTTCATCATCATCGTGACGAGCCTGCATCGCGACTTCCTGCCCTCGTCGTGGGATATGTATGCCCCGACGCGGTGGGACTTCGGCATGTTCGCCGGCACGATCGGGTTGTTCCTGGCGCTCTTTTTCCTCTTCATCCGCTTCCTGCCGGCGATCGCCATCTTCGAGATGCGAACGATCGTCCCGGAGGCCAAGTTGAAGGCGGATCACCACGGGTGAAGTGATGGCACACGCCGCGCAAGCAACGCAGTACGGCCTGATGGCGGAGTTCGACAGCCCGTCGGCGCTCGTCGACGCTGCGACGAAGGCACGTCTGGCGGGCTATCGGAAGATGGACGCTTACTCACCCATTCCGATCGAGGAACTGAACGAGGCGCTTGATCTCAAGCGGACCAGGCTGCCGCTGCTCGTGCTCCTCGGCGGCATCTTTGGCGGACTGGGCGGCTTCAGCCTCGAATACTGGGCGTCGGTGATCGCGTATCCGATGAACATCGGCGACCGTCCGCTCAACAGCTGGCCGCAGTTCATCCCGGTCACGTTCGAGACGACGGTCCTCGGCGCGGCCCTGACCTGCTTCGTCGGCATGTGGGCTCTGAATCGCCTGCCGCAGCCGTATCACCCGGTGTTCAACGTGGAGGCTTTCGGTCGCGCGTCAACCGACCGGTTCTTCCTCGTCATCGAGACGGCCGATCCGCGTTTCGATGCGCACGCGACGAGGAAGTTTCTCGAGGGATTGCATCCAGTGGGGGTATCCGACGTTGCGCCGTAATCTTCTCCCTGTCGTCGCCATCGTCGCGATGAGTGTCGTGCTTGCGGCCTGTCGCCAGGACATGCACGATGCACCTCGCTACGAGCCACTCGAGGCGAGCTCGTTCTTTGCCAACGGCGCCGCCGCGCGCACACTCGTCGCCAACACCGTTCCGCGCGGATTTCTGCGCGAGGACGAGTTGCTTTACACCGGCAAGGTGTCAGGACAGTTCGCCGACACGTTCCCGATGGCCGTGACCGCGGATGTCATGGCGCGAGGCCAGGAGCGCTACAACGTGTTCTGTGCGCCGTGCCACGGCCGGACAGGCGTGGGCAACGGCATGATCGTGCAGCGCGGCTTCCGTCAGCCGCCGTCGTACCACGAGCAGCGGCTGCGTGAGGCGCCGGCCGGCTACTTCTTCGACGTGATGACGAACGGCTTTGGTGCGATGCAGGACTACGCGGCGCAGGTGCCGGTGGCCGATCGCTGGGCGATCGCCGCCTACATTCGGGCGCTGCAGCTCAGTCACAGCGCTACGGTGGCTGATGTCCCGGCCGACCGTCGCGCCGACTTGGATCGACCCGCGCAGGAGAACCAGTGAACGTGGATACCACCTACTCGCCGCCAGCCGCCGACATCGAGCGCCTCAGATCAAAGGCTCTGATCGTCGGTGTTGTCGGCCTCGTCGGCTGTGGCATCGGACTGCTGGTCGATCGCGACCATTTCTTCCGCGCGTGGCTCGTCGCCTATATGCTGTTTCTCGGAATCGCGCTCGGCTCGATGGCGCTGATCATGATCCAGCATCTGTCCGGCGGCGCCTGGGGTGTGTTCCGGCGCATCTTCGAGGCATCGAGCCGCACGCTGCCGTTGCTGGCCGTGCTCTTCATCCCGGTGCTGCTCGGAGTGGGTTCGCTTTATCCCTGGTCGCACGCCGATCACGTCGCGACCGACGCGGTGCTGCGACACAAGTCTGGCTACCTGAACGTGCCGTTTTTCGTGGTACGCGCGCTGGTGTATTTCGGCGGATGGCTCGGTATCGCGTTCCTCCTGAACAAGTGGTCGCGTCAGCAGGACGAGGGCAACGTGGCCGTGAACAGCCGGTTGCAGCGTCTGTCAGGCGCGGGCCTCGTGTTCTACGCGCTCGCGATCACCTTTGCCGGAATCGACTGGATCATGTCGCTCAACCCGCACTGGTACTCGACGATCTTCGGGTTCCTGATGATGGGCGGTCAGGGTCTGGCGGCGCTCGCCTTCACGATCGTCATCTCGACCTTCCTCTTCAAGCACGAGCCGATGTCGGGCCTGCTCAAGCCGCATCATTTCCACGACCTCGGCAAGCTCATGTTCGCGTTCGTGATGTTGTGGGCGTATTTCAATTTCTCGCAGTACCTCCTCACGTTCGCGGCGAATCTCGCGGAAGAGATTCCCTACATGATCACGCGCACCAGCCACGGCTGGCAGTACCTCGCCGTCTTCCTGGTCCTGTTTCACTTCTTCGTGCCGTGGTTCCTGCTGCTCTCGCGCAACCTGAAGCGCACGCCGCATCGGCTCGTCATCATCGCGTTCTGGATCCTGTTCGTGCGTTTCGCCGACCTCTTCATGATGGTGTCGCCCGAATTCGATTCCGGCGGCAGCAATCTGCACATGTTGACTGGCGAGCACGCGAGCCACTTCTTCGTGCACTGGCTCGACTTGGCGGCGCCGCTGGCGATCGGCGGCTTGTGGCTCTGGATGTTCTTCTCGGAACTGCGGCAGCGACCGTTGCTGGCCACCGGCGATCCCTACCTGCGGGAAGCGCTTGAAACCGGGGGAGGCCACTGATGGCTCACGATCCTCACGCCCACGGTCACGCGTCGGCAGACGACGAGTATCTCAATCCCGCGTCGGGTTCGGGACACGAGCATACCGATGCCAACGTGTCGATGATCATCCAGTTCGCCGTGTGGCTCACAGTGTCGGCGATCATCGTGCACGTCCTGATGTGGTTCACGTTTGCGATCTTCGTCGACCTTCGCGAGGACACCGGTCCAGCAGAGTTTCCCCTCGCGGCCGAGCAGGGTCCTCGCCTGCCGGCGGGCCCGAGACTCCAGGCGCAGCCGGCGAACGAGATCTACGATTTCCGTCAGCGCGAGACGGCCGAACTCGAAGGGTATGGTTGGCTCGACCGGAACGCGGGCACCGTCCGCATTCCCATCGCCGAGGCCATGCGCCTGGCGGTGGAGCGAGGACTCCCGTCACGACCGGCAGACGCCGGCGGTGCCGGCGTGTCGACCGACACATCGACTCTCATGCCGACCGACGCGAGCGCAGGGCGAACACTGGAACGAAGAAGGCAATAGGGCAATGAAACCTGTAATGCGGAATTCAGAATTCAGAATTCAGAAGCGGTCACGTCAGACGTCGAGCCGATTGAGGTGGCTTGTCCTCTGTGCGGTCTGCATTCTGAATTCTGCATTCAGCATTAGCGATGTCGCTGCCCAGCAACAACCCGGTATGCCCGGTTCGATGGGGTTCAGCGGAGGCATTGTTGCCTCGAATGTCCCGCCCAAGATTCAACACGTGACGTTTTCGCAGCGACTGGGCGAACGGCTCCCACTCGACGCGCGGCTGACGGACGAAACCGGCCGGCAGGTCGCACTGGGTGAGTACTTCAAGAAGGACAAGCCGGTCGTCCTGGCGTTCGTGTACTACCAGTGCCCGATGCTGTGCCCGCTGGTCATGAACGGGATCTCGTCGGCACTGAAGGTGGTGCCCTTCACCGCCGGCAGGGATTTCGACGTCGTGCTCATCAGCTTCGATTCGCGCGACACGCCGGAATCGGCAAACGCGAAGAAGCGAGCGCATCTGCTGCACTGGGCGGTGCCGGAAACGGCGGACGGCTGGCACTTCCTCACCGGGACCGAAGAAGAAATCAAGCGGGTGACCTCCGCCGCCGGGTTCACCTATGAGTGGGACGAGGAGTCGCAACAGTTCGCGCACGTGAGCGGCCTGCTGGTGGCAACGCCGGATGGGCGGTTGTCCCGCTACTTCTACGGCGTGGAGTTCTCGCCCAAGGATCTGCGGCTAGCGCTGGTGGATTCAGGGCAGGGCCGATTGGGATCGGTGGTCGACGAGTTGTTGCTCTACTGCTTTCACTATGACCCCTCGAGTGGGCGGTACGGAGCCGTGTTCATGAACATCATGCGACTCGGCGGCGTGCTGACGGTCGGCCTCATCGTAGGTTTCGTTGTGCTGATGCGACTGCGCGAATCGCGCCGTGTCGCGGAAAGGCACGCCTGAGCAGCTATGTTTTCTGGGATTCCACTGTTTCCTCAACAGGCGTCAACGCTCGCGGCGGATGTCGACGCGCTGTACCTCTTCATCATCGCGGTGACGGCGTTCTTCGGCATTCTCACCACCGTCGTGGTGATTTACTTTGCCGCGAAGTACCGCACCGACGACCCGATGAAGGTCGGCGCGCGGATCCACGGATCGATCCCCTTAGAGCTGGCGTGGTCGATCATCCCGTTCCTCATCAGCATCGTCATCTTCGCCTGGGCAGCCCAGGTCTACTTCGACCTTTACCGCCCGCCCGATCAGACGCTCGAGATCTATGCGACCGGCAAGCGATGGATGTGGAAGTTCCAGCATCTCGACGGTCAGAACGAAATCAACGAGCTGCACGTGCCGCTGGGCCGGCCGGTCAAGGTGACCTTCACCTCCGAGGACGTGCTGCATTCGCTGTTCTTCCCGGCATTCCGTACGAAAGCCGACGCGATCCCCGGCCGATACAGCAGCGTCTGGTTCACTCCGACGATCGTTGGTGAGCATCATCTCTTCTGCGCCGAGTACTGCGGCACCAACCACTCCGGTATGATCGGCAAGGTCATCGTCATGGAGCCCACCGCGTACGAGGCGTGGCTCAGTGGCAACGTCGCAGGCACCTCGCTGGCGCAGCGCGGTCAGCGACTGTTCAGTGATCTCGCCTGCAACACCTGCCACCTCGAGGATGGCCGCGGCCGAGGGCCGGCGCTCACCAGCAAGTTCGGCCTCTCCGAGCGGCTCGTGGACGGCACGACGGTCCCCATCGACGAAGCGTACCTGCGGGAGTCGATCCTGAGGCCGCAAGCAAAAGTGGTCGAGGGATATCAGCCCTTGATGCCGACGTTCCAGGGGCTCGTCAGCGAGGAAAACGTGATGGCGCTCGTCGAGTACGTGAAGTCGCTGCGTCCTCAGACTGGCGCGGTCTCGAGAGTCGAATCGCACGAGGAAACAGCGAGCCCGGCGGCACCCCAGGAGAACAGGTAAGACCATGGATACGACGATGACGGCGCCGCGGGTGACGTATCTCAACCACGAGCACACCGTAGCCTCGTGGCTGCTGACCAAGGATCACAAGCGCATCGGGATCATGTATCTCCTCGTGGTCACGTTTGCGTTCTTCCTTGGCGGCGTTTTCGCTTCGATGATTCGCCTCGAGCTGGCCACGCCAGCCGGCGATCTCGTGTCGGCAGATACCTACAACAAGATGTTCACCATGCACGGCGTTGCGATGGTGTTCTTCGTGTTGATTCCTGCCGTGCCCGCCATTCTCGGCAACTTCATCCTGCCCCTCATGCTTGGGGCGAAGGACGTCGCGTTCCCGAAGCTCAACCTCCTGAGCTGGTACATCTTCGTCATCGGCTTTTTGTTCACGGTCTACGCGATGGTGTCCGGCGGCGTCGACACCGGTTGGACGTTCTACACGCCATACAGCAGCCGTGCGTCGAACACGAACGTCATGGCGACAGGCCTCGGCGTGTTCATTACCGGCTTCTCGTCGATCCTCACCGGCTTGAATTTCATGGTGACGATCCACCGGATGCGGGCACCGGGGCTGACGTGGTTCCGGCTGCCGCTCTTCGTGTGGGCCGTTTATTCGACGGCTCTCGTGATGATCCTTGGAACTCCGGTGATCGCGATCACGGTGCTAGCTTTGGCGATCGAGCGCTTCCTCCAGTTCGGCATATTCGATCCCGCGCTGGGGGGCGACCCGGTGCTCTTCCAGCACATGTTCTGGTTCTACTCGCACCCCGCGGTCTACATCATGATCCTGCCGCCGATGGGTGCGATCAGCGAGGTGATCGCGGTCTTCTCGCGCAAGAGCATCTTCGGCTACTCGTTCGTCGCGTTCTCGAGCCTCGCAATCGCCATCTTCGGATTCCTCGTGTGGGCTCATCACCTGTTCGTCTCGGGGATTTCGATCTACTCGGCGCTGGTCTTCTCCTTTCTGACCTATGCCGTCGCGATTCCCTCGGCCGTGAAGACCTTCAACTGGGCGGCGACGATGTACCGGGGCGCGATCTGGTTGAAAGCCCCGATGATCTGGGCGATCGCCTTCCTTGGCCTGTTCCTGGTCGGTGGCCTCACGGGTCTCTTCACGGCGGCCCTCGGCGTGGACGTGCACCTGCACGACACCTACTTCGTCGTCGCGCACTTCCACTTCATCATGGTCGGCGGCGCGATCATGGGTTACTTTGCCGGCCTGCACTA
The DNA here is from genome assembly GCA_032156805.1 of Acidobacteriota bacterium. Lineage (GTDB taxonomy): Bacteria > Acidobacteriota > Vicinamibacteria > Vicinamibacterales > UBA2999 > Gp6-AA40. Next base: position 26,134 of record JALDXQ010000093.1, read on the forward strand.
CTGGTGGCCGAAGATCACCGGCCGGATGTACTCGGACATCTGGGCCAAGGTTGCGGCGATTATCGTGTTCGTCGGCTTCAACCTGACCTTCGGACCGCAGTTCATCCTCGGGTACCTCGGCATGCCGCGCCGGTATCACGTCTATCCCGACGAGTTCCAGGTGTTGAACGTGCTGTCGTCGGCCGGCGCCTCGATTCTGGCCGTCGGTTACATCCTCATTGCGATCTACCTCGTGGCGTCGCTCTTCTTCGGTGAAGAGGCTGGCGACAACCCGTGGCACGCGACCGGCCTCGAGTGGACAACGCAGTCGCCGCCGCTGCCGCACAACTTCGAGACGCAACCAGTCGTGACCGAGGACGCCTACGAGTTTTCGAAGCGGGAGATCAAAGTTGTCTGACGCAATCGCGCACGCCGATGCTCACGGCGGCCACGCCCATCACCCCGATCTCCAGCATCACTTCGACACGCTGGAGCAGCAGCACGAGGCGGCCACGCTCGGGATGTGGCTGTTCCTCATCACTGAGGTGCTGTTCTTCGGCGGATTGTTCCTCGCCTACATGCTGTATCGCGTGTGGTATCCGGCGGCGTGGGCCGAAGCCAGCCTCGAGCTCGACATCGTGCTGGGAGCGTTCAACACGGCGGTGCTGATCGGCAGCAGCTTGACAATGGCGCTGGCCGTGCGCGCCGCGCAGACCGGGCTGCAGCGCGCGACCGTATGGTGGATCCTCGCCACGATGGCGCTCGGGCTGGTGTTCTTGATCGTCAAGTACTTCGAGTACGCGGAAAAGTTCGAGCATCACCACTTCCCCGGACCGACCTTCGCGTTTCCGGGACCGAATGGCGGACCTGCCCAGATCTATTTCTCGCTCTACTTCCTGATGACGGGCCTGCATGCCACGCACATGATCATCGGGTTCGGCATCATGGCGGTCATCGCATGGATGGCCCATAAAGGGCGCTTTTCGCCACAGTGGTACACGCCGGTCGAGGTCAGCGGACTGTACTGGCACTTCGTCGACATCGTCTGGATCTTCCTGTTCCCCCTCCTGTACCTGGTGGACAGGGCTCACCATTTCGCCTGAGAGCCATGGCTGGACACATTTCTCCCAAGAGCACCTACTACGCCATCTTCGCCGCGCTGATGGTCGGCACCGCCGTCACGGTGGCGGTGGCGTTCGTCAACCTTGGCGCCTTCAACTTCCCGGTGGCGATCGGCATCGCCATCACCAAGGCGACGCTCGTCATCCTGTTCTTCATGCATGCGAAGTACAGCAGCCACTTGACGAAGCTGTTCGTCGGCACCGCGTTCTTCTTCCTCGCCATCATGCTCGGGCTCTCCCTGACGGACTACCTCTCACGAGGACTGAGGACCTACCCGGGCGGCGCGGCAGGCGCAGGCTACGGCGTTCGCACCGCTGCCCCACCCGCTCAACCGCGTCCGGCAGGCGCGGCCGCCGA
>JALDXQ010000094.1:0-27510 GCA_032156805.1 Acidobacteriota bacterium
GCAGGCTGGACGGCGTCGAGCACAGGCTCGACAAAGTCGATGACAGACTGGGCAACGTCGAGGATCAGGTCACGGGATTACGTGCCGACGTGTCTGGCCTGACGGGGCGCGTCGGCACACTCGAAGACAAGGTCCAGAAGCTCCGAGTGCTTGGCGAAGCGAACACACAACACCTCAAGTTGATCACCGAGGTCCAATCACACCACGCAACCATGCTCGAACAGCATTCACGTCTGCTCGCTCAACTTGCTGGCGACGTTCAGCCGCTGAAGGTCCTGCCCGACCTTCTGCGCAGCGTGATTCAGGATCACGAACGGCGGATAATCACACTCGAAAATCGCCCATAGCGCGTTGTGCCACCGGCAATCCGGACTGCGTGTTCAGGCCGTGCGACGCTCGAGGCCCCGCCACGGCTGTGACGAAATCAGCAGACCAGCGGCTGTGGAATCAACCGCCTTCGAGTAGTAGAAGCCCTGCGCGAACTCGCATCCGAGCTCGAGGAGCCGCTTCTCGTGTTCGGGTGTTTCGACACCCTCTGCGACGACGTCCATGTCGAGAGTATGGGCGAGCGCCACGATGGCGCGCACCATCTCGGAACCATGACGCTCGACGCCCATCCGGCTGACGAACGAGCGATCGATCTTGACCGTGTCGATTTGCAGCCCGTGCAGGTGGCTCAGCGACGAGTATCCCGTGCCAAAGTCGTCGAGGCTCCATTCGATGCCCATGGCCTGCGCGTGACCCAACGTCGCGCGGGCGGCGGCGATGTCATGAATGAGCGCGCTCTCGGTGATCTCCAGCTTCAACCACGACGCGTCCATCCCCGTCGTTTCCAGAATCGTCCTCAGCTCGCCCACCAGCGCCGTGTCCACGAACAACTTGCTCGAGACATTGACGCACATCACGCCCGGCGCATCAGGACCGAACCGGCGTTGCCAGTCGACCATCTGGCGGCACGCGTCGGTGAGCGTGAGCTGGGTGATGGCGCGGATGAGGCCGGTGTCTTCGGCGAGCGGGATGAACTCGCCCGGGCCAACCAGGCCACGTACGGGATGGCGCCAGCGCACGAGCGCCTCGAACCCGGTGATTCGCCCGGTGCGCATCGAGACGATCGGCTGATAGTGCACCTCGAACGCACGGCTCTCGATCGCCTGGCGGAGTTCGGTCTCCACCTGGAGGCGAGCGACCGCGTGCTTCCGCATCGCGGGATCGAAGATTTCACACCCGGACGCGGCTCCGGCCTTCGCGCGATTGAGGGCAATCGCCGCATCGCGCAGGACCTCCTCGGGGCGCTCGTAGCCGGTCGCGCTGATGGCGATGCCAACGGTCGCAGACGTGAACACCTGGTGCCCATCGATCTCGAATGGCTCCTGCAACGCACGGCGAAGCCGCTCGGCCACCCGCATGGCGTCGGTCCCATCTTTGATGTCGTCCAGCAGCACGTTGAACTCGTCGCCCCCGAGCCTGGCCAGCGTGGGGGACGGCTCGTCCCGCGCGACGGTGTCGGTTGGGCGAAGGCTCGACTGCAGCCGGCGCGCGACCGCCACCAGCAGGCGATCGGCGGTCAGAGGGCCAAGGCTGTCGCTGACCACGTTGAACCGGTTGAGCCCGAGTGACAGCAGCGCAAATGCCGGGTTCGGGCGCCGTTTTTCACGCCTGATCGCGCGCTCGACGAGATCGAGAAAGAGCAGCCGGTTCGGAAGGCCAGTGAGTGCATCCGCCAGCTTGGTCTCGGTGATGTCGGTCAGCGAGCCGGCGAGCCTGGTTGCGGTGCCCGATGAATCCTTCACCGCCGCTCCCCGACAGAGCACCCATCGATACATCCCGTTTTGATGAAGCAGCCGGTGCTCGCTCTCGTAGTTCGAGCTTCCGTCTTCGAGATGCTTTTTCAACGCGCCCTTGACGCGTGCGACATCCTCAGGGTGCACCCGGTTGAACCACTCGTCAGGACTGCTGCCGATCTCCTCATCGTCGTGGCCGAGCATGGCCTTCCAGCGAGGTGACCAGTACGCCTCGTTGCTGAGCAGATTCCAGTCCCACAATCCGTCATTGGCCCCGCGGACCGCAAGTGCGTACCGTTCCTCGCTCTCGTGCAGATCCTCGACCGCCCACTTGTGCGCCAGATGCGTCCGGATGCGTGCGAGTGCGACGGCGAAGTCGACCGGCTTGGTGACGTAGTCGTTCGCGCCCAGGCCAAAGGCTTCGACGATGTCGGTGCCTTCGCTGCGTGCGGTGACCATGATCACTGGCAGCTGCGTGTGGGATCGCTCGACCCGCAGCCGGGTCAGCACGTCGAGGCCGCTCATGCCTGGCATCTCGACGTCGAGCAGAATCAGGTCGTAGGAATCGCGTTCGATCAGCGCGAGCGCCTCGGCGCCATCGGCGGCGACCGAGACGAGAAAGCCCTTCTGCCGCAACCGCCGGGAAAGCACGTCCCGGTTGTTCTCGTTGTCGTCGACGACGAGCAGTGCACCCTGCCGGGTCATGGGAGTACGGGCCTCGCCAGCAGCGATTCGATCTTGTCGATCAGCGGCTGAAAGCGGACAGGTTTCGTGTCGAAGTCGTCACCGCCGGCTGCGAGTGCGAGGTCGCGATCGTTGGTCATGGCATGTGCGCTCAGCACGATGATCGGGATGTGCTTCGTCGACCCATTGGCCTTGAGCTGTCGCGTCGCCTCCCAGCCGTCGATGATCGGAAGCCCCAGATCCATCAGAATCAGATCGGGTTTCGAGGATTGCGCCACCGACACCGCCTGCTGGCCATCCACCGCCAGCAACACCTCGTATCCGCGCCGCTGCAGTCGGCGAGCCAGCGCGTCGCGGCTCGCCTCGTTGTCTTCCACTACCAGGATCGTTGCCATGGGTTTCGATGAGTCCGACTACTGGTCTACTCCAGCGCCTACCGGCGTCATTGAGTCAGGCGTGGCGTCCGCCATCTCCAGCGGCAGCCGCACGACGAACCGCGACCCTTCGCCAGGACGGCTCTCGACCGAGACGTTGCCGCCCATCAGATCGCAGAAGCGTGAGACGATGGCCAGCCCGAGGCCGGTACCGCCGTACTTGCGAGTCGTCGTGACATCCGCCTGCGTGAACGGATCGAAGACCTTCTGCGCCTGTTCCGGGGTCATGCCAACGCCGGTGTCCGTGACGCTGAGTTCAACACCGGCAGCGCCATTGAGCACGCACTCGCGTACGTCGACGGCGATGCTGCCGTCGTGCGTGAACTTGCTCGCGTTGCTCAGCAGGTTGAGCAGGATCTGACGGATCTTGGTGAGATCGGCGCGCATCACGGGCATCTCGTCCGCGCCGCGCACGGTCAGCGTGTTCCGGTTCTTCTCGACGAGTGGCCTGACCGTGTCGACCACTCCGGCCACCATGGTCTTGATATGGAACGTCTCGAGCGAGAGCACCATCTTGCCCGCTTCGATCTTCGAGAGATCCAGGATCCCGTTGATCAGATCCAGCAGATGCTTCCCTGCACCCTGTATCCGCTTGAGGTCGCCAATCGACTCGGTGTGCCCCCCGTCTTCCGCCGTCTCCTGCAGCAACTCGCTGTACAGGATGATGGCATTCAGAGGCGTGCGCAGCTCGTGGCTCATGCTGGCGAGGAATTCGCTCTTCGCCCGTGTTGCCTTCTCGGCACGTTGCTGCGTGACCCGGAGCTCGTCGACCAGAGTCGCCAGCCGCTCGGCATCCTGCCGCTGCGTGTCGTGAGCAGCCTCGAGCACACTGGTGTAATTGGCCAGCTCACGCTCGATTCGCGTGCGCTCCGTGATGTCGCGCACGTAAGCGGCAAACATCTTGGCGCCATCGGTGGAGATCGGCGCGATCGCGATCTCGACGGGAAACGTCTCACCACCCTTGCGGATCGCCGTGAGCTCGAGACGCCGGTTGAGGATTTCCGTGTCTCCGGTCGTGAGATAGCGGTCCAGCGCATCCCGCAACGGTTCGCGCCGGTAGGTGGGAAATATCGCGTCAACCAGGTCACTGCCAACCGCTTCCGCCGCGCTGTAGCCGAAGGTCCGCTCGGCAGCGGGATTGAACTGGGCGATTCGGCCTGAGTCGTCAATCAGGATCACGCAGTCCAGGGCGACATCGAGAATCGCGTCGTTGCGGGCTCTCGCGTTGCGCGCGTCGTTTTCAGCTTCCTGGCGCGTCTTCACCTCGCGCTCGAGCGTGGCCGTGCGTTCGGCGGTGTGCTGCATCTCGGCGATGCTGCGCCGGCAGGCCACGAAGAGGACCACGTCCTCGAACAGGACCCAGGCCGCGTGTTCCAGCCAGCGCCACTGGCTTGCCACCACCACGCCGTAGACCGATTGCGGCCAGAAGATTCCGCGCAGCATGTGATCGAGCGCCACCACCACAGTCGCGGGAATCAAGACTCGCCAATCGCGATAGAAGGCCAGAAACGCCAGCGAACCGAAGACGTGAAAGTGTGTCTCGATGCGTCCGCCGGTCAGATGGATGAGCAACGCGCCCATCAACATCTGGGCAACGGCGATGATGTAGCGCGTCGACGTCATGCCGGGGCGGAACACACCGAGCAACGCCGGAAACAGACTGATAATCCCGCCGAGGATGACCGCTGCCCAGACGTGGAGATGCGTACGGCTGACTGTTCCATCCCACGCCAGCGGTGACACCCACAACGCAAAGACGATCCCCATGACCCACTGGAACGCCATGAGACGGGCGAAGAGCCGGTCGGTACGGCGGTGGATCTCGTGGCGTGCCTCAGCGAAGAGTTGCGCCGCGCGGTCCGATGTCGACGTGTCGCACGAGTTGAGCAAGGAGTGGGAGGGCATTGGGGGGCCTTACAGCGCTAGGATTCGCGAGAGACCAGCGAACAGCCGAACACCGATGTCGCGCGCCGGGAGGGTTCCTTCCGGTCGAGAAGCGCAAGCAACGCGGCTCGTCCAGCGTTATCGCCCGCATGTCCACGCGCATTGGTAATGCCGCCGCTGAACACGAGCTCGCCGTCAGCGTCGTACATCAGCGTCTGCCCGGATGTCACCGCGCCGAACCGCGCCGCCTCCTCGCCATCGTCGTCACGCAACACGGTGACGTTGGGCAGCGAAGACGCCGTTTGCCACAGGTCGGTCTTCTCCCACCCGTCGAAGAACTCCGACGGCTTGAGAAAGAGCACGTAAGTTCTTGGCGAATTCCGTGTCCGTCCGAGGACTTCGGCCAGTTCGGCGAGGCTCGCGCGCGTGCATGTGCACTGCGGATGCGCGAGAAGAATGAGCGTCGGCTGTCCGGGCGAACGTTCGAGGCGCGTCTCTGCAGGCCAGTGTCTGTGCGATACCGCAGCCTCTCCCGGAGTGTTCTCGTACGACCACAGCACCCAGAGGCCCGCAACGGCGCCGGCCAGCCACAATACGGCTCCAGCCCACACCCACATGGAGCGCATGGCTCCGCGGACTTCGCTCTCATTGGTGCCAGATGTGAAAGATTCCGCCATCCCGCCAAAGATCACGGCAAGAAGCCGGCCAGCCCTGAGGGAGTGGGCGGATCTATGGATAACTGGCTGATGTGACTGCCGTTACGTAGCCGTACTCACGTGCAACGCGAACGACAATCGTGAATGGTGGTGTTCCGTCTCGGCACAGCCGCTTGCATCTTGGAACACGGGCAGCCTAACTGCCCGCCAGCGCCTTGGAGATCGCAGTACGTAGTGCTGGATCCTCCGGCGTGACCGCACTCGGGAAGAAGGCGACGACCTTGCCGTTCTTGTCGACGACGTATTTGCTGAAGTTCCAGGCCGGCAGGTTGCCGGTCTCGCCGAGGAACGCATACACGGGGGACTGCCCTGGACCCTTCTTCGTCACGACCTTCTCGAACATCGGGAACGTGACGTCGTAGGTCAGCCTGCAGAACGTGGCGATCTCCTGCGCGGTGCCCGGTTCCTGGCCACCGAAGTCGTTGCTCGGGAAACCGAGCACGTTGAACCCCTTGCCCTTCATCTCGCGCTGCAGCGCCTCGAGCCCCTCGTACTGAGGGGTGTAGCCGCACTTGCTCGCCACATTAACGACGAGACTGACCTTGCCCTTGTACTGTGCGAGGTTGCCCGGCTTACCATCGAGCGACGCGGTTTGGAGATCGTAGAACGAGGTCACGTTACCTCCGGCGCGCCCCTGTTGGGCCGCAGTCGATGACGACAAGCCACACACGGCGGCCACGAGAAGCGCCGCACCGACAAACGCGCCGGATCTTTTCCGCATCGCCAAGTCCTTTGAACCAGCAGCCCGCACTGGCCGCATTGTGTTCAGATATTACGCGAAGTCGCTGGAGGTCTGGCATATTGATGAGGCTTCCGAGGAGACCAGTCATGCGAGTGCTTTCGATCGTCGCACTCTCCGTATCGTTGCTGTCGGCTGCACTGCTCGCACAGGTGCCTGGATTCGCCCCGCCCGCACCGGCGAAACCTTCGGCTGTCACGATCGGTTTCATGCACGCGATCCACGCGACCAACGAGGTCGAGAAGACGCTGGCTTTCTACCGCGACGTCTTCGGCGTGAACGGAACCGTGCGCGAGTTTGCCAATGCGGCAGTCCCGATCCTGACCGACTCACCTGGTGTGACGCTGCGTGTATCGATGCTGAACCTGCCCGGCCAGGGCTTCAACTTCGAGCTGACGCAGTTCAGCAACGTCGCACGCCATCCGGCGCAGCCACAGATATTCGATCCCGGCGCGCCGCACATGAAGTTCCTCGTGCGCAACATCGATCTGGTCGTCGAGAACATCAAGAAAGTCGGAGCACCGATCATCACCGCGTCGCGGGCGCCCGTGCGCGTGAACACGCCGCTCGGCGATGTGAAGGCGATCTTTTTTCGCGATCCTGACGGCTACATCGTCGAGGCAGTCGAGGTGCCGGCGGAAGCAGATGCACCCGCAGGGAACGTTCTGGGGTCAATCATGGGACTGACCGTTCGCGACATGGAGGACACGACGAGGTTCTGGAGCGGGATGCTCGGGTGGGAGCTGACCGGCGACACGCAGTTCTCGAAGGATCCAGCCATGCTCGACCTGATGGGCGTGCCCGCAGGTACCGAGCTTCGGGGAATGATCGCCGTTGTTCCCGGCAGCCGTGCGCGCATGGCCTTCGTCGAGTTCAAGGGGATGCCGCGCAAGGAGTTCAGCCTGCGCATCCCCGACCCGGGCTCGTCAGGCATGGCGATCCGCGTCGCCAATATTCAGGAACTGCTCCCCCGTCTCAAGGCACAGGGAGTTCGCGTCGTGTCGAAGGACGGCGAGCTCGTGAACTGGAGCCAGACGCTGCGGAACGTGTTCGTGAAAGATCCGAATGGCCTGAACATCGAGCTCGTCGGCGCGGCAAATTAGCGCGGCCCAAGGGACCAAGGACTAGTTAATTCTGTCCAGCCCTTCGGTCAGCTCGATGTACGTGCCCCAGGGATCGTTGATGAACGCGATCGAGATCCCGAGCGCGGGCACCTGCCGATAGGGTGAAACCAGTTTGATCCCCTGCGCTTCCAGCTTCTTGGTGAACGCCTCGAGGTTCTTCACCTCGAAGCCAATGTGATCGATCGCTCGCCCCTGTGTTCCAACCACCGGCGACTGTGACGGCGCAAAATTCATCGTCAGTCCGGGAAGGCCGGCACTGATGAAGGCCGCCGGGTTGGCAGACGTCACCGCCGCGGCGCCAAAGGTCTGCATGTACCAGGCGTGCATCTCTGTCTGCGCGCCAAAGAAGTGGATGTGATGGGACACGATCGGCGCGGTCTGCGCCTTTATCTCGACGAGCTCGACCTTCGCATCGTCAGGGCCCATCGCGTAGGCGATGCCGCTGACCGGTCCGCCCTCGACGATGCCAATGTCGTCCTTGACTTTGACATTGGGCGGCGCCTCGGTGGCGGTGACCATCCGGAAGCCACCGGCCTTGATGCGATCGACGACCTGGCGCAGGTTGTTCACCGAGAACGCGATGTGATCGACGGTCGAGCCCTTGCTGCCTCCCGTGGGCTTCTGAACGCGCAGAAACATCAACGCGTTCGGAAACTTGAGGATCTCGCGGTTGTCGGTGCCCACCCTGATCACGACGCCCCCGAGCGCGTCTGCCCAGAATTTCTTCGCCTCATCGGCGTTGGTCACATTCAGGTGATGGTGGCCGTAGACGATCGGCCCGTCCTTGGCCGCGATCAACTGCGCCGATGCGTCGGACGCGGGTGCGAAGAGAAACAGGGCAAGAGCGATTGGCGCACACGTTCGTGTCATGGGAGAGAGATTACATCAGTCAGCGGGAGTGAACGGAGAGGGCGGAGGAAACGGATCGCCGCGGAGACGCGGAGTTCATTCCCCAGGGCGGTGGCCAGGGACTCTCCGTGAGTTTCTCCGCACCTTCGCGCCTCCGCGGCGACTCGTGCCTCCGCAGCCTCCGTTATCTCCCGCCACGCGCAGCCAGCAATCGATCGAGCTGCTGACGAGCGGCCGTTGAATCCGGTTGAATCCTGACCGCTGTGCGCGCCTCGGCGATCGCCTCATCGAGCTTTCCCTGAAGGCTGTACGCCACGGCAAGATTGCGGTGGGCCTCGCCGTTACGTGGATTGAGGTCGACCACGCGCTTCAGGTGAGTGATCGCCTCATCGATCCGGTTCTGCGGACCGAGCAACATCGCCAGGTTGAAGTGCGCATCGGCATTCTCGGGGTTGATCGCGATGGCGCGCTGCAGTTCGCGAATCGCCTCGCCGGTCTTTCCCGCCGCGGTCAGCCCGTTGGCAAGGTTGAAGCGGATGCGATCGTCATCTGGTTTGAGTTTCAACGCCGTCTCGAGATGAGGCGTGGCCTCGGCGAGCCGCCCCTGCATCTGCAGCACCGTCCCGAGATTGCTGTGCGCCTCCGCATCGTTCGGATCGAGGCGCAGGGCTTCGTTCAAGCGAGCCTGCGCATCCGGAATGCGACCCGCCTGAAGGTATTTCAGCGCCAATCGGTTGTGTGCGGCCGCGTCCCCGGGGCTGTTGCGTGCCTGCATCTCGGCACTCGCGACATCGGTCGCAAGGGCGCGCTGATAGTAGTCGCGCGTCAGCACTGCAGCGTCTTCGCCGCGGCGTGGAATCACCTCCACCCACAGCGCACCCATTTCGTCCGTCGAGTTCTGACCCCAGCCGACACGTCGGGCGGGACGCGGGCTTCGTGGGTTCGCCTCTGAGTTGTCATAGGTGAAGCGCATACGCAGCGTCGTTCCTCTGGGTAGCACCAATGGATCCATGAAGCGATATTGGTCCTGCCAGCGAACGTCCCACTGCTTGATCCAGAGAAGCGGCTTCTCGCTGCCATCCGGCAACGTTGCGGTCCCTCGCATCTCCCGAGCCAGGTAGTGCGCGTGCGGATAGACGCTGACCGCCGAGACGTCGACCGGCAGCACATAGCTGTCCTCGATCACGTAGTTCGGATCGCCAGCCGGGATGTCGATCGTCTTCGATTCCAGCTTGACGACGATCGGCACGCGCGTCGGTGGCGTCGAGCTGAGGAAGAGCCCAACCGAGGGTTGCACCGTCTCTTTCGTCCCCCCTCGCACCATGTGGAGTTGGACGACCAGGTCGCTTCCCTCTTCGAGCGCCCAGGCCGTGTCTTCAGGTTCGAGTATCGGCACCTTCCCAGGAGACCAGCCGAACACGTTTTGCACCTGGTCTTCCGGCATCGAGGCAAAACCTGGCCCGGGGTCAGCGCGATCGAGGCGCCGGGACACTCGCGCGGGGTCGACGGCAACGTTGGCGTGGTGGAGAGCGCCGGGGTTGTCCGCACGGAATTCGATCGCGCGAACATAGCGCGTAGACGAGAGCGGAACCTGGACAACGAAGTTTCGAAAAACGTCTCCTCGGCCCGGCTCCAGTGTGTAGGACTCGGTACTCTTGAGAACCAGGTCGGGAGTCCCGAGCTGCCAGCCCTCCGCGAAGACAGGCGGCTTCGGCTTGTCGGCAGGATCGCCCTCAGGAGTTCCCTGCTCGACCCACCTCTGAATCAGCGCGATCTGATCGTCACGCAACCGCCGGGTGCCGGCGAACTCACCGTGGCCGGCTTCGGGCAGCCAGGGAGGCATCGCGCGCGTGCGCGTCGCCTCGGCGATCTGCCGCGCACGAGGCTGCACGCTCGCATAGTCCAGCAACGGGAACGGTGCTCCCGCCACGCAGATCGGATCGGCCTGAGCTTGCGGTTTCGAGTCGATGGGACGGTGGCAGGCGGCGCAGTTCTCGAAGAGGATGGGCGCAATGTCCTTGTTGAAGGTGACGAAGCGGGGTGACGAAGCAGAACTCGTCGCTTCGCGCTCCGGCGCGCGCTGGCAGGCGACCAGAAGACATAACGCAACCCCCAACCCCAAGGAGACAAACCTCCGTGGAAGTTGGGAGTTGGAAGTTGAGAGTTGATGCGTGACCAACAGCTAGAAGTCTACTTGCACTCCAATGTCGAAGAACCTCGCCTGGAGGATAACTGTGGGCGACAGCCAGGCGGGTCCGTAGTTCACGTTGTAGGTCTGCACGGGGTTCGCATTGAACAGGTTGTAGACCGAAAAGGTCGGGCGCACGACTGCCCCGCCGGTTCTGAATGCCTTGCTGATCCGGAGATCGGTCTGGTAGATGCGATCGCCGTACATCGTCCCTGAGGGGAGCAGGTCGACTGTTGGCGGAACACCGGTGAAAGGCCGCCCGAGCGAGGGGCCTGCAATTTGATTCGTCAACGCGTAGTTGGCGTTGAGCTGGGGCCCGGAGAGGCTCTGGAAGGTCGCTGACAGCGAGACGTCCCACCATGGCAGTGGATACGCGACCTGCCCTTTGACCTGCGGCTGGAATGGCGGCCGCTGATCGCAGTAATCCTCTGTTCGAGGGAGTCCGATGTTGAAGGGCGCGACGAACGAGAGGCTGAGATCGTCGATGAGCACGCAGTTGTTGATGCGCTCGCGTCCGAGCGTGACACCACCGGACAAAAGAACGTTCCGCGCGAGGCGTGCGCTGACGTCGAAGTCGAAGCCGTCATAGACGTCCTCGATCCCACCGATGTTGCTCGAGTTGAAGATCAGGTTGTTGGGCGCGATGATGCGGTTGACATCGTAGAGCCCGCACTGCTGGTAGCCGCCGCCATTCTCGAGTCTCGAGTCGGCCGGGACAGGGATGCAGTAATGCGTGAAATCAGCGTTGGTGACATTCAGGTTGCGGGTCGCGGTGAGATTCCCGAACGATCGCCGTGTGTAAGCCGCGTACGCGGATACGCGCGGCACGATCTCACGCTGGATACTGGTCTGAAACTGCCAGTTGTTCGGGCGCACGTGCCAGCCGTTCACGATTTCGGGGTCGTAGTTGGTCGTGCGTGCCGTCACTTGCCCAAAGGCAGGGTTGTTGATCGGACCGCAGGTGATCTGACCCGGCCGCTTCGTGTTCGCGGCAGGATTGAACAGGTCGCAGTCGTTGTACGGGTTGTAGTCACCGTTGTAGATCACGCCCGGCGGTGGCGCCCATGTTCGCGTCACGTTGTTCACGCTGGACTGCACCGGGTTCACCTGCCTTGCGATCGTGTACGAGTCCCCGACCACGTACCGGCCGATGCTGGCCTTGAAGGCCGTCTTGCCGTCACCGAACAGATCCCAGACCACGCCAACACGGGGATCGATGTCCTTCCAGTTCGGCACGTTCTCGACAGCATCGAAGCTGCGCGCCGGAGTGAATGGACCAGCCACGATGTCCTGCTCATCGACGCGCGCGTTCAGGAAGTCGAAGCGCACGCCGTAGTTCAGCGTGAAACGGTTGAAGCGCCACTGATCCTGGACGAAGAGTCCCATGTTGTAGCGCAGCGTCTCGTGGAACTGAATCGGTGTGGCGTACTGCGTCAGCGAGAACGGCTGCGTCCCTCGCACGCTCAACACGACGGAGTTGTTGGGCTCCTGCGTGTTGTAGCGCCAGGCATGCAGCAGAGTGAACCCGGCCTTGAATGAATGCGAACCAGTCACGTACGAGGCAGAGCCCCGGAAGTTCATCTGGTCGCTGCGGTTGTATCCGTAGCCGGTCGGCGATGCTCCCCACGTCGTTGGATATCCAGCCGGCGCCGTCGGGTCCTGCATGGCAAACTGCGTTGCCGACACACCCGGACGCCGATAGCCATGGAAATCCTGCGGCGTGATCGTGCCGCCGGCTTCCAGCAGCAGCTTGTTGGTCACCGGAGAACTCCAGCTCCCCTGCACGATGTACTGCGGGATGTTCTTGTACTCAGGGCAGGCGCTGATCGCGGTCAGGTAGGTTGGGACGAAGCAGTTGCCGAAGTAGGTGTACTGCCAGTCGGTGTAGACATTGATCTTGTTCTTCTGATTGGCCTGCAGCGTGAACCGTGCGACGGCGCTCTGATGCCAGACCGGGAACAGGTTCTGCTCGGTGGTCGGCTGATAGAAGATCTCGGAAAAGTCCGCGTCCTTGAACGAGCCGGCAACCGTGTTGTAGGTGCCCCAGTGCCGGAATCCGCCGTAGACCCAGAGACGATCGCGAATGATCGGTCCGCCCGCGTTGGGGTTGATGTCCCAGATCCTGTCGATGCGATTCCCCGTGCTCAGTCCTTGCGCTCTCTGTTCGTCAGAGAGGTTGTCCGACTGCCAGGACTCACCCGCCCAGCGGCCGAAGAACGAACCGCGGAAGGTATTTGACCCTTCCTTCGGGATGAAGTTGGAGTACACCGTCGCGCGCTCGAACTCCGCATTCTGCGAGTCGGTCTGGAACGTGATCTCCTGCGCCAGCCCGTTGTTGAGATAGTTGCCATACATCAGGCCGCCGGTGCCGCCGCCGTTGATGATTGGCATGCCCTCGACCGTCACGAGGCTGTCGGTCGCACGGCTGCCGTGCACCACCAGGTTCATACCGGTTTCCGGAATGGATCCGCCGACGTTCTGCCGCACGCCGGTGACCAGCACCGACGGCGTCAGCGCCGCGAAGCTCACGAAGTTGCGATCGGTCGGCAGGACGTCCATCACTTCACGCGATGCCGTGGCCACCTTGCTCGTGCTCTGCGTATCGACGATGGGCGACTCGCCGGTGACGGTGACGGTCTCTTCGATGGTGCCCACCTTGAGGTCGGCGTTGACGTTGGCGGTGAAGCCAGAGGTGAGCTCGATCCCTTCGCGCTTGACGGTGCTGAAACCGGCGAGCGTGAACGCAACGCTGTACGTGCCAGGGCGGAGATCGACGATGTTGTACCGTCCCTGACCGTCTGTCACGACGCTGCGCGCCTTCTCGATGAGCGCTGGACTGGCGGCCTCAACGGTCACACCAGGCAGGACTGCGCCCGACGAATCACGTACGACACCGGCAATCGAGCCGGATTGCCCCTGCGCGTAGGCCGCAGGCGCACTGAAGATCAGCGCTGCAAGGACGAAGAAGCTGAAGACCACCGCGGGTCGAACCGGCATTGAAGGGCCCCCTTGTGGAAGTTGAGAAGGTCAAAGTTCAAAGTTGGTAAGTAAGTCGGAAGTAACTCTGAACTTACTTCCAAACTTTGACCTTTGACCTTTGAACTTCGTTTACGTGCGCTGTGTATAACTCCGGCACTTGGTGAAGTCAACGAGCCGGGGCTACCACAAATTGGGGACCCAGCTCGTCTTCAGTGACGACGCGCGGGTTCTATGTTTGGAAGGAACCAGGTGAGAAGACCGATGGCAGGCAGGAACGAGCACACGGTGAACACGGTGTCGATGCTCGTCGCATCAGCAAGCTGACCGAGCATCGCGGCGCCGAGGCCGCCGAATCCAAAGGCGAATCCGAAGAAGAGACCGGATACCGCACCCACCCTTCCAGGAACGAGCTCCTGTGCAAAGACGACGATCGCCGGAAATGCGGACGCGAAGATCACGCCAATGACGACGGTCAGCACCTCGGTCCAGAAAAGGTTGGCGTACGGCAGCAGCAGGGTGAACGGAAGTACGCCGAGCACTGAGAACCAGATCACGAACTTCCGGCCGACACGGTCGCCTATCGGACCGCCGATGAACGTCCCGACCGCCGCGGCCGCCAACAACATGAAGAGATGCAGCTGCGCGCTCTGCACCGAGAGCTGGAACTTATCGATCAGATAGAAGGTGTAGTAGCTGGTCAGACTTGCCAGGTACACATTCTTCGAAAAGACGAGCAGCACGAGCACGCCAAGGGCGATCCACACGCGAGTCGGCAGCACCGGCCGGAGACTCGCTCGCGCGGCTTTGCCGCCGGTCAGCAGGTGGTGGCGATACCACGACCCGACGCGAACCAGGATGACCATCGCGAGCAGCGCCGTGCCAGCGAACCACGCGATGCTCCGCTGTCCGTACGGCAGCACGATGAAAGCCGCCAGCAATGGTCCAGCCGATGAGCCGAAATTGCCGCCCACCTGAAACAGCGATTGCGCAAAGCCGTGCCGGCCGCCCGACGCGAGCCGCGCGACCCGCGACGACTCCGGATGAAACACAGATGAGCCGATGCCGACAAGCGCCACGGCGATCAGGATCGCCGTATACGAAGGTGCTACTGACAGCAGCAGCAACCCAAACAGCGTGAAGGCCATGCCGGCCGGGAGTGAATACGGCTTCGGCCGCGCATCGGTAAATGTCCCGATCACAGGCTGCAGCAGAGAGGCAGTGACCTGGTTGGCAAACGTGATCATGCCGATCTGGCCGAAGTCCAGGCGATACGCGTCTTTGAGGATCGGGTACACCGCCGGCAGCACCGACTGCATCAGGTCGTTGAGCCCGTGACACACGCTGATCGCCGCCAGGATGCCGATCGCGGTTCCCTGCGTCACGGCGCGTGACGATGGTGTCTCGACTGCGGCGGGTGTTCGAGGGGTTGCGGCGTCTGTGCTCAAAGAAATCGTCGTGTCCGAACTCGTAGTGCCCGGCGTAGCCCGGACTCGTAGTGTCCGGCTTCAGCCGGACCGAGCCGTCCTTTGAGTATAGCGGGAAGCCCCACGGCTCCGATCTGGCCGCCCATGGTCCGTCTTAGAATGGAGAGTTGATGAGCGTTGCGCTTCTGGTAGCACTGCTGATGGCGCAGAGCGTCTCAGGGCCGTTCACGGCCGAAGAGCGCTATCTTGCGGAACTGCGCGCGCGGATCGCTCAGGGAGACGTCGAGGCGGAAGTAGCGCTCGGCAATCTCTACGAGTCAGGACAGAGCGTCCTGCCGCTCGACCCGGCCCAGGCCGCCGAGTGGTACCGCCGTGCCGCTGACAAAGGACACGCGGGCGCACAGATGAACCTGGCGATGATGTATGTCGACGGTCAGGGTGTTCCTCGCAACATCTCACAGGCGATCGCGTGGTTCGAGAAGGCAGCCGATCGTGGCGACGCGATCGCGATGTTCAGCCTTGGTTCAATTTACGAAACCGGCGCCGACCGCGTGGCGCGTAATCTCGCCAAAGCCGCAGCCTGGTATCACAAGGCTGCGGCGCAGGAGAACGAAACCGCGCAGTACCGCCTCGGCATGCTGTATCGTGACGGCCGCGGCGTGACTCGCGACCGCGCACACGCCATCGACTGGCTGCGTAAGGCTGCGGATCAGGACGAGACGGATGCCCAGATCGAGCTCGGCATTCTTTTGAGTCCAGGGCACGGGACAACGACCGATATCGTCGAGGCGCACACGTGGCTGAATCTTGCGGCCTCGCGTTGGAAGAATGAAGGTAAACGCGTACAGGCCGGCAAGCTGCGTGACGACCTCGAAAAGACGATGACAGAGGATCAGCGCGCGCAGGCGTATCGCCGCGCAACGGAATGGCAGGACGCGCACGCGTGGGCACGGCAAAGCGCCGCTAAAAAGTAACCCTATGAGCACGACGACGATACGAGAGACGCTCGGCTTTCAGGCCGAGGTGAAACAGCTGCTGCACCTCATGGTGCACTCGCTGTATGGCAACAAAGAGATCTTCCTCCGCGAGCTGGTCTCGAACGCGTCGGACGCGGGCGACAAGCTGCGATTCGAGGCGCTGGCGGACCCGGCGCTGTTCGAGAACGACTCGGAACTCAGGATTCGGGTTTCCTATGACACGGCGGCGCGGACGATCATGGTGTCGGACAACGGCATCGGCATGTCTCGCCAGGAAGTGATCGAGCAGATCGGCACGATCGCCAAGTCGGGAACGCGCGAGTTCTTCCAGAGCCTCACGTCCGACAAGGCGAAGGACGCGCATCTCATCGGGCAGTTCGGCGTTGGTTTCTACTCGGCGTTCATCGTGGCCGACCGCGTCACGCTGACCACGCGACGGGCGGGCCTGACACCCGAGCACGGGGTTCGCTGGGAAAGCACCGGCGAGGGCGAGTACTCCGTCGAAACGGTAACCCGGGACGCGCGTGGCACCGATGTCGTGCTGCACCTGCGTGAGGGTGAGGATGAGCTTCTCGCCGGCTTCAAGCTGCGCGAGATCCTGCGGAAATACTCCGATCACATCACGGTGCCGATCGTGATGAAGAAGGAGCAGTGGGACTCGACCGCGCGGGAACAGAAGGTGACCGACGAGGACGAGCAGATCAACCAGGCGTCAGCGCTCTGGGCCCGTCCGAAATCCGAGATCACCGAGGAGCAGTTCCACGAGTTCTACAAGCACGTGGGTCACGACTTCGAGGCTCCGCTGGCGTACGTGCATGCCAAGGTGGAAGGCCGGCAGGAATACACCGTGCTGCTCTTCGTGCCCAAACAAGCGCCATTCGATCTCTGGAATCGCGAACATCGTCGCGGCATCAAGCTCTACGTCCGCCGCGTGTTCATCATGGACGATGCCGAGCAGCTGATGCCGCCGTATCTCCGGTTCGTGCGCGGCATCATTGACTCGAACGACCTGCCGCTCAACGTCTCGCGCGAGATCCTGCAGCAGTCGCGCGACGTCGAAGCGATCAGGACGACATCGGTCAAGCGCGTGCTCGGCCTGCTCGAGGATCTGGCAGCCAATCAGGCCGACAAATTCGCCATCTTCTGGAAGGAGTTCGGCCGCGTCCTCAAGGAAGGCGTCGTCGAGGACGCCGCCAACCGCGAGCGCATCGCCAAGCTGCTGCGTTTCTCGTCAACGACGCAAGAGACTGACGAGCAGACTGTCTCGCTTTCGGACTACGTCGGACGAATGAAGGAGAAGCAGAGCGCGATCTACTACATCACGGCGGACGGCTTTGCCGCGGCGAGAAACAGCCCTCACCTCGAGATCTTCCGCAAGCTCGGAGTCGAGGTGCTGCTCCTGCACGACCGGATCGACGAATGGGTCGTGTCGTCGCTGACCGAGTTCGATGGCAAGCCGCTGCAATCGATCGCAAAAGGCGGGCTCGATCTGAGCGCGCTGGGCGACGAGGCGACGAAACAGGAAGAGACGCAGCAGGTCGAAGAGCACAAGGGGCTGGTCGAGCGGATGCAGAAGGCCTTGAGCGATCGCGCCAGCGCCGTTCGCGTCACGCACAGGCTGACCGATTCACCCGCCTGTCTGGTCAGCGATGAGCACGGGATGAGCACGAACCTCGAGCGGATGTTGAAGGCCGCGGGCCAGAACGTGCCGGCATCCAGGCCGGTCCTCGAGATCAACCCGGGCCATCCCATCGTCAAGCGATTGAACGACGAGACCGACGAGACACGATTCGCCGGTTGGAGCCAGATCCTCTTCGATCAGGCTACGCTCGCTGAGGGTGGCCAGCTCGAGGATCCTTCTGCCTTCGTGAAGCGTCTCAATGAGTTGATGCTCACGCTCGCGGGCAGTGGACCGTCGAGAATCTGGACGCCCTAGCTACTTTTCGCCTATCAACTGGCGGCCTTGCGTGATGGCTGGAACAGTCGAACGAATGATGCTCCAGCCCTCCTTGACCCGACGGGCCACGTCGGCGCCCGCGCCCGCCGAGATACCGCAGGCAACCTTGTGGGACTTGCACGCGGTCAACACTTGTTGAAACGCTGCCTCGACCTCGGGAGCATTCGGACGCACGCCCATCGAGCGGGACAGATCGGAGCCGGCGCCAAGGAATATCGCACCAACGCCGGGTACGGCGGCGATCTCGTTGAGGTTCTTCATGCCGACCTCCGACTCGATCATGACGATGGCCAGCAGGTCGCCGTCCGGGTTCAGCGGCCACACGTCGGCACGGCGTTCGTATTCGGCGGCGTTGACGCCCCACGCCCAGGTGGCACCGCCGGTGCCGTAGCCACGAATCCCGGCCGGCTCGGGCCGCGTCTCTCCCTTCAGAGGCGGATAGCGCATCGAGCGCACGGCGCTCACGGCTTGCTCCTTCGTGTCGACGCCGTTGAAGATCACTCCCATGAGGCCGATGTCCAGCGCCTGCTTGACCACCCAGGTGGATTCGTCGGCTTCCTGTGGGAACCGGGCGAACAGTGCGACGTTGGGCTGGAGATTCCCCTTGCTGACAATCGCCGCCTTGTCGGTGAGGCCGAGCAGGAAGATGGCGAGCCCGGGGAAGTCGAGCGGGTTGTGCTCCATGTCGGCGTAGACGAAGTCAACGGGCGCGCGAGCCGTCTCACGCGCGTTGACGAGCGACAGATCGCCGGCGTTGATGAGACCGTAGACCGTCTTGCCCTCTGCGAGCTTGGCAATGACGGGATTCAAGTGAACACGAGGCTGCTGCGCCACCGGCGCACCAGATGAGCAGAGCGCCAGGACTGCCGCAAGTGCGGCGATGTATCGGTATCGCATGGCCGCGCATTGTAATGTGGGAGCGGCTCGTGCGTAACCTCAATACGTACTGTCCGGCAGTACGTAGTGTCCGGGCTTTAGCCGGACCGTGCGTAGCCGGACCGGGAGAGACGTGATGGAAAAAGACGTCGTGTGCGGAATGCAGGTCGATCCGGCAAAGGCCGCGGCCACGAGCGAGTACAAAGGCAAGACCTACTACTTCTGCGCGAAGGTTTGTAAGACGAAGTTCGACGCGAACCCTGGACAGTACGTGAAGAACTGAAGACAAAGAACGAAGATCTGGCCTGAAACAGGATGGAAACCACGCATCACGCCGCGGAGGCTACGCCGGGCGTCGTTGATCCCGTGTGCGGGATGACGATCGATCCGGCTGACGCCGTCGGGCACCACGACTACAAGGGACAGAGGTACTACTTCTGCGCCGAGAGCTGCCTCGAACAGTTCCGGGAAAACCCGGAGCAGTTCCTCGATCCAGCGGCGCGCCCTGCGGGGGTCGTCGACTACGACGCCGAGTACACCTGCCCGATGCATCCGGAGGTGCGTCAGAAAGGGCCTGGCTCGTGCCCGATCTGCGGCATGGCGCTCGAGCCGGTTGACGCGACTCAGGCGAACGAGCGCAATCCGGAACTGGAGGACATGACGCGACGCTTCAAGGTGTCGCTCGCGCTGACAGCTCCGATCCTCGCGTTCATGGTCGCCGAGATGATTCCAGGGCGCCCGCTCGAGCGCCTGGTCTCGCACGGACTACGCAACTGGATCGAGTTCTTGCTGGTAACGCCGGTGGTGCTGTGGGGCGGATGGCCATTCTTCGAGCGCGGCTGGGCGTCGATCGTCAATCGACACCTGAACATGTTCACGCTCATCGCGCTCGGCGTCGGTGCGGCGTATTCATACAGCGTCGTTGCAACCATGGTCCCGGAAATCTTCCCCCCGTCGTTCCGGATGGGTGCGGACGTGGCGGTCTACTTCGAGCCGGCCGCAGTCATCGTCGTTCTCGTCCTGCTCGGCCAGGTGCTGGAGCTGCGTGCCCGCAGCCGCACGAGTACCGCTATTCGCAATCTGCTTGCACTAGCGCCAAAGACGGCGCGCCGGCTCGAAGCCGGCGGCAGCGAGCAGGACGTGCCACTTGAACACGTCATGGTGGGCGACTGCTTGCGGGTCCGCCCCGGTGAACGCGTTCCCGTCGATGGCATCGTGCTCGAGGGCGCCACGACGGTCGATGAATCGATGGTGACGGGCGAGCCGATCCCGGTCGAGAAAACCACCGATGCGCCGGTGACCGGCGGCACGGTCAACGGGACTGGAACCTTCGTGATGCGTGCGGAGCGGGTCGGGCGCGACACCCTGCTCGCCCGGATCGTTCGAATGGTCAGCGACGCACAGCGATCGCGGGCGCCAATTCAGCGACTGGCGGACTCCGTCTCGTCATGGTTCGTCCCCCTCGTGATCGCAGTCGCACTCGTGACGTTCGTGTTCTGGTCCGTCTTCGGACCAGAGCCGCGTCTTGCGTACGCCCTGCTGAACGCGGTTGCAGTCCTGATCATCGCGTGCCCATGCGCGCTCGGTCTTGCAACCCCGATGTCGATCATGGTGGGCACGGGCCGCGGCGCCGAGGGTGGCGTGCTGATTCGAAACGCCGAGGCGCTCGAGACGATGGAAAAGGTCACGACGATTGTCGTGGACAAGACGGGAACGCTGACCGAAGGCAAACCGCAACTGGTGACCGTCGAGCCTGTCGCCGGCATCGACGCGACCGCACTGCTGCGTCTGACCGCAAGCCTCGAACACGTCAGCGAGCATCCGCTCGCAGCCGCGATCGTCGCAGGTGCCCGAGAACGAAATGCAGGGCTCAGCGAGGTCACCAACTTCGAGTCGGTGACCGGCCAGGGCGTGAGTGGCGTGGTCGAAGGAAGGCGCATGGCCATCGGCAACTTGCGCCACATGGAGGCACTCGGCATCCAGGCGAGCGCACTTCGAGGCCCCGCCGACGATCTGCGCCACCAGGGTGAGACCGTCATGTTCGTCGGGATCGATGGACAAGCGGCGGGCCTGATCGGCGTGGCGGATCCGATCAAGCCAACCACGGTCGAGGCCCTGCGCGCGCTGCATGGAGACGGCATCGAGGTCGTCATGCTCACTGGCGACAATCGGTCGACTGCAGAGGCCGTGGCACGAAGTGTCGGCATCGACAAGGTCGAAGCCGACGTGCTGCCGGATCAAAAGGTTGCTGTGATCAAGCGCCTGCAGTCGGAAGGCCAGCGCGTCGCCATGGCGGGCGATGGGATCAACGACGCGCCGGCGCTGGCGCAGGCTGACGTCGGGATCGCGATGGGCACCGGTACTGACATTGCCATGGAAAGCGCCGGAGTCACGCTGGTCAAAGGCGATCTGCGCGGCATCGTACGTGCCCGTCGACTCAGTCGCGCGACGATGGCCAACATCAGGCAGAACCTGTTCTTCGCTTTCGTCTACAACACGCTTGGCGTGCCGGTCGCGGCTGGTGTGCTCTACCCCATCTTCGGTCTGCTCCTCAGCCCGATGATTGCCAGTGCCGCGATGACCTTCAGCTCGGTTTCCGTGATCGCCAACGCGCTGCGCCTCAGACGAGCCGAGCTATAGCCAACCTGCGAGTCGCCGCGCCCGGGCGGCGACACTCTCGTGTAACAACCCGGTCGCACCTGTTAAGAATCGTGGGCTCAGGCATGTTCACGCTTGCAGCCGACGCCACTCGGCGCGATCATGGGCGCAATGGCACGAACCAGTGGCGGGAGCGCGCATCTGACGAGACCACAACAAGCTGCCGCCATCGCCGTGCGGCGGAAGAACGGCGCCTTCGAGGTGTGTCTCATTCGCAGGAAAGGGTCGAACAACTGGGGGATTCCGAAAGGATCCGTCGATCCCGGCGATACACACGAAGAGACGGCGCTCAAGGAGGCGTGGGAAGAGGCGGGGATTTCGGGTCGCCTGATCGGCGAGCTGATCGGCACCTACGAATACGAGAAGTGGAGCGCCACATTGGAAGTGGCCGTCTATGTCATGGAAGTGCTGAAGCAGCACGCCGAATGGCAGGAGGCGAGCTTTCGTGAGCGGCGGTGGACGTCCTTCGACGATGCCGCGGCCATGCTCGTCGGTCATCCCGCGAAGGAGTTCCTGGATCGCGCCAGAGTGCGTGCCGCGGATACGATCCCCTCGTGATCGGCGGAATCGTCGTGTTCGCGCTGCTCTCGGGCATTGCTGCGCAAGGTCCGCAGGGCGCGAACCCATGTGTCGTGACCCCTTCACCCGGCGCCAGCGCCGTTGAACCAATTCTCGAACCAGTAGACGAATCGTCGCGCAGAGCCGACTTCGTCGATTTCCGCCGGCGTCTGCAGGACAGCGTCGCTCGCCGTGATGAAGCGGCGCTTCTCGGCATCGTTCACGCAAAGGTGCGAACCAGCTTTGGCGACGGGGGCGGGATAGAGGAATTCAAGAAGGAGCATCTCGAGAACAAGGAGGGAGGCTTCTGGGAAGAATTCGCCCTCATCCTGCGACTCGGTGGACGGTTCCGGCGAAACGATGCGTTCGATGCGCCGTATACCTTCTCGGCGTGGCCAGACAACCTCGATTCATTCGAGTGCCTCGCCATCATCGGCTCCCGCGTCCGCGTCCGGGCGGCACCGGGGTTGAACGCGCGCATCCTGACAGCGCTCGACTTCGCTGTGGTGCGGGCGCTTCCCGCCGGCTCCGAAACGCCAGGCTGGAGACGAATCCAGCTCGCCGACGGGAGGACGGGTTACATCGCTTCGCGATATGTGCGCAGCCCGATTGACCACCGCGCCCTGTTCGAGTTTCAGGATGGCCGCTGGTCGCTGATGGCGTATGTCGCCGGGGATTGATGGCGTTCCCCGGTCCCTGCAGGCCGGTTGGGCCACCGGGTGAAATACCGGAATTTGACAGGTTCGCCGCACAGTGAGAGATTGTCGGGCACAGGGTGCCAGACGGGACGGTGCCGGGGAAAGGGTCGGGAGAACCGCTATGAATCGAACGCTCCTCATTGCGATGTCGGTCACGATCGGCATTCTCGTCTGGTCGAGCCGCGCAGGCGCGCATCACGGTGACGCCGATCGCTACAACCAGGAAGTGACCACTATCACGGGAACCGTCGTTGACGTTCAGATGGTGAACCCGCACGCGCGCATCGTGCTGGACGTGGTCGAGGATGGCAAGACGGTGCGGTGGCAGGCCGAACTTGGCGGTCCGCAGCAGCTGATCAAGCAGTTTGGCTGGACGCCTTCGACGGTCAAATCAGGGATGAAGCTGACGCTGATCGGACGGCGGCTGAGAAGCGGCGCACCGTACCTGAACCTGACCGAACGCGCCAACATCGTCGCAACCGACAGCGGCAAAGAGATCTATCGCACGGCAAACTTCGGCGAGGCGGCTCCACAGGGATCGAAGGGTACAGGGGGCAATCCCTAAAGAGAGAAGCCGATCTCGGCGTTACGGATCGAAGCGATACGCCGTGTCGTTGGACGCCACGGCCACTTCGCCCGAGGGTCCGAATGCGACGCCAATGAACCCACAACCGGCGACCAGGAGCTCGGGCTCGCCGTCGAGATCTTTCAACCGATAGAGGCCGCTCCGCCCGGCGAGAGCATCCACCACGTGCAGTTCTCCCTGTGGCGAGAACGCAAGTCCCTGCGGACGGCCGAACGTCGCCGGGACCGAACGGACGCTGCCGTCAGACCTGATGCGGTACACGTGATCGTAGGTCGAGAGTGTGGGACCGCTTGCGAAGAGCTCGTCGTCGGGGCTGATCGCAAGGTGAAACGCCGCGACACTCGGGGGAAGCGTCGCGAATGGTTCGGCGCGGTTGTCGCGAACCCGGAAGATCGTCCCGGATCGATCACCGACGTACAGGTCTCCCGCGCGACCGAAGGCCAGACCACAGGCCACACCTAGCTCGGACACCACGAGCTCCTGCTTACCTTCCGCCGACACACGATAGACGGCACCCTCGAACCGGCTCGACACGTAGAGCTGCCGATCGGGTCCGATGGCCATCGACGTTGCGTTGACGATGCCGGAGACGAACGGTTCGCGCGTGCCGGCAGGCGTCACGCGAAAGATTGAGACCGGTGATTCCTGCCCTCGCGATCCGCTGTAGGTGACGAAGAGGTTGCCACCGGTATCGAACACGGGGTTGTCGACTTGATGCAGCCCTGTCGCCCACGAGCCACCGACGGAGACGTACGCCGTCGAGCCCGGAAGATCTTCGATTCGAATAGGGGCCGGGCCGGGCTCCACATCGTCGGGGAGAGCAATGACCAGACGCGTGCGCGATGCGAACGCCACCAGTGCGCGCTGACCGCCGACGGTCACGACGGGAAACGTGTCCTCGGGGAACCCGGAGCCTCTCAGCGTGACGCGCCCGCCCGCGACAGCGCGAAGAGGGGTCACGGAGGCGATGGTAGGCCTGGCCAAACTTCTATTTTATGTGTCGTCGAGTTCAACGTTCCAATACAGGTAGTCGCGCCAGCTGTCCGGTGCATTGCGGAGCTCGACCGTGATCCGAATCGCCGGCGCCGAATCGGGCCGCCGCGGATGACGTAGCAGCTTCATTCCCGCCTCAGCGGGCGTGCGACCACCCTTCAGGCGATTGCATCCAATGCAGCAGGTGACGATGTTCTCCCAATCCTTGCGGCCACCGTGGGCAACGGGTACGACATGATCGAAGGTCAGGTCAGCCGTACTGAAAACCTGGTGGCAGTACTGGCACGTATACCGGTCGCGCGAGTAGATGTTGGCCCGTGAAAATGGGACGTAGTCGAACCGGCGCTTGATCTTGACGAAGCGAAGCAGCCGGATGACTGACGGGAGCTTGAACGTCAGCTTGACCGAGTGCACTTCGCGGTCGTGATGGGCGATAACCTCCACCTTGCCCTGGCACCACAGCGTAATCGCCTTCTGCCAGTCGACAACCTTCAGCGGCTCGAACGTCGCATTAAGGAGAAGCGCCTGCTGCATATCTGGGTATCAATGATGCTGGAGGGGCGCGGTACTGTCAAGGTTCCGACACCTTAAACTCTAAGCAACATGGGAGTTACGACGATACACTGACTGTGTATGACGACGCGAGGTGCCTGGGTCATTGCGTGGATTGTCGGGGCAGCGACCCTCAGCGGATGCGCCAGCGGCGGAGCCGTCCCGAGGCCGCAGCCGTTTCCGGGGGCCAACGTCCCAGCCGTCTCTCCTGAAGAACCACCTCCGCCCTCGATTGGTGCGACGCTTCCCTCGGCCGGACTGATCGCAACGGCCCTCGCGCTACGAGGTATTCCCTACCTGAACGGGGGCGTGGAGCCGACTCGGGGGTTCGATTGCAGCGGGTTCGTGCAGTGGGTGTTCGCACAGCACGGGGCGTCGCTGCCGCGTGAAGTCCGCGAGCAGTACGACGAAGGACGCGCGATTGATCGCGACGAAGTTCAGGCGGGAGATCTCGTGTTCTTCCAGACCGTCAGCCGAGGTCCTTCGCACGTGGGCATTGCGCTCGGCGAGGGTGCGTTCGTCCATGCGCCGAGCTCGCGAGGCGTCGTTCGGGTGGAGAACTACACGAGCAGCCGCTACTGGGCATCACGGTGGATTGGTGCCAGACGGATCAGCAGGTCCGGCTAAAGCCGGACGCTACGCCCCCCATTCATCTCGCGTTTGCGCCTCGTGCACGTCGCCTAGTGCTCACGAAGCATCCGCCGCTGAATGTCTTCGACCGCTTCTTTGGCTTCCTTGAGCCCTGCGCCTGTCGCCTCGCGGTAGTGCTGAATCGCGAGAATTTTCTTTCGGCGCGCCAACGCCTCGGCGACTGACGGATCAACGCCGTCAAGCGGATCGAAGTGGGCACCCGCGTGAGCGATCAGCGCATCGAGCTTCGACTCGATGCGTGGAAGCCGATCCATGTTACGGCGGAGGTCGCGCAGCCTCGTGAGGATGTGACCGATAACAATACCCGCCAAGCCGCTGAGTATGGCCACCTCGATCATCGTCGACTCCGAATTTCCAAATCAGCTCTTGACCGGCTCCGAGATCCTCCCCGGAGTGCCGGTCCGCACGAGCCCGCGCGCGTTCCTGCGCAGGCGGCGCCATGCCGGCAGCAGCGTGGTTGCGCTGAGCGCGAGACCACCGATGCTCAGCCCGATGACGACGATGTCCCACAAGGGCCGTTTGTAATACAGCGCCGGAAAATCGAGGCTGTGAAGTCCCTGATACAGCCAGCGGCGAAGCCGGCGCGTGTCATCGGTTCGCTGCACGATCGCGCCGCGTGTCGGGTCGACGTAGAGCCAGGTGCGATTGGCGTCGGCATATTGGACACGAAGCACCGGGAGCGGCCGCGCGCTTCGCAGGTCGTAGTAGTGCGCGTCGTACTCGTTCAACCACGACGCGTTCTCGACTGGTACATCCGGCATCGCGGCGCGAGCGAGTTCGAGCAGCGTCTGCTCACCGAAGCGCGGGTCGTCGAAGCGCACGAACGTGCCCTTCTCCGGCGCCACTGCAGAGACATAGCGATGTTCGAGCCGGGGGCGTTGCGCGCGAGGCAGCAGCCCGGTGTGCATCCACTGGGCAGCTTCGTCCGTCGACGGCGCGCGATATCCGAGCCAGTACGGTTCGCCGCGGAACTGCGTGACCTCGAGTTCTTTCAGGAACCCACCACCACGACTGGACCGGAATGAGGTTTCAATCTCTGCGGCGGC
The DNA here is from genome assembly GCA_032156805.1 of Acidobacteriota bacterium. Lineage (GTDB taxonomy): Bacteria > Acidobacteriota > Vicinamibacteria > Vicinamibacterales > UBA2999 > Gp6-AA40. The sequence continues at coordinate 26,355 of JALDXQ010000094.1, forward strand.
AGCCCGCAACCTGTCGAGCGTGAGCCGATCGAGCTGCAGCGGACCGCCGGTAAACGCTTCGCGCTGCGTGGCCGTGATGCCGGGTGATGAGAACCAGTTGAAGGGGCCCATCGAGAGCAGGCCACTGTAGGTCCAGGTGGTCGTGATGACGCCGAACAGCAGGCCGGCGTAGTGATGCCACTTCAACATCCCCGAGTAGGGCGACTGCGAGGGAACGCGCTTCAGCCGGAATCGGCTGCGCGGCGAGTAGCGCCAGAGTCCCCAGACGATCCCGGTGATGCACATCACGCAGCCGATGAGCGACGACCAGATGATGAATTCACTCCACAGCGATCCGTTCCTCCGCAGCGGAGTGAAATAGACCCAGTGGGTAACCGGGCCGAGGTACCCCCAGAAACGTTCGCGCCACGTCGTCCGGAGCACCACGTCGCCGCTCTGTGCGGACACGTACACGCGCGTGTCATCGGCGTCGTCGAGTGCGAAGCGATGCATCGGCATCAGCGCGCGTGCCTGGAGCGTCCACTGATCGGGTTCAGTGACGTACCCGTCATACCGGATCAGTCCCGTGTAGCCAGGCGCGAAGCGACGAGCGATGGCCTCAGCCTCGGCTCGTTCGACCGGCTCGACGAGCCTGGCCGTATCGGCGAAGACCATCGTTTCGTTTCGCCCGGCGCCGAATCGGTACACGGGACGGTTTCCAAGCATTCCCACCCGCACGCGCTCGACGGAGATTTCCGCCGCGCGCTTCTGAGCCGTGGTTTCGGTCCCGGGCCGTGTCAGATCGGCCTGCGACGTGTCGTCATCGATCAGCATCGCCGCGCGAGCAGCCTCGAGCGGCGATACCGTCGCCGTGGACAGATCGAGAGCGGTTGCTCGGGCGAGACGCTCCTCGTTAGCCATCCCGGGCATGCGGGCGTACATCATCACCACGCCCGAGAAGAACCACGCAACGAACAACACTCCTCCGGCGATGCCGAGCCAGCGATGCGTGTAGACGAGCCACCTGCGCCAATCGAGCCAGTGCATCATGGTTGGCCCGTTATGCGGGCGTAGACGCGACATTCGTACTCGTTGTTCCAACCGCATGACGGGCCCGGCGCGCAAAGCGCGCCAAAAGACGCTGGAACTAGTCGAGGGCTTCGCCGGGATATCAAGG
>JALDXQ010000095.1:0-27502 GCA_032156805.1 Acidobacteriota bacterium
ACAGGTGCCCGGGCTGGAACTGCTGCGGGAACGCATAGAACTTCGCGCACACCTCACGCGTCGTCACGTAGAACAACCCGGTGGCCGGGTTGAACGAGGGTGACATCCAGTTGGTGCCGCCCCCCACGTCCGGACACGTGACCGTTCCCTCTGGTCCGATCCGGTTGGCCTCCAGCAGAATCGGTCTGCCGTCCTGTCCAACTTCCTGCGCCCAGGTCGTGCGGACGAATGGTCGTGCGCGAAGAAGCGCACCGTTGGTGCGGTCCAGTGTGTAGAAGAAGCCGTTCCGGTTCGCCGTCATCAGAACCTGGCGCGGCGCGCCATTGATCGTGATGTCCGCGAGGATCGGCACCTGCACGGCGTCCCAGTCGTGGACATCGTGCGGCGTGAACTGATAGTGCCAGCGCAGCGTGCCGGTGTCAGCGTCGAGCGCGACCACGGCATCCGTGTAGAGGTTGTCGCCGAGGCGAACGTCGCCAAAAGAGTCGGGCGCCGGGTTGCCAGTGCCCCAGTACACGAGGTTGAGCGATGGATCGTAAGCGCCCGTCACCCAGGTCGAGCCGCCGCCGCGCTGCCACGAGTCGCCCGACCACGTATTGCCTCCGGGCTGACCGGGCTCGGGTACGTCCAGAACCGCCACGCCTTCTTGCCGGTGGTCGCATCGAAGGCATCGATGAACCCGCGGATGCCGTACTCGGCGCCCGCGATCCCGACGATCACCTTGTCCTTGACGATGAGCGGCGCGACGGTGGCCGTGTAGCTCTTCTTGTGATCGTCGATCTCCACGTCGAACAATACGTTTCCGGTTCTGGCGTCGAGAGCGACGAGATGCGCGTCGAGCGTCGTCATGTAGAGGCGATCGCCGCTGATGGCGAAGCCCCGGTTGACGCGCCCGCAGCAGATGTTCAGCCCCTCCGGCAACTGCCGCCGGTAACGCCAGATCTGACGGCCGGTCCTCGCGTCGAGGGCCCAGGCGTAGTTGTCGGGGCCGGTGAGGTACATGATGCCGTCGACGACGAGCGGCGTTGCCTCGAATCGTCCCGACACGCCGGACTGAAAGATCCACTGCACGGCCAGCCGGCCGACGTTGGCTGGTGTGATCTGGGTCAGCGGGCTGTGACGCTGGGCGCTGTTGTCACCCGAGTAGGTCGTCCACTGGCCTCCGGCCTGCTGTTGCTGTGCCAAAACATCGGGAGAGCCGGCGTTCATCGCGCATGCGAGCACGATGCACAACGCGGCGGTGCGAGCAAGGGTGTGTCTCATGGCTACAAAGACCTGAGATAACGGATCACATCGTCGAGCTCGGCGTCGGTCAATCGATCGGCGCCGTAGTCAGGCATCAGCGAACTCTTCTCCCGAACCACTTCACGCAGATCGCTGTGGTCGAACGACTGGATGCGCTCGTTCGTGTCCATGATTTGCAGCGAGAACGGATCCTCGTTCTTGCGCACGCCGCGTATACGGCGCCCGTCGCGCGCAACGACTGTCACCGGCCAGAACCCGTCGGTGAACGCTCCGCTGGGCGTGCGAATCTCCTTGACCAGGGTTGTCCGCGAGCGCGTGATGCCGATCCGCGACAGATCCGGACCCAGGCGCCCGCCGCGACCGTGAACCATATGGCACTGGCCGCACGTGGCCTTTCCCCAGAACAAGGTGTCGCCGTTCTGCGCGTTGCCACGCGCCTCCTCTTCCGAGGCCGGCCCGCTCAGCGTACGCAGGTAAGCGATGAGCGCCCAGACTTGATCTGGTGTCGCGTCAGAGAACTGAGCGCCGGGCATGTCTGTGCCCGGAATGCCCTGCATGATGGTCCGGAACAATTGCGCGTCGCTGCCGCCCCGGACAAACTGGCCGGTCGTGAGATCGGGCCCCCGCAGTCCCTTCGCATTGAGACCGTGGCAGCTCGCACACGACAGCCTGAAGAGTTGTTGCCCCTGATCGATCGCCTGGGGGTTTCCCTGAACCGGGTTGGTGGGCTCGGGTTGTTGTGCGAAGGACGCACCGGCCGCGAGCCAGACGATCATCACCATGGTCCACCAGGTCAGCTTGCGCATCTCTTCCTCCGATGGTGGCGTGGGGCGCTGTGGCGCGCGGGAAGGATATCACCTGTTCGGCTAGGATCGGCCGCGCGAAAGGTGTGACATGTCGCAACCAGTGCGGATGCTGAGCCGCTACACGCTGTGGGTTCTCGCGTTCTATGCGCCGATCGAGACGTGGGCGTCGTGGCCGGAGCTGTACTCCCCGTACTACATCGTCGACTTCATTGCCATGGTGCTGCTCACGGTTGGCGTCGTGCGATCGCGCCAGGGCCGCGCGCTCTCCGCTCTCGGCTTTTTCGCCGGCGGGTGGGGGTGGCTTGGTGCCAACGGCTGGCGGGCGACCGCCGATCGCTTCGAGGTAATTGCTGAAGGCGGCGTGATCGAGCTTGGCGTGGCCGAGATGTGCTTCGTCATCTGCGGCACGGTCCTCGCGATCGTTGGCCTAGCCTGGTCGCTCCACGCAATCGGCCGCCTCAACCAAGCCGCCTGACCTCGGACTTCGGACGTCGGACTTCGGACGACCCTCGGACCCTCGGACGATCGTCGGACCCTCGGACCCTCGGACCGGACCTTCGCACCGCCGCCCCCTCGCACCCCGGACCGCTTACCGCTATGCAGTCATGATGGCGGTCACCGTCGTCCGATAGGCAACTTCCTCGTAGGCACCCAGCATCTCCTGCAGCGGCACGACACGCGTGACGAGCGATTTCGCGTCGTACTGCCCGCTGTCGAGCATCGAGACGAATCGGGGGATGTCACGCATCGGGTTGGCGCCGCCGGCCTGACCGCCGGAGTGCGTGATCCCGCCAATCGCAAACAGGAACGCCGGCAGCGCGATGGTGCCGCGGACGAGCCCCGTCGTGACGACGTGGCCTCCCGCGTTGCACATCTGATACGCCTGCTGCATCGGCAAGATGCCGCTCGGATCAGGACCAGCTTCGAGCTTGGGCCGAACGAATTCCGCACCTGCTGCTTCGACGACGAAATCAGCCCCGGCGCCGCTGCGCCGTCCTCCTGAATCGCGTCCGCCGCTCCACGGACGATTCGTTGGTCCACTCGAGAGACTGCGCACGCGTTCGATGATCTTGTCGCCTTCGACGTTTGGATCGAGGACGTGCGTGGCTCCGACTTTTATGGCCAGCTCGCGGCGGGACCGGATCGGGTCGATCGCGATGATCGTCGAAGCGCCGGCAATGCGCGCCCCCTGCACGGCGCTGAGACCGAGCGGTCCACATCCGACGACAGCGACAACCGATCCTGGCGCCACCACGCCCAGCGTTCCGGTCGTTGTTGCGCCAAGTCCCGCGACACTCACGCAACTGAGGACCATGCCGAGGTCCACTGCGTTGGCTCTGGTGACGACCGGTACGACCCACTCCTCCGGGGTGATCATCAGCTCGGCGAGTCCACCGATGTGCGAGTTCGAATAGACGGGAGTGCCGTCTCGCAGGTCGGCGACGGGGGCAAGATCGCCAGCGAGGTTACGCCCGAGCAGCTGGCACACGTCCGCGCGTCCGCGCAGGCAGTGATAACAGGAGCCACACTGCGGTGTGCCCGATACGCAGACACGATCGCCGACCTGGACGCGCCGTACTTCGGGCCCGACCGCCTCGACGACACCCACGCCGCCGTGTCCCTGGATGAGCGCCATGTCGTTGGTGTTGGCGCCGGTGAGGCCGGCGTTCACGGGCGTGGCCGCAGCGCCGGCAGGCGGTGCCGCCTGAATGCCGAGGACAGCGCCGACGTTGGAGTAGCAGAGGTTACACGACTCGGTTCGGACGACGACCTGCCGGCCGGTGACCGGGCGCAGCCGTATCTCCTGCAGTGTCGTGCGACCGCGGCCCATGCCACGCGAGATCCACGCACGGAACGTTCGCCCGGTCACGACCGCTGGCGCCTGGCCAAAAAGTGAGCTGCCTTGGGCAATCAGCGTCGCGCTGGCCGCTGCGGCAGCGCCTTTCTTGAACAGACGGCGACGTGAGAGTGAGCCGTGGCTGGTCTTCATCGATTCCCTCTGACTTGCGCCACTATATACGAGCTGTCTGTGGCTACATTCTTCTTGAGTTCCCGCGTGGTGCGCCTGGCGTGCGTCATTGTCCTGGCCTCGTTCGTTGTCGAGGCCAGACAGGCGGGCGACGTGCGTGGCGGGCAGGAGCGGCGCATCACGCGTACCGCCGCACCACGAAGCGAACCGCTGCCACGCGCCTCAGCATCGACCGGACACTGGCCCTCGTTCCGCGGGCCGCATGCGTCCGGCGTCGCCGAGGGGCAGCGGCTTCCTGACCGCTGGGATGGTGCGACGAAGCAGAACGTTCTCTGGCGAACAGCGATTCCGGGACTCGCGCATTCCAGCCCGATCGTGTGGGGCGATACCGTCTTTGTGACGAGTGCGATCAGCAGCCTGAAGAACGCGACGTTCAAGCCGGGGCTGTACGGTGATGGTGACGCGTCAAACGATCGCTCGGTTCACAAGTGGGTGATTTACGCGATCGACAAGCGGACCGGGCGCATCCGGTGGGAGCGCGTCGCACGTGAAGGCGCGCCACGCAACAAGCGCCACATCAAGTCCACCTACGCCAGCGCCACACCCGTCACCGACGGCCGCATTGTCGTCGCGTGGTTCGGGTCCGAAGGTGTGCACGCCTTCGACGTCAACGGCGTGCCGCTGTGGCAGGTCGACCTCGGTCGAGTCGACATGGGGGCCTACGACATCCCGTCCTACGAATGGGGTCCGGCCAGCTCACCGATCATCTGGAACGGCCTCGTCATCCTGCAGTGCGACACGCAGACCGACTCTTTCGTGCTCGCGCTCGATGTCGAGACCGGAGAGACGGTGTGGAAGACCTCGCGCAAGGAGCTTCCGTCCTGGGGCACGCCAACCGTGGCAGAGACGGCCGCGGGACCCGAGCTGGTGACCAATGCCTCGAACTTCATTCGCGGTTACGACGCGCGCACCGGAAGAGAGCTCTGGCAACTGGCGGGATCCTCGAAGATCACCGCGCCGACACCGATCTTTGCTGACGATCTCATCGTCGTGGCGAGCGGCCGCGCACCGGAGCGGCCGATCTTCGTCGTGAAGCCGGGCGCGCGCGGCGACCTCACGCTCGCGAAGGACGAAACGAGCAGCGACGCGATCGTGTGGAGCCGTTCCGGTCGTGGATCGTATATGCCGACGCCGCTTGCGTACCGGGGGCTTCTCTACGTGCTGGCGAACAACGGCGTGCTCGATGCTTACGACCTGAAGACAGGCAAGGAGGTCTACCGCCAGCGCCTGCCGCTCGTTGGGAGTGGGTTCAGCGCCTCGCCCGTGGCGGCCGACGGGAAGATCTATCTCTCGAATGAAGACGGCGAGATGCTTGTCGTGCGGGCCGGTCCGACGTTCGAACACATCGCAACGAACTCGATGGGCGAATTGCTGATGGCCACACCGGCGCTGTCGGAAGGAGTCATGTTCGTGCGCGGCGCGTCGAGTGTGTTTGCGGTCGGTAACAAGAAGTAGAGGGTCCGGCTGAAGCCGGACGCGACGTCCGCCAGTGGACCCGAAGTAGACTTCCGCGCCGCCCTCGTGTACAAGGAGCCGACATGTTGCTCCGAGCTGCTTTGCTCGTCTCCCTCGGCCTGATTGTGTCCGTCGCGCCTGCGGGCGCGCAGCTTTTGACCGTCGATCACCCTGGGCAGTACACCCAGGAAGACATTGCCAGGGGGAGTCTGCTCTACAACGCGCAGTGTTTCGCGTGCCACGGCCGGGACGGGGATCAGATCTCCGGCGTCGATCTCCGGCGCGGACAATTTCGGCGGGCGCAGTCCGACGAGGATCTTGCGCAGACCATTACCCGAGGGACCGCGGGTGGGATGCCGCCGTTCAAGTTGGATCCCGCCGAGCTCACCGGCATCGTGGCATTCATCCGCGCGGGTTTTGACACGAGTGCGTCGGTCAAAGTCGGCAGCGCGGCACGTGGCAAGACGCTCTTCGACGGTAAGGGCGAGTGCGCGACATGTCACCGTGTGGCGGGGCGCGGCCCACGCAAGGCGCCCGATCTGAGTGACATCGGACTCGCTCGCGCGCCGGCAATGCTCGAGCGCGCCGTCCGCGATCCGTCGGCGGCGCTGCAGCCGATCAATCGCCCGGTTCGTATCGTGACAGCCGACGGCACGACCATCCGCGGCCGCCGCCTCAACGAAGACACGCACACGGTGCAGATCATCGACGATCGCGAGCGCTTGCTGTCCATTCCGAAGAAGGGTCTCCGGAGCTACGACGTCGTCACGGAATCGGCGATGCCAGCGTACGCCGGAAAGCTGACCGACGAGGAGATTGCCGATGTCGTCGCGTTCTTGTTGACGCTGCGCAAGCAATGAGCAGTTCACGGTTCACCGTTCAGGGTTCACGGTTCGTGTTCGTCGTTCGAGTTCGGAGTTCGTTGTTCAGGGTTCATTGTTCACGGCAGGATTACCAATGACACGACGTGTTGCCGTCACCATCGCACTGATACTGGTTGCGTTGTCTGGCGCCATCGAGGCACAGATCACCTACGATCGTCTGCTGCGAGCAGCGCAGGAGCCGCAGAACTGGATCACGTATTCGGGCGGCTACTCTGGCCAGCGCCACAGCCTCCTGACACAGATCACGCCCGGCAACGTCAGGAATCTCGAGCTGAAGTGGATCCTGCCCAACCAGGTGTTCGGTGCCTGGCAGTCGTCGCCAATCGTTGTGGACGGGATGATGTACATCACTCAGCGTCCGAACGACGTGCTTGCCGTCGACGCGAAGACCGGTCGCGTGTTCTGGCAGTACCGCTACACCAACTCACCAGATGCGCGCGTGTGTTGCGGCGCGAACAACCGCGGCGTCGCGATTCTCGGCGACAGCTTGTACATGGGCACCCTCGATGGGCATCTCGTGGCGATCGACCGGACCACAGGGCGATCGCTCTGGGATGTTCCTGTTGGCGATCCCAAGCTTGGTTACTCGATCACGATGGCGCCGCTCATCGTCAGGGACAAGGTGCTCGTCGGCTCGGGTGGCGGGGAATACGGAATCCGTGGCTTCGTTGCCGCGTTCGATGCCAGGACCGGCAAGGAGTTGTGGCGCCTCCACACGATCCCGGGCCCGGGCGAGAAGGGGAACGAAACGTGGGGCGGTGATTCGTGGAAGACCGGCGGCGGATCGATCTGGGTCACGCCCTCGTACGATCCGGAGTTGAACCTCACGTACTGGGGTGTCGGCAATCCCGGGCCTGACTGGAACCCCGATCAGCGGCCGGGCGACAACCTTTATACCGATTCGGTCATCGCAATCGACCCCGACACCGGAACGCTCAAGTGGCACTTCCAGTTCTCGCCGAACGACCCGTACGACTACGACTCGGTCCAGATTGCTGTGCTCGCCGATTTGAACTGGAGAGGGACGCCGACGAAGGCCATGCTCTGGGCCAACCGCAACGGCTTCTTCTACGTGCTCGACAGAACGAACGGGAAGTTCCTGTTGGGCGCGCCGTTCGTGAAGGTCAACTGGGCCAGCGGGCTCGACGCCAACGGCAGACCGATCCCGACACCGCAGCCCGAAGGCATGCCGACCTGGCCCGGTGTCCAGGGCGGCACCAACTGGTACTCGCCGTCGTTCAGTCCACGCACCGGGCTCTTGTACATCTCCGCGTGGGAAGGCTATGCGTCCGTCTTCAGAAAAGAGAAGGTGGAGTATGTGCCCGGCCGCAATTTCCTCGGCGGCGGCGGAACGCCGTATACAGGTGTGACTGGTGCACCCGGCGTGCGTGTCGGACGCGCAACTCCAATCAACTCGTGGACCGATGCTGCCGGAAACGGCGCTGTGATGGCCATCGACCCGATGACGGGTCAGAAGAAATGGGTGTTCAAGCAGTTTGACGTCACCGACAGCGGCAATCTCACGACGGCCACTGATCTGTTGTTCACCGGTGGTCGTGAGGGGCACTTCTACGCGCTCGACGCGCGCACGGGCGTCGAGTTGTGGAAGGCGAGCCTGGGCGGACAGATCGCGAACGGACCCATCACCTACGCGGTCGATGGGAAGCAGTACGTGTCGGTGATATCGGGTAATTCGCTTATCACGTTCGCGCTGCGCGATTGACGGGTCCGCCTGAAGGCGGACACTACGAGCGGTTCGCGTCAAGGCATGACCTGCGACAAGACGTCGTGTCCGGCTTCAGCCGGACCGAGCCGCACGGCGCACAGTTCCCGCCCACTACGATTTGGTGTCTAACTGATTGCCCCTCGACCTGGCGGTCATGCGCGACGCACTCGATGTCGTGCGAGCGCTGCTCGCCGCGGGCGCCGATCCGAACGCCCGCTGGTCGTCTCATGGCGATCGCTTGCCTCTTCAGGAAGCCATCGAGGAGTGGTACCGGTTGGTTCATCGCCGCGAGATCGTTGATCTGTTGCTGCGCCACGGCGCCGACCCGAACGCTCGCTGGTGTCCCTTCGAGTCGCGGGCCGGAACGCCCTATTTTCCGGCGTGCGAATCGGCCATGGGCGTGACCCCGCTTATCGTCGCGGCCGCTCGTGACCAGGCGGACACGACGTATCTCCTGCTCGACGCAGGGGCCGATCCGAACCTGAGAGATGGCTGGGAGCGCACCGCACTGGACTATGCCGGTGACCGGGCGGTATTCGAACTCATCCTGGCCGCGCAGTTTCCAGATCCTGTTGCGCGGCGTGAAGCGGCGGTCAGATTTCCAGGTGCTGCCGGTCGAGAGACCGGATGGATCGCGCCTCCGCCTCCGCCCCCTCCCCCATCTGCCCCTGTTCGATAGCCACGCGTTCGTCACAGTTGAGCCACGGTGCGGCGCCCGTTCGGCAGCGGCGAGCATCACGCGTCGTATACTTGGCCTCCCACGTCCGGGTGGTGCTCCAGACTCCGGCCGTCAAAGGCGGTGCTCTCATGACTCGTGTCCTGACGCTCTCGACCCTGGTGCTCGTTGGTCTTTCGTTCGCTGTCTGGAGTCAGGCCGCGCAGCAGCCGGCGCCGCCGCCGCAGCCGAATCCGGAAAACTTCACCGGCAAGGTGGCGGGACATTCGACCGCCGACATCCGCACGCTGCGATACAGCTTCGAGCCCGGCGCGCGCACCGACTGGCACAGCCACGAGGGTGGCCAGGTGATCCTCATCGAGAAGGGACGCATGCGTGTGCAAGAGGCAGGCGGGGCCGTACGCGAGATTGGTCCGCGTGAATCGTTCGTCACAGCGCCCGGCGTGAAGCATTGGCACGGGGCAATTCCGGGCGAGGGGCTGACGCAGGTGTCACTGAGCTTCGGCATGACGAACTGGATGGAGGAAGTGACCAACGCCCAGTACTCGGCGGGCGCACGCAAATGAGATCGCGCATCCTGATCTGGTCGGCGCTGCTCGCCGGCCTCGCGCTTCCGGCGCACGCTCAGACTCCATCAGGCGAGGCGATCTACAAGCGTCGTTGCGCCGCGTGCCACGAGCGGCCCGCGGATGGCCGTACCCCGGGCATCGAGGCGATCCGCAGCATGCCGAGCTCGCGCATCCTGCGCACGCTCGACTTCGGCGCGATGATGACCATCGCCTACCAGCTGAATCGCGCGGAACGGGACGAGGTGGCGCGATACCTGGGTAAACCAGGGGGCGATCCGGCTCCCCGTCCTGAGGCGTTCTGTACCGATCGGTCGGTCTCGCTCAACACAAACGCATCTCCGATTTGGAACGGGTGGAGTCCCTCCCCGAATAATTCACGCTTCGCACCCGCCGCGCTCGCGCAGCTCACGGCAGATCAGGTGCCGAAGCTGAAGCTGAAATGGGCATTCGGGTTCGACGGTGACATCTCGGCTTTCTCTCAGCCCACAGTGATTGGCAACCAAGCGTTCATCGGCAGTGCCGGCGGCCTCGTGCACGCCCTGCGTGCCGACACTGGATGCCTGCAGTGGACGTTTCAGGCTGCGGGCTCGATTCGATCGGCAATCGTGGCCACGCCAGTGGACGGCCGCCATGTTCTGTTGTTTGGCGACCTCACGGGCTGGTTCTACGCGCTCGATGCGGCCACCGGTAAGGAACTCTGGCGCAAGCGGCCCGAGGAGCACGAGGCGGTTCGGTTGAGCGCGCCTCCGGTCGTGGTCGATGGCATCGCATACATCCCGGCATCGTCATGGGAAGAGTCGCGAGCGCTCAATCCGGAGTACCCGTGCTGCACGTTCCGCGGCAGCGTCACGGCGCTGCGTGTTCGCGATGGCAGCGTCGTCTGGAAGACGTACACGGTGCCGCGCGCGGCGGAACGTACGGGCGCGACATCGACAGGAGTCGCGACCTTGGGACCGTCCGGTGTTGGAATCTGGTCCTCGCCCACGCTCGACCTGAAGCGACGCAGGCTGTACGTGACGACCGGCAACAACTACTCGCTGCCGGCCACGCCCACCAGCGACGCGGTGATGGCGCTCGATCTCGACACCGGTCGCATTGCCTGGACGAAGCAGTTGCATCCTGACGATGTGTATAACTCGGCGTGCTCGACCGAGCCGAAGGGCGCCGGGTGTCCGCCCGGAAGCGGGCCGGACTACGACTTCGGATCACCGGCGATCCTGGTGTCGACGACGGGCGGGCGCGAACTGTTGCTCGCGGGACAGAAATCCGGGATCGTGTGGGCGATTGATCCGGAGAAGAACGGCGAGATCATGTGGGAGACGCGCGTTGCGCAGGGCGGCATCAATGGCGGCGTGCAGTGGGGGATGGCGGCCGACGGCGAGCAGGTCTACGCGGCGACGTCTGATGTCGTGGTCATTCGCACGCCGACGGCACGACAACTCGATCCCAGGCAAGGTGGTGGCCTGACCGCCTTGAAGATCGCCGATGGGAGCAAGGCGTGGCATACGGCCGCGCCACCGTGCGGGACGAGGCCGAACTGCAGTCCTGCGCAACTGGCGGCGGTGACAGCCATTCCCGGAGTCGTGTTCTCCGGGTCGCAGGACGGTCACCTGCGCGCGTACTCCACTCGTGACGGGTCGATCCTGTGGGCGTTCGACACGGTGCAGGAGTACAAGACCGTCAACGGCGTGAAGGGGAGCGGCGGGGCGATTGACGGTCCCGGTCCGGTCATCGTCAACGGCATGGTCTTCGTTAACTCGGGTTACATGCGCTTCGGCGGTGCGCCGGGCAACGTGCTGCTCGCGTTTGGTATCGAGTAGGGGTCAATATGCGTTTGCTCTTAGTCGCGGCCATCATCTCTCTTGCGATCACATCGCCCATGACAGGCCAGAGCGTACCGTTTGCGAAGGACGGCATGGTGCGCGCCGCGTACCTTGCGACCAATCCCGCACATGCGGTGAAGGATCCGAAGACGGGTGAGGCACGTGGCGTAGTGATTGATCTCGTCCAGGAACTGGGCCGCATGCATGGCGTGAAGGCGACAGCCATCCCGTTGCCCAACCCTGCGGCTGTCATCGACGCGGTGCGAAAAGGTGAGGCCGAGATCGGCTTCGTTGCCTACAACCCCGAACGAGCGGGTCCGGTCGAGTTCTCGAAGCCTTACCTGCTCGTGAATCAGACGTTCGTCGTCAGGGACGACTCGCCGATTCGAGCGATTGCCGATATCGACAAGCAGGGGAGAAAGCTGGGCGCGACGCGAGCGGACTCGATTGCCTTGTATCTGGGGCGGACGCTGAAACAGGGTCAACTCGTGCAGCTCGACAAATCGACGCCTGATGCCATCTTCGCCATGTTGAAAGAGGGCACGATTGACGCCTTTGGTGCCAATCGTCAGCGCCTCACGGATATCACGCGCGGCGTTGCCGGCGTCCGGCTTCTGCCCGACGATCTCTACGGTGTGGAGCAGACAATCATCGTGCCCGGCGGACGACGCGATGCGCAGGACGCGGCGAACAAGTTCATCGACGATGTGCGGGGATCGGGATTTCTCCAGAAGTCGATCGAGCGTAGCGGCGTCATCGGGATTTCGGTTGCCAACCCGCGCTGACGCCTCTCAGTCGGCAAAGATGCGTTCCAAGGGCATCTCTAGCCCGGGCAGCAGTGGTGTCGTGAGCGGGTCGCCCGACTCGCGCGTCAACTCCACAACGCGTCCGAACGACAAAGGTGAGCTTCACGCCTGAGCTCTGCGGCCTGCCTCGGCGTGCGCGACTCGACGAACACGTTGGAGTTCTTCCGCTGGCGCCAACCGATTAAAGGCGCCCTTTCTGCGAGTCGACTGAGGGAAGGGAATTGGTTGACCGCCTCCCGTGCGGGGTGCAACACTTCGGCCGGTCCTCTACTGGATTCTTGTCGTGTCCGGCTTCAGCGGGACCGACGCGGGCTAATGGAGTAATACGCCGTATGAAACCAACGACATTCCTTGCGACGTTGCTTGCGATCGTCGGTCTCGTCCCAGCCGCGCAGGTCTACGCTGCCACTTGCGAAAGCGTGGCGACGCTGAACCGCCCGAACACCAAGGTGACCTCGGCCACCGAAGTTCCTGCCGGTACGTTCGTGCCACCCGGAGGCGGACAGGGTCGCGGCGGCGCAGCGAACGCGTTCGCCTCGCTGCCGGCGTTCTGCCGCGTGGCGCTCACGCTGACGCCGACGAGCGACTCCGACATCAAGGTCGAAGTGTGGCTGCCAGCCAATGGCTGGAATGGCAAGTATCAGGCGGTGGGGAACGGCGCCTGGCAGGGCTCGATCGGTTACGCGGCAATGGCTGAGGCCTTACGTCGTGGCTATGCCACGAGCTCGACGGACACAGGGCATGTTGGCGGCAGCGCGAGCTTCGGAATGGGTCACCCCGAAAAGGTGATCGACTTCGCCTACCGCTCTGAGCATGAGATGGTCGTCACGTCGAAGGCCGTCATCAATGCGTTCTATGGCAACGCGCCGAAGTTCTCGTATTGGAATGGTTGCTCAGCGGGCGGCCGTCAGGCGATGAAGGAAGCGCAGATGTTCCCGGGCGACTTCGACGGGATCATTGCCGGCGCGCCGGGCCTGGACTGGTCGGGCCGTTCGGCGCAGGCAGTGCGAATCGCGCAGGCGCTGCAGAATGAGCAGGCACGACTGACGCAAGCGAAGACGCAGGTGCTGCACAGCGCAGTCATGGCGGCATGCGACGGCCTCGATGGTGTCAAGGATGGTCTCATCGAGAATCCGCTGGCGTGCAAGTTCGACCCGGGCGTGCTGGTCTGCAAAGGGGGAGAGGAACCGGCCTGCCTCACGCAGGCGCAGGTCGAGACGGCTCGCCTGATCTACTCACCCATCGTCGATTCCAAGACCAAGCAGGAGATCCCTGGCCTCGCTCCCGGTAGTGAGCTGGGATGGACCGATATGGGATGGTCGGCATCGGCGCGCGCGACCGGTCTCGATCACTTCCGGTATCTGGTCTTCTCCGATCCGCAGTGGGAAGTGCAGAAGTTCAATGTCGCGACCGATGTGGCGCGTCTCAGAGAGGGTCCCAGTGGGGCGATCGATGCACCCGACGCGAATCTCAAGCCGTTCTTCGACCGCGGTGGCAAATTGATTCAGTACCACGGTTGGGCGGATCCACAGATCACGCCGCTCGCCAGCATCGCGTACTTCAATCGCGTCGCGGCGGCCAACGGTGGCGCATCGAAGGTCCACGCCAACTACCGGTTGTTCATGGCGCCGGGCATGGGGCATTGCGGTGGTGGTGTCGGACCGAACGACTTCGACGAACTGGTGGCTCTCGAGCAGTGGGTGGAGCAGGGCAAGGCACCCGATATGCTCCCCGCGGCGCATTCGACCAATGGGAAGGTCGATCGGACACGGCCGTTGTGCCCGTTTCCACAGGTGGCTTCCTACAAGGGAAGCGGGAGCATCGACGACGCGGCGAATTTTGTCTGTAAGTAATCACGTGTGCCGGACCTTCCAGGGTGACGTATGAAGCTCAGAGCCTCCCTCCTCCCGGCGCTGGCGATTGTTTCTCTCTGGCCCTCGGCATCAGCATCGGCGGCGTCATGTGAATCCATCGCTGGATTGAATCTGCCGAACGCCAAGGTGACGATGGCGCAGGTGGTGGCGCCGGGTGTGTTCACACCTCCAGGCCCTCCGCTCGCTGCGGGTGTGCCGACCGTCTTCACGAGGACTCCGCAGTTCTGTCGCGTCACTGCGACTCTCACGCCATCCAGCGACTCCGACATCAAGATCGAAGTGTGGCTGCCAGCGGCGGGTTGGAACGGGAAGTTCCAGGCCGTCGGCAACGGTGGCTGGAACGGCAGCATCCCGTACGCCGCGCTGGCCAATGCCGTGATCGGTGGATACGCGACGGCAGCGACCGACACGGGTCACGTCGGCAACACCGCGGCTTTTGCGTTTGGGCACCCCGAGAAGTTGATCGACTTCGGTTATCGCGCCGTGCACGAGATGACGGTGAAAGCCAAATCGATCGTCGACTCGTTCTACGGGAACGCGCCGACGCTCTCGATCTGGAATGGATGCTCACAGGGAGGCCGTCAGGGCATCACCGCCGCCGTCCGCTACCCGGCTGACTTCGACGGCGTCGTGGTCGGCGCTCCCGCGGTGAACTTCGTTCATCTCCACGCCGGCCGTGTCACCCTGAATCGATCTGTCAACGTGACTCCCGCCAACGCGATCCCGGCGTCGAAGTATCCATTCATCAATCAGGCCGTTCTCGCGGCCTGTGATGCCAACGATGGTGTCGCCGATGGCGTACTCGAGAACCCGGGCGCCTGCGCGTTCGATCCGAAGGTGCTGCAGTGTTCCGGAGAGTCCGACAACGGATGTCTCACGCCTGCGCAAGTGGAGTCCGCATCCCGCATGTACTCGGGCGCGAAGCATCCGACGACCAACGCCGCAGTGCTGCCGGGGCTGGCGCCCGGCGCCGAGCTTGCCTGGAACGTCCTCGGTGGACCGCAGCCGCTGAGTCTCGCCGTCGATACGTTCAAGTATGTGTTCATGAAGGACAAGTCCTGGGAACCGTCACGGTTCAACCCTGCCATCGACATCGATGTGGCGATGGCTTCCGATCCGGACGATGTGCTGGGCTCGACGAACGCAGATCTGCGGCCGTTCTTCGCACGGGGCGGGAAGCTGCTGATGTATCACGGCTGGTCTGACCCTCAGGTGACGCCGTACAACACGATCAACTTCTTTCACAAGGTCCTGGAGACGACAGGCGGAGCCGGCGTCGGGACGTCGATTCAGTTGTACATGGTGCCCGGGATGAACCACTGCCAGGGAGGCCCGGGAACGGACATCTTCGACAAGGTTGGAGCACTCGAGGAGTGGGTCAGGACCGGCTCGGCACCGGCGCGAATCGACGCCGCTCGCATGACCAAAGGAGTCGTCGACAAGACGCGACCGCTCTGTCCACTGGGTCAGGTGGCTCGCTGGAGCGGCAGCGGCAGCACCGACGAGGCCGCCAATTTCGCGTGCGTGGCCTCAACGGTGGGCAGCACGCGATAAACCAGCGTTGCGCGCCCCTCTGCAGGCGCTCGAGTCGCAGCTCGACGAACAGACATGAGCACCGGCGTCCAACCGCAATCAGCACGGGAGCATGCTCCCATCGGCGTCTTCGATTCCGGTGTTGGCGGTTTGTCAGTGCTGCGCGAGATTCGGCGCGAGCTGCCAGCCGAGGATCTCATTTACGTTGCCGATTCCGGCTACACGCCCTATGGCGACCGTCCCGAAGAGTACGTGCGCGGACGTGCCGTCGCCATCATGGAGTTCCTGCGCACGAAGGACACCAAGGCAGTCGTTGTCGCCTGCAATACCGCGACCGGCATTGCCGTCGATGCACTGCGTGCACGCTACGATCTGCCGATTGTTGCCATCGAACCTGCCGTGAAACCTGCGGCTGCGCGATCCCGTTCGCGCGTCGTTGGCGTCCTCGCGACGACACAGACGCTGGCCGGTGAGAAGTTCGCCAAGCTGGTGAGCACCCATGCTGGCGACGTCGAGGTGCTGACGCAGGCGGCGCCGGGACTGGTCGATCAGGTCGAGGCGGGGCAGCTGAACACGTCGTCCACGCGGTCGCTCGTCGAGCGCTATCTCCAACCGATGCTCGAGAAGGGTGCGGACACGATCGTCCTGGGATGCACGCACTATCCGTTTCTGGAGAACCTCATCCGGGAGGTTGCAGGTCCTGATGTTGTCGTGATCGATTCGGCGGTGCCGGTTGCGCGGGAACTGCGCCGTCGCCTGCAATCCGGCGGGTTGTTGGCTCCCGCCGATCGTCGCGGATCGGAGACGTTCTGGACAACCGGCTCTCCCGATCGCGTTCGCGAGGTGATCGCGCAACTGTGGGCAGATGACATCGACGTCCGAGCAGTTCCACCGGCGATCGAGAGCGGGCAGCGGAGCGCTCGGGCACGATGAACGAGATGCCGATACCGGCGGGCTGGTTGCCATGGGCACTGCTGTCTGCGGTCTTTGCCGCGCTGACCGCGATTTTTGCCAAAGTCGGGCTCGAAGGGATCGACTCCGACTATGCGACGCTCGTGCGCACGTTTGTGATCGCGCTGGTGCTTGGTGCGTTTGTGTACGCCACCGGCAAGTGGCAGGGCTTCGCTGTCCTCGCCGGCAGGTCCGGTTTCTTTCTCGTGCTTTCCGCACTTGCCACGGGAGCGTCCTGGGTCTGTTACTACCGTGCGCTGAAGCTGGGTGATGCAGTCAATGTCGCCCCGGTCGACAAACTGAGCGTCGTCCTGGTTGCACTCTTCGCGGTTGCGTTCCTCGGAGAACGGCCATCCGGGCGCGACTGGCTTGGGATCGCTCTCGTCGCCGGGGGCGTGGTGTTGCTGGCCCTGAAGCGGTAGTCTTGCGCCTCTGGAGGTGGCACATGGCACGACGGACGGCCGGATGGGTCGCGTTTGGGTTCCTGGCCATTCTGGGCACAGACGCACACGCGCAGGGCCTGGTCATGCAGCGCAACCTGTCGCTGGCGATGGCCCGCACGATTGCCGAGGGGGTCATCGCCGAGTGCAAGTCGAAAGGCTTCAACACATCGGCGGCTGTCGTCGATCGGGCCGGACAGGTGCTCGTCATCCTGCGCGACGAGCAGGCGACGGCCCAGACGGTCGAGATGTCGAGACGCAAGGCCTACACCGCACGCATGTTTCGAAGCTCGACGCTCGACTTCCAGAAGCGAACCGCGGAAGATCCGACGCTGCTGCCGCAACGTGACGTCGCCGACATACTGGCTCTCGGCGGCGGCATACCAATCCTCGTCGGAAACGAAGTGATCGGTGGCGTTGGCAGTTCCGGATCGAGTCAGACACAGGATGATGCCTGTGCGAAAGCCGGCCTTGCCAAGGTCACGGATCTGCTGAAATGACAGCCACCCACATCACCACATTGGCAGTTGTCGCGTTCGCTGTCGTGGCGTCGTCTGAACTGCGTGGGCAGCAGAACGATGCCGAGCGCAAGGCATGGAACGTGCCAGTCGAGCCGTTTCACATCATCGGCAACGTGCACTACGTTGGCGCCGCTGGCGTCAGCGCGTTCCTCATCGTCACGACGGAAGGGTCGATCCTGCTCGACGGCGGGCTGCCTGAGACGGCGCCCCTCATCGTGCGCAACATCGAGGCGCTGGGCTTTCGGCTGAGAGACGTGCAGTACCTGCTCAACAGCCACGCGCACTTCGATCATGCCGGCGGCCTCGCCGAGCTCAAACGGCTGACCGGGGCGCCCATGATTGCCAGCGGACCGGATGCATCGGCTCTGAGCGCGGGCGCCGAGGACATGCCGCCAATTGTCATCAATCGTGTCGTGGATGACGGCGACACCGTTCAACTTGCCAACACGACACTGACGGCGCATATCACGCCCGGACACACGAAAGGTTGCACAACCTGGACGATGACGACGAGTGATGGGGTCAGGCCGTATCGCGTGTTGTTCTACTGCAGCACGTCGGTCGTCGATCGGCTGGCCGGGAATACGGGCTATCCACAGATCGTCGTTGACTACGAGCACACCTTCGCACGGCTCCGCACGATGTCGGCCGATGTGTTTCTCGCGAACCATCCCGGTTTCTTCGAGATGGAGCGGAAGCGGAAGGCGATGACGTCCGGCGCAGCGAACCCGTTCGTCGATCCCGGCGAGCTTCAGCGATTCGTGACCACTTCGGAGCAGGATTTCCGCGAAGCGCTGGCGCGCCCGTCCCAATCTCGCTGAATCGCAATTCACCCCTGGAAGGAAGTCTCCTGCATGGGCAAATCAGACCCGCTTCGCGACCAACTGGTTCGGGTCCTCGATTGGAGCGAGGCGCACGCCGACTTCGATGGCGCAGTCAAAGGCATCCCGCCGGAGAAGCGGGGCATGACGCCGCCAGGCTTTCCTCACTCGCCATGGCAGCTCCTCGAGCATCTACGAATCGCGCAGGAGGACATTCACGACTTCTGCGTGAACCCGAACTACAAGGAGATGAAGTGGCCGGACGACTACTGGCCGTCCAGCGCGCCGCCGAATGCCACGGCATGGGACGAGAGCGTCGCCGCGTATCGTCGCGACAACGACAAGATGAAAGAGCTGGTGCGCAGTCAGCCCGATCTATTCGCGCGCATCCCGCATGGGACCAGCCCGCATCAGACCTACCTCCGCGCGGTGCTGCTCGTGGCCGATCATGCGGCCTATCACCTTGGTCAGCTTGTGCTCGTCCGACGGATGTTGGGAATCTGGCCTGCGTAGGGGCGGCGGGTCTAACGAGCAAGACTCGTCCATCAACTCTCCTGCACGATGACGCGCGTGCCATCGGTGAGCGTATCCGGCGGGTGCAGAACGATCGTGGCGCCAGCTTCGAGCCCAGCCGTGATCTGACCTTCGTTCTCATTGCGCTGACCGAGCTGCACTGTCTGCCGACGAACTCGCCGTTCTTCGACAACGAACACCGCCCAGCCTTCTCCCTGGCGGAACAACCCGCCGACCGGCACCTTGAGCACGTCCTTCTCCTGCCACAGCACGATTCGGACCTCGACCCGGTAACCGTCGCCGAGTCGAGATGCCTCCGCCGGATCGGTGAAGTCGACGATGACGTTGACGCGCTGCTCTTCAACACCCAGGGCTGACACCTTCATGAAGCCGGATGGTTCGACGCGGCGGACTCGTCCATGCAGCGTGTGGCCGCCGCCCCATTGTTCGACGAGCACCTCGGCGCCGGGCGATACGCGGACGGCATCGGTCGACAGCAGGTCCGCGACGATTTCTATTCGGCCGGGCTCGCCGATTTCGAGGAGTGCCTCGCCCACCGGAACGACACCTTCGCTCTCGCGCAGCCGCTTGAGGATGGTGCCGTCGATCGGAGCGAGGACATCGACGGATCGTCCCGACGTGCTGGGCGCCGCCAGGCGGGCACGCGCCAGTTGAAGCTCTCCCTCGGCCCGTCGCTCGGCGAACTCCGCGGCGCTCAGCGCCTCTTCAGCTGAGGCGACAGCCGTCTCGGAGGCTTCGAGGTCGTCGCTCGAGATTGCGCCAGCCTTCATCAGTGCCTGCTGGCGCCGAAGTGTCGAGCGTGACCGGTCGAGTGCGGTTGCCGCACGCTGCTTTTCGGCTCGTGCCTGTCCGACCGCCGCGGTGCCCGCCTCGACGGCGGCTGAGAGTTCGCCGCGAGTACGGGGATCGAGCAGCGGCGACTCCGCTGGTGTGATGCGGGCGAGCACCGTCTTGCCGCGCACGACTTTCTCCCCGGGTTCGATCTCGATACGTTGCACGCGGCCCGACACCGGTGCCGTGACCACGAACCTGTCACGCACCCGCGTCTCGCCGTCCTCGTCCACCGTGACCTGCATTGGGCCACGCTCCGCGCGGACGACTGCCACCTCCATCGATTGCGGCCAGAGCGCCACGGCCACGATGGCAGCGACGACGAGCACGGACGCGATCAGTTTCTTGTTCCTGATAAAACGCATGCCGGATTCCGTTCTTCAACGCCTTTCCCGTTCAGAGTCAACCTCCGTTCCCTCCTACTCCCGTATCTTGAGCACGGCGACCAGATCGAGTGCATCGAGCTTTCGTCTCACGATCAGGCCCGACACCAGCGCCGCGCCAATGATTCCAAGGAATGACCAGGCGACCGCCTGGCGAGAGACGTAGAGCGGGAATCGATAGACCTCGCTGTCGATCGAGCCCATCATGCCCGCAGCCAAACTGTACCCGAACAGGCCCCCGACCGGGAGCGAGACCAGGGTCAGCAGCGCCAGCTCTCCCATCAGGATGAGCGAAATCTCCGCCCGAGTGAAGCCGAGCACTCGCAGGCTGGCCAACTCGCGGCTGCGCTCCGACAGCGAAATTCTCGCCGCGTTGTACACGACGCCGAACGCAATCACACTCGCGAAGACGAGGTTGATGAAGATCGACAACCCCAGGTTTGCCGCGAGCACCTCGCGGAATCGCTTCAGGACCGCGCGCTTGAACCCGGTGCCGGCCACGGTCGGGATCTCTTTCAAGGTGGCGGACAGCTCCGCTTCCTGAGCCTCGTCCACGAGCATCAACGCGCCGGTCGCGACGTCACCCTCCTGCATCATCTGATGCAGGGCGTCGATGTCCATGTAGGCGGAGAGTCCGAGCAGGTCGTCGACCAGCCCGGTGACCTCGACCTGGCGGATCGGTCGACGCCCTTCGAGCACCTCCATCGTCACCACGTCGCCGGTCGAGACCTCCAGCGCGTTGCCGAGAATCTGTGAAAGCACCACGCCACCCGGCGGAAGGCGAATCGCTTCGCCGTTGCGATCAACGATGCGTTTGAAGCGTGGAGTCGCCGGCACCCCGGTGATGGAGAGATACCGCTCGCGATGCGCGGCGCGCACGCGAACGGCGACGGTGCGCTGCGGTTCGACCGCGATAACCCCGGGCAGGCGGCTGAGAGCGAACTTCGCGGAGCTGCTTCGTGGCTCGACGAAGTTGACGGTCACATCCTGCCGCTCGGCCTGAAAGAACTGGGTCTCTATGAGTTGATCGATGACGTCGTTGAAGACGAGGCCGAGCATCAGGATTGCCACGGCGAAGGAGATGCCGAAGACGGATGCCGCGGCACGAAAGGGGTGGCGGGCAATGTTGCGAAGAACCATGCGCCCGGCCGTGCCGAGATATCGCGAGATCAGCGGCGTCTCGAGCAGCGTGCGCTTGTAGCGAGTCGGCACTTCGGGTCGCATCGCTTCTGCGGGCGGGATGCGCACGGCGCGGACCACGGCGCCGAACGTTCCGGCCCCCGCCGCAACGAATGTCAACACCGCAGAGCCGATGACGACACCTGGCGGCACGCCGAAACTGAGCTCGGGGAAGCGGAAGTAGACGTTGTAGAGGTCGATGATCATCGAGCCGAAGAACGCGCCGCCCACCACGCCGAAGACGATGCCGGCGGCCCCGATGGTGAAGCCCCACTTCAGGTAGTGCCAGCCGATCGCCACGTTGCCATAACCGAGCGCCTTGAGTGACGCGATCTGTGGACGCTGCAGCGCGAGTGCTCTCGTCAGCGCGACATTGAGGATGAACGCGGCCACGAGCAGGAAAATCGACGGCAGCAGGATCCCGAAGCTCTGAAGCTGCGCCAGCTCGTTCTGCACGGTCCAGTGCGAGAGCTGGAGTGCGCGCGGAATTGCGCCGAGCCCGCCGTACGGTTCGAGCATGCGATCGAGGCGTGCGATGACCTCCTCGCTCGATGCGCCCGGTGCCAGCGCCAGCACGACATCGTTGAATCCACCCTCCATGTCGAAGGCGGCGGCCAGCGCCTTCTGGTCCATCCAGAAGATGCCGTAACGCTGGTCGTCGGGCACGAGCTCGCCGGGCCTGATGTTGTAGACGAACTCGGGCGACAGCGCGACGCCAACGATGGTCAGCCTCCGCAGTCGTCCGTTGATGACGGCGGGCACTTGATCGCCGATCTCGAGCCGGTTCGCGATCACGAAGCCTTCGCTCGCCAGGATCTCGTCCGGACGGTTGCCCTCAATCCACCGGCCACGGCGCAGGAACAAGTCGTTGACCGTTGGCCGGCGATCCGACGGAATCGACACCAGCCGCGCAGCCGCGGGTTCGTCGACGTTCGGGAGATCGAGCGTTACGCTCGACACCACGCGGGTCTCCATCGCGGACACACCGGGGATGGCCGCGATCTCCGTCGCGACACGCTGGGGCGCGCGTTTCAGGGATGCAAAGACATGCCCGAACCGGTGCCGCTCGTAGTAGACACGGCGCGTCTCGCTCAGCGATGCAAACGTCGCCTGGTACATCACGTACATCGCGACGCCAGCGGCCACTACCAGCGCGATCGAGAACGCCTGCCCCTTCATGTCCCACAGGTCGCGGAACAGCTTCCGGTTCAGGGCCGAGAGGGTGATTCTCACCACTCGAGCTCCTGCGGTGAGAGCTTCTCGGTTCGGTCTTCGACCGACGTGACCCGGCCGTCGGCGAGCCGGACCACGCGGTCGGCCATCGAGGCAATCGCCGAGTTGTGAGTGATGACCACCGTCGTCGTGCCGAGCTCCGTGTTGACGCGCTGCAGCGCTTCGAGGACGACGATGCCCGTGGAGATGTCGAGGGCGCCGGTCGGCTCGTCGCAGAGCAGGACGGAGGGGCGCTTGGCGATGGCTCGGGCAATCGCGACGCGCTGCTGCTCACCGCCTGACAGCTGCGCCGGGAAGTGATCGAGCCGCGCCTCGAGCTTCACCAGACGCAGCGCCTCCTCCGGCGCCATCGGGCTGGTGGAGATCTCGGTGACGAGCGCGACATTTTCGACGGCGGTGAGGCTGGGAATGAGGTTGTAGAACTGGAAGACGAACCCGACGTGCTGGCGCCGATAGGCGGTCAACGCACCTTCGTCAGCCTCGGTGAGGTCGATGTCGCGGTAGTGCACCTGCCCGCCCGTCGGTACGTCCAGTCCGCCGATGATGTTGAGGAGCGTCGACTTGCCCGAACCGGACGGCCCGAGCAGCACGACGAATTGCCCCTCGTCGAGCGCGAGATTGACCTGGCGCAGCGCGTGGACCTCGACTTCCCCCATGCGGTAGACCTTGGCGAGGTCGCGGATCTGAAACAGCGTCGACATCTGCTGCTCCAAGGTTGCGTCGACAAGCGCATGCGTGTCCAGTCGTCGCAGCTGAGGGGCGCAGAGCGGTCCGCGCCGTGCTACCATCCGGCCCATCCCTGCACGCTGCTACAGAACGTTTCCGAGGAGGCCAGATGGCGAAGAAGTCGAAGAGCACGAAGAAGGCGAAGACCACCAAGACGGCAAAGAAGAAGTCCGCGCGCAAGCCAAGCGCTGCGTTCATGAAGCCCGTCTCGCCGAGTCCCGCGCTGGCGGCAGTCATCGGGTCGAAGGCGGTTCCGCGGACGGAGGTCACCAAGCGCCTCTGGGCTTACATCAAGAAGAACAAGCTGCAGGATACGAAGAACAAGCGGATGATCAACGCCGACGCCTCGCTCAAGCCGGTGTTCGGCGGGAAGTCGTCTGTGAACATGTTCGAGATGACCCGTCTCGTGGGGAAACACCTGAAGTAGCGGCGGAACCAGGAACGTGGAACCACAGGGAGGACGCCCGAGTTCCACGTTCCGGCGTTCCTGTCGGTAATGGCACCGCCCTACAAGCGAATCGCGACCGAGGAGGCCTGGGCGCCGGCGGAGTTGCTCGATACCTATCGAGCGATGGCCGCGAAGAAGTCGATCGACGATCCCGGTTTCATCGCGCTCTGGTCGCGGCTTGGCGCCAGAGGTCAGTTGTCGGAGCGGCTGTCGGACATCGGTGAGCGCCGCATCGCCGACATGGACAGCTCGGGGATCGACCTGCAGATTCTCTCCCTGACCTCACCTGGCGTGCAGGTCTTCGACGCCGCAACCGCGACCGCGCTTGCCGCCAGCACGAACGATCAGGTGGCGGAGGCCGTTCGGAAGTATCCGACGCGGTTTGCCGCGCTCGGCGCCGTTGCGCCCCAGGACCCCAAAGCGGCCGCGCGTGAAGCCGAGCGCGTGATCCGTACTCTCGGCCTCAAGGGCATCATCATCAACTCGCACACCCGCGGCGAGTTCCTCGACGACCCGAAGTTCTGGGACATCTTCGAGGCCGCCGAGGCGCTCCAGGTACCGATCTACATCCACCCGCAGGCGCCACCACCGCAGATGTCGGCGCCCTACGTCGAGAAGGGGCTCGAGGGCGCGTTGTGGGGATTTGGCGCCGAGACCGGTCTCCATGTGCTCGCCATTCTGCGCAGTGGCGCGCTCGATCGCTTTCCCGGCCTGCGCATCGTTGTGGGTCATGCCGGTGAGGCGCTGCCGTTCTGGCTGTATCGTCTCGACTACATGAACAAAACGGCCCGTCCCGCCATTCGAAACGGCGCAGACCGGCTGCAGCGAACGATCAGCGAGTACATGCGCGAGAACGTCTATGTCACGACGAGTGGCATGGCGTGGGCTCCCGTCATCACGTTCGTGCAGTCAGTGCTTGGCATGGACAGGGTCTTGTACGCGATGGATTATCCGTACCAATTCGAGCCGAGCGAGGTCACGGCCACCGACACGCTGCCGATCAGCGAGGCCGACAAGAAGAAGTTGTTCCAGACCAACGCGGAGCGGGTATTCCGCTTATAGCGTGTCGCCGATCATCGAGGTCTCAGGGATTCGAAAAACCTACGGGAAGACCGTCGCCGTTGACGAGGTGTCGTTTGCCGTCGACGAAGGCGAGATCTTCGGATTGATCGGTCCCAACGGGGCGGGCAAGACGACGACGATGGAGTGCGTCGAAGGACTCCGGCGCCCCGACCGCGGCACGATTTCGGTGGCGTCGCTCGACCCGATTCGCGACGCGCGGGCCCTTCAGCAGAAAGTGGGGGTGCAGCTGCAGCAGGCTCAGCTCCAGAAGCGAATCAAGGTGAGGGAGGCCGTTGATCTCTGGGCTTCGCTCTATCCTCGTCCGGTCGATGGCGACGCTCTGCTCGAGCGTCTCGGGCTCTCGGACAAGCGGCAGGCCTGGTTCATGACGCTGTCGGGCGGTCAGAAACAGCGGCTCTTCATCGCGCTCGCCCTCATTCACGACCCCGATGTCGTGCTCCTCGACGAGCTCACCACTGGCCTCGATCCGCAGGCCCGCCGCGCCATCTGGGACCTGGTGCGGGAGATCCGCGCCCGGGGTAAGACCGTGCTCCTGACGACTCACCTCATGGAGGAGGCCGAGCGCCTCTGCGACCGTGTTGCGATTGTCGAGCGTGGGCGTGTCATCGATATCGGCACGCCCGCCGGGCTCGTGCGCCGACACTGTCCCACACAGACGGTTCTCCTCGAGACGACCGACGCTGGAGCCGCGGAACACTTTCAGGCGATTCCCGGAGTGGAGTCGATCTCGTGGCAGGACAGCCGCTGCACCATTCGAGGGAGCGGAGGCGATCTGGTCACGCATGTCATCCAGTGCCTCGCCGAACATCGCATTCGCGTCACCGACTTCAGGACCGAGCTTCCGAATCTCGAAGACGTCTTCCTCACGCTCACCGGGCACTCGATTCGTGAGTAGGCGCCGATGATACGGGCACTTGCCAAACTGACCTGGCTCGAGACCAAGATCTTCGTCCGCGAGCCGATGGGTGTCATCGGAACGGTCGGCATCCCGGTGGCCGTCTTCGTCATCGCCAGTCAGATCGCGGGGCCGCGCGTGGCGCGGGCGGCGATGCAGCCCGGTGGCGTCGTGTCGGCCTTCCTGCCCGTGCTGGCGTCGGTGCTGATGGCCCTCAGCGCGATCTCGTCCTTGGTCACGATCGTGTCGATTTACCGGGAGGGCGGAATCCTGAAGCGGTTGCGCGCCACACCGCTCTCGCCAACGGTGATCCTCTCGGCGCACGTAATCGTCAAGCTCGCCTTCACGGTTCTCACGCTCGCGATCATGGTGCTGGCAGGCCGGCAGTATTTCCCACCGGAAACACCGGTGCCGGTGTTCTCTTACGGTGTGGCGCTGACGTTCACGAGCGCTGCGATTCTCTCTGTTGGTTTCCTGATCGCCAGCATCGTCCCGACTGCGCGTTTCGCACAGCCCATCGCGGCCGTGATTCTGTATCCGATGATCGCCCTGTCCGGGTTGTTCTTTCCCATTGACTCCCTCCCACAGTGGCTGAAGCTCGTGGCGCGGGCGCTGCCGCTGGGCTATGCCGTGTCGTTGCTCGATGGCATCTGGAGGGGCGAGCCCTGGTCATCGCATCTCGGCGACGTCGCCGCGCTCATGCTCTTCTTCTTCATCGTCACCGCGATCGCCAGCCGCGTGTTCCGCTGGGAGTAGATCTCCTGGCCTCATCAGGATTGTGATGCGGCTTGCAAATCCGTGTGGCGCTTCCTCGGCGTCTGCATAGGGCTTTACAGATCGGCAGTTTCGCGCTGAGTACCCCTCTTGCACACGGTGTCCGCAGATGGCGCTCTATCTTGACACCGCTATTCCGGCCCCCAGGGTGTCGTTTGCCACACCACGAGCGTGCATCAAGAGTGAGGTGTTCGACGCTGCGCTGTTGATTGTGCCGCCGGTAGCTGCTCTGACAGCAGTCGCCGCGGTTCAGGCGAACCCCGGTCTCTTCAGGGCACTGCTCCTCGCCGACCTTTCGCTTCTTGGCTACACACACGTGGTGGCCACGTACACCAGGCTGGCATTTGCCGCAGAGACTTTCCGCAGGAACCGGTTTCTTGCGTTCGATCTGCTGCTGCTGGTCGTTGTCGCCTCGCTGGCGCTGGTATTCACGGCAGGCACGTGGGTCGTCGCCACGGTATTTCTCTACCTGCAGTGGTTTCACTACATGCGTCAGGGTCACGGCCTTGCACGCATGTACTTCAGGGCATCGCCCGAGGGACAGAGCGCCGGAAGCCGTGACATCGTCACGGACCTGTTGCTTGTCCTGGTTCCGGTCTACGCCATTGCTGCCCGTTCGGCGACGATGGGTGGCACGTTCCTCGACCTGCCAGCGAAGACGCCGGTGTTGCCGGCCGAGGCGATCACGGCGCTTGGATTAGCGGCCGCCGTCGCAGGGGTGATGTGGACGCTGCGAAGTGCCCTCGCCTTCACGCGCGGCACGCTCGATGGGATGTACGCGAGCTTCGTCCTCTCGTATGTTGCCATGTTCCTCGTCGGCTACATCGCCATCGAGAGCGCAGACATCGGCTGGCTGGCGATCAGTATCTGGCACACTCTGCAGTACGCGCTCATGGTCTGGATGATGAGCGCAAAGAAACAGGCCGGCGCTGAGCCCGCGAGCTTCATCGCCCGCATGAGTCCGCCCAGACGTATGGCAGGGTACGTTCTCAGCTGCATTGCGATCTCGACGGCGATCTACCTCGTCCTCGGACAGCTTGTCATGGCAATGGGCGGCGGCATGCTCGTAGCGGTGGTCATCTACCTGGGGATCAACTTCCATCACTACATGGTCGGCGCGCTGATGTGGAAGCGTAGACGAATCGCCGCCGCGTAGACTTGCCTTAGCGCGGATCAGAACTCACGAAGACTGCGAAGACACGGTTTTGCCGCGGAGACGCGGAGGCGCGGAGAATTGAGACGGAGTGGGGGGGGGGG
>JALDXQ010000096.1:0-27273 GCA_032156805.1 Acidobacteriota bacterium
CGCCCGGCGTCAAGGATTTCGAGAAGGTGGCGGCGTTCCTGGCGAACGCCCGCCGCGCTTTCGCGGCGTTATGAGTGCGAACGTTATGAAGCCAGTGAATCTCGTGAACGTGGAGAAACCGGTGTTCGGGTTGCGAGACCCGGACGCTCGCGGGTACTTCGGCGACTACGGTGGACGTTTCGTTCCCGAGACGCTCGTCGCGCCCATCGAGGAACTGACACGCGGATACCTGTCCGCGCGCGCGGACGCGGCGTTTGGCGACGAGCTCTCCAACCTGCTTCATCACTACGTCGGCCGTCCGACTCCGCTCTACGAAACGCGACGACTTGCACGCGAAGCGCGCGGTCCGGCTGGAGCCGGACACTACGGATCGACCGGCGAGTCCGGCATTCGCATCCTGCTCAAGCGCGAGGATTTGACTCACACTGGCGCGCACAAGATCAACAACGCGCTCGGTCAGGCGCTGCTCGCCAGGCGAATGGGAAAGACGCGGGTCGTGGCCGAAACCGGCGCCGGCCAGCATGGCGTGGCAACGGCCACCGCATGCGCGCTGCTCGGCCTCGAGTGCCACGTCTACATGGGCGCCGAAGACATGCGCCGGCAGGCGCTGAATGTCGTCCGGATGCAACTGCTCGGCGCCACGGTTCGCCAGGTCGATGCCGGCAGCAAGACGCTCAAGGACGCCATCAACGAGGCCATGCGTGACTGGGTGGCCAACGTCGGCGATACGTACTACCTGCTTGGGTCGGCACTCGGTCCGCACCCATATCCGTTGATGGTGCGTGAGTTTCAGTCGGTGATCGGCCGCGAGGCTCGTCACCAGATGCTCGACCAGGTCGGCCGCCTGCCCGACATCGTGGTCGCGTGCGTTGGCGGTGGCAGCAATGCGATCGGCATCTTCGATGCCTTCATCAACGATGCGGCAGTTCGTCTGATCGGCGTCGAAGCAGGCGGCGAACGCATCGCGCCCGGACGCCACGCTGCACGATTCGCGGGCGGCAGTACCGGCGTACTCCAGGGAACGCGCACGTTCGTGCTTCAGGACGAGGCCGGGAACATCGAGCTGACTCATTCGATCTCGGCTGGCCTCGACTACGCCGCCGTTGGTCCCGAGCATGCCTGGCTTCGCGACCTCGGGCGGACCGAGTACGGCTACGTCACCGATGCCGAAGCGCTCGAAGGATTTCAGACTCTCGCCAGGTTCGAGGGGATCCTCCCCGCGCTCGAGTCGGCGCACGCTGTCGCGTACACGATGCGGCTGGCCAAGGATGTTCCAGACGGCAGCGTGATCCTCGTGAATCTCTCTGGCCGCGGCGACAAGGACGTGCAGAGCGTGGTGGAGGCTCTTCGATGAGCCGTCTGGCAACCAGGTTCGCGGATCTGCGCAAGGCGCGGAAGCCCGGACTGGTGACCTACATCACCGCGGGCGATCCGACGTTGCCAAAGACGAAGGGCGTGCTTCAGGCGCTCGATCGTGCCGGGGCCGACGTCCTGGAAGTGGGCGTGCCGTTCTCGGATCCACTTGCGGACGGTCCAGTCATTCAGCGCGCAACGGAACGGGCACTCGCCGCGCAGACCACGCTCAGCGGCGTTCTCGACTTGATCGGCGACACCAGGGCCGATCTTCGGGCGCCGGTCGTGGTGTTCAGCTACGCCAACCCGATCCTCCGCCTTGGCGCGGAGCGTTTTGCCGATCGCGCCCGGGACGCCGGTGTGGACGGCGTGCTGGTTCTGGACCTTCCCATCGAGGAAGCCGACGACTTCCGGAACATGCTGCGCAACCGGGGGATTGATACAATTCTTTTGCTCAGCCCGACGACGACCGACGACCGTCTGCGCAAGGCCGCGGCCCTTGGCAGCGGGTTTCTGTATGCCATCTCGCGTCTCGGGGTCACCGGCGCGCGCGATTCCATTGCCGACGGTGCCCGCGAGATGGTCGAACGAATCCGGCGCGTCAGCCCGTTGCCCGTCGCGCTCGGCTTTGGAATCTCCAAACCTGAGCACGTTCGGGAAGTCGGCCAGTGGGCCGACGCGGCGGTCGTGGGCAGCGCACTCGTCAACGTCGTGGCCGAGGCGGGTGCGTCGAACGATCTCGACATGAAAGTAGAGGAGTACGTGCGTTGGCTGAAGTCATGAGCATCGAGGAATTGCGAGACCGGATCGACGTGATCGACGAGCAACTCGTGCGGTTGTTGAACGTGCGGGTTGCGTGCGCCGTGGAAGTCGGCCGGTTGAAGCACGAGGCGGCTCTTCCCATCTATCAGCCGGAGCGGGAAGCCGAGGTCCTGAACAAAGTGAGGCGGTCGGCGACGGAGTTGGCTGGACCGCTGACCGCCGAAGCCGTCGTGCGGATCTTCGAGCGTGTCATCGACGAGGCGCGTCGTGCCGAGCGCATCGCAAGCGATCACAGGAGCGGTCCTGATTCACGGATGGGAGAGTAGTCATGGTCGTCGTCATGAAGGAGCGGGCCACCGAGGTTCAGATTGACGCGGTGATCGCCCGGCTGATCGAACTGGGGATGGATGTGCACCGATCGTCGGGCGCCACCCGCACCGTCCTGGGTGTCGTCGGTGCGCACAAGGTCGATCCCGAGTTGATCGGGATACTCGATGGCGTGCACGAAGTGCTGCGCATCACCGAGCCCTACAAGCGCGCGAGCCGCACCTACAAGCCGGAAGATACGGTGGTCGTCCTCGACGACGTGCGGATAGGCGGCGACGAGGTGATCGTCATGGCCGGACCATGCTCGGCGGAGACCGAAGAGCAGGTCATGGCCAGCGCCGCAGCCGTCAAGCGCGCCGGCGCCAAGATTCTGCGCGGGGGCGCCTTCAAACCGCGCAGCTCGCCGTACAGCTTCCAGGGCCTGGGCGAAAAAGGACTTCAGATGTTGCGGCGGGCGGCCGACGCCCACAACCTGAAGCTCATCTCCGAGGTCATGGACATCAGCCAGATCGAGCTCATCGGCAAGTACTCGGACATCTTCCAGGTGGGCGCGCGGAACATGCAGAACTTCACGCTGCTCCGCGAGTTGGGCCACGTGCGCAAGCCGGTGCTCCTCAAGCGCGGCATTGCCGCCACGATCGAAGAGTGGCTCCTCTCGGCCGAGTACATCCTGGCCGGCGGCAACAACGAGGTCATCCTGTGCGAGCGTGGCATCCGCACGTTCGAGACGGCCACGCGCAACACGTTCGATATCTCCGCTATACCGGTCGTCAAGAAGCTGAGTCACTTGCCCATCGTTGCCGATCCCAGCCACGGTGCCGGCCGGCGTGACATGGTGGCGCAGTTGGCGCGCGCGGCTGTTGCCGCCGGAGCCGACGGGCTGATCATCGAGGTGCACAACGATCCCGATCGGGCGCTGAGCGACGGCGCTCAGTCGATGTATCCCGCGCAATTCGATCGGTTGATGGCGGAACTGCGAATCATCGCTCCCGCCATCGGCCGCAGCATCTGCCTGGAGCCGATGGCCCGTCGCGGCTGGGCGAGGTAAGACTTCACAACTCCCAATACCCAACTCCCAACTCCCAAGGCTTCCGGGCGGTTTGGAAGTTGGGAATTGGAAGTTGGGAGTTGACAGATGTCACCATCAGGCGAAGAGCCCCCATTTCAACGCATCGCCATCGTCGGTTTCGGCCTGATCGGTGGCTCGATCGCGTTGGCGGTGCGCGAGCGCTGGCCGTCGGTCCGCATCACCGCGGTCGATCGTGCGGCGGTGCTCGCGCATGCCGCGGGAAGCGGCGCGATCGACCGTACGGCACACGGTGCTGGCGAGCTTGGAGACACTGACCTCGTCGTGTTGGCTGCGCCCGTCGAGCAGAACGTCCGTCTGCTGCCAGAGGTTGCCGCGAGTCTGGGGCAAGACGCGATCATTACCGATGTCGGCGGCACCAAGCGCGACATCGTCAAGACAGCCAGTGCGCTGTCCGCATCACGCGCTCCGTTTGTTGGAGGCCACCCAATCGGCGGAGCGGAACAGGGTGGGTTTGCCTTCGCGCGAGCGGACCTCTTTCGCGGCAGGCCCTGGATCATGACGCCAGATGAATCCGGCGCGCCGGAGGCAGTGGAACGACTATCCGCGTTCGTTCAGAGCCTGGGTGCGAGACCAATCACGATGGGTGCCGACGAGCACGATCGACTGATGGCTTTTCTCAGCCATCTCCCGCAATTGACGGTCAGTGCGCTCATGGAAGTCGTTGGCGAGGCGACGGCTTCGAGCGGCCTGCGACTCGCAGGGCGAGGCCTGATGGACTCGACGCGACTGGCGTCCAGCCCTGCCGATGTGTGGCGCGAGGTATGCACCTCGAACGCGGGCGACATTGGCAACGCACTCGATCGCCTGATCGTCCGCCTTCAACAACTCAGAGCCGGCCTGACCGATGGCCAGACTGTCGATACCGTGTTCGAGCGTGCCGCGCACTGGCGATCCGAGCTCATGAAAGGCCGCGAGTGATGATCTTTCACATCACATCTCGCGCGGAGTGGGAGGCGGCCCTGGGAGCGGGCATCTACGAAGCCGACTCTCTTGCGACGGAGGGCTTCATCCACTGCTCGACAGCCGAGCAGTACATCTGGGTGGCGAATCAGCGCTTCCGCGGACGCCGGGATCTGGTGCTGTTACACATCGACCCGACGCGGCTGCGTTCGGAGGTTCGTTACGAGAACCTGGAGGGAGGGGCCGCCCTCTTTCCACATGTTTATGGCGCGATTCCGATCGGGGCCGTGCTGAACGTCACACCGTTCCTCCCCGGTCCGGACGGGACCTTCGAGGGCACCAAGAGAAAATAGTTGCGCGGCTGTCGATCCAGCGGTTCCTCCTTCGTCGTTCTGGTGTCAGGCAGTGAATCGTGAACGACGTACCCATGAGGAAGGAGCAAACGCAAATGCGATTCATCATCACGGCGCACCCAGGCAAGGACAGCACATCAGCTGACCCCAACGCGCCATTCAACGAGGAACTGTTCAGCGCCTACATGAGATTCAACGAGGAGCTCCACCGGGCGGGCGTGCTGGTGGCAGCCGAGGGGCTGAAGCCGGGCGGCGACGTGGCACGCATCGAGGTCAAGAAGGGCAAGCGCGGTGTGGTCGACGGACCATTCGCCGAGTCGAAAGAACTGGTCGGCGGCTTCTACATCCTCGAGGTCGACTCGCAAGAGGAGGCGATCCGCTGGGCGCTCAAGTGCCCGAGCGGGCTCGGCTTCGATGATGTCCTCGAGATCAGGGCGCTCACCGGTGAGAACGACATCCCGCCGCGGCTGCTCGAACTGGTCAAGGCGGCAGCGCCGACGTGGAGCGCCACGTTCTCGAAGAAGGGGTAAAGGCGCGTATCCGGCTGAAGCCGAAGAGGTCCGGCTAAAGCCGGACACTACGTACGCCGCATGAGGCGGATCTCGTCGACGGCGTGGGGATTTTCAAGCGATGACATGTCGCCAGGAGCCTCGCCGAGATACGCCGACCGGATCACCCGGCGCATGACTTTCGCGTTGCGCGTCTTGGGCAGGTCGCGCACGAACTCGATCGCCTTCGGCTTGAGAGGCTTGCCCAGTCGATCGACAATGAGCGCAGTCAGGCGGCGGGTCAAGTTGTCGTCAGGTGTGTGCCCGGGTCGCAGCACGCAAAAGCAGACGAGCGCCTGTCCTTTCATCTCGTCGGGCACGCCGATCGCGGCGGCTTCGAGCACGGCGGGATCATCGACCAGGACCGACTCGACTTCTGCCGGACCCAGCCGCTTGCCAGCGATCTTGATGGTGTCATCCGACCGCCCGACGATGTACCACAGGCCATCGTCATCAATGGCGGCCCAGTCACCGTGCACCCAGACGCCGGGGAAGCGCGACCAATAGGTCTGGAGGTAGCGCTCCTCATCATTCCAGAAGCCCCGCGTCATCCCGATCCACGGCGCGCGTACGACGAGTTCACCGACCTGATTGCGAACCGGTCGTCCCTGATCGTCCACGACATCGGCTGCGATTCCTGGTGGCGGACCGGCAAAAGCGGCGGGTTTCAACGGCGTCAAGACGTTGCCGCCCACGAGGCCTCCGGATACCTCGGTGCCGCCCGAATAGTTGATGATCGGCAGCCGGCCGCGACCGACGACATCGGAGAACCATTTCCAGGGTTCAGGATTCCAGGGCTCTCCGGTCGATCCGAGAATGCGAAGGGAACTGAGGTCGTGCGCGCGGACGGGATCGTCACCATGCCGCATCAGTGCCCGGATGAGCGTGGGCGACACGCCAAGAACATTGACGCGGTGACGCTCGACGAGGGACCACAGGCGATCCGCAGCGGGGAAGTCCAGCGCGCCGTCGTAGAGCACCATGGTGCCACCAAGCAGCGTCATCCCGAGGACTTCCCAGGGTCCCATCATCCAACCCATGTCGCTGACCCAGTACATCGTGTCGCCGTCGTGGACATCGAAGCAGTGCAGCATGTCCTGCGCGGCCTTGATCGGGAATCCGCAGTGCGAGTGCACGGCGCCTTTGGGGCGGCCGGTCGTGCCCGACGTGTAAATGATCATCAGCGGTTCGTCCGCGCCGGTGTGCTCGGTGGCGCATGAATCCGGCTGACCGGCGAGTAGATCGCTCCACCACAGATCGCGCGGTCCCATCGCGACAGCGGCGCCAATTCGCTGCGCGACGATCACATGCATCACCGAAGGCACGGCCGCCACTGACGCATCGGCGATGTCTTTCAGCCTCACGGGTTGACCCCGGCGCCAGAATCCGTCGCTCGTGATCAGAACCTTTGCGCCCGCGTCCTCGAGTCGGCTGCTGACGGCATCCGCGCCATATCCCGAGAAGAGCGGCAGCACGATGCCGCCAATCTTGATCACCGCGAAGAACGCAGCCACGAGCTCCGGGCACATCGGCATGAACAGCGCCACACGCTCACCGCGGCCGACGCCGAGCGCCCGCAGCCCGCTGGCCGCACGGTTCACCTCTCGCAGCAACTCCGCGTAAGTCATCACCCTCGTCGTGCCTTCTTCTCCCTCCCAGCGCAAGGCGTCGCGATGCGCGGTGGGTGTGCCTGCCCATTTATCCAGGCAGTTGTGCACGATGTTCATGCGCGCACCCACGCACCAATTCGGTCTCGCGATGCCCGGCGAGAGATCGACCACACGTGTGTACGGTTCGTAGAATTCGATCCCGAGGTCGTCCATCACGGCGCGCCAGAACCATTCGAGATCGGTGGTCGACCGCTTCATCAGCCCGTCGAGGCTATCGAGCCCGTGCTTGCGCATGAATGCCGTGAGCCGGCTGCGCTCGATGTACTCGGAACTCGGCTGCCACGCGATGGCGCCGCCGAAGTCGAACTGGTCCATTTGCTGGTTATAACACTTCAGGCTCTCGGCTTCAGGCTTCGGGCTATCGGCAGAACTATGGGCCACACGCCGAAGCCGACGGCCCTGAGTCGAGGTCTCAAGTCGAGAGCCCAGCGCCCAGAGCCGAGCCTAAAATGGATTCATGCTCAAAGAGCCCACAGTGATCCTCAGCGCGTGTCGAACGGCAATCGGATCGTTCGGCGGTGCGTTGAAGGACGTTGCTGCTGCGGACCTCGGTGCCATCGTCATTCGCGAAGCGGTCGCGCGCGCGGGCATCGAGGCGGCCGCGATCGGCGACGTCATCATGGGGTGTGTCCTGCAGGGTGGCGCCGGGATGAACGTCGCCAGGCAAGCGGCGCTCAAGGCCGGCATCCCCAGGGAAGTGCCGAGCGAAACCGTCAATCGCGTTTGTGGTTCCGGGCTGCAGGCGGTCGTGCACGCAGCCGAGGCGATGCAGACGGGATACATCGACCTGGCGGTGGCCGGCGGGACGGAGTCGATGTCGAACGCACCCTACATGCTGAAGGGAGCGCGCTGGGGTTTACGAATGGGCCACGCTGAGGTGACGGACTCGATTCTTGCCGAAGGACTGACGTGCGCGATCGAGGGATGTCACATGGGCATGACCGCCGAGGCGATCGTCGATCGGTTTGGCGTATCGCGCGTGGACCAGGACAGCTTTGCCGCTGAGAGCCAGCGCCGCGCCGAGCACGCTATTTCGAGCGGCTATTTCACGGACGAGATCGTACCGGTTGCCATCGCCCAGAAAAAGGGAGAGAGCACGCGCTTCGACACTGACGAGCACCCCCGGCGTGGCACCACAGTCGAAACGCTTGCTGCGCTGAAGCCGGCCTTCAAGAAGGGCGGTAGCGTGACCGCGGGCAATGCATCGGGCATCAACGACGGTGCAGCGGCTCTTGTGATCGCGAGCGCGGCAAGAGCGCGGCAACTCGGCCGCGAACCGATTGCGCATGTCATCTCGTTTGCTTCAACCGGTGTCGACCCCGCGATCATGGGGATGGGGCCCGTCAATGCCGTTCGATCCGCTCTGCAGCGTGCCGGTCTGGCGCTGACGGACATCGATCTCTTCGAGCTGAACGAGGCGTTTGCGGCCCAGGCTGTTGCAGTAGGCCGTGAACTTGGCCTCGACGCTTCGAAGGTCAACACGAGGGGCGGTGCCGTGGCGCTCGGCCATCCGATCGGCGCCAGCGGGGCCAGGGTCCTGACCACGCTCATCTACGCCCTGCGCGCCCGCGGAGGGGGCAAGGGTGTCGCTTCGCTTTGCATCGGTGGTGGCATGGGCATCGCGATGGTCATATCGGTCTAGTTCTTCATTCTCAGTTCGGCAGCCGGGAACTTCGCTGCCGGTGCCTCCGTCTGAACCGGCGAGGGAGTAGCCGCCGTGACTCGAGGGATCGCTGCGCTTGTGGTGCTGCTCGCCGTCTCGTCAGCGTGGGCACAAACACCTGAAGGACGGCCGAACGACGATTTCCGTTGGGATCCGGCCGAAACGCGCCAGGAGCGCCGCGAGCGCCTCCGGCAGCAGCGCGAGGAGTCCCGCGAGGAGCGGCGGGAACGAATCGAGCAGCGGCGTGAAGAGCGCCGCGAGCGCATGGAACGGTTCGGGGAGCGTTTCGACGGTGTCCACCTCCGCATCCTTCGCAGCTATACGCTGGCCGAGGGCGAGACTTCGGCGGAGCCGATCGTGGTCCTCGGTGGTTCGGCGCGAATCGACGGTCGTGCCGAAGACGACGTGGTCGTGGTTGGTGGCGGGTTACGCCTGGGCCCGAAAGCGTTCGTTCAGGGCAATGTCGTAACGGTTGGTGGGGCAGTAACCCAGGAGCCCGGAGCAACAGTCCAGGGCACGATCGATGAGGCGGCCCTGTGGCCTGGCGTGACCTTCGATCCGGAATGGAACCAGTGGTGGCCGACGGTGACCTTCTGGGGCTCGGTCTTCAGGCTCTCGTTCACGATGGCGGTCGCCCTGCTCCTCACGTTGGTGGCGCCCGGCTGGATTAGCAACATCTCGAGCCGCTCTCCCGGTGCATCCATCGTGACTGGTCTCGCAGTCGAAGTGCTGTTCGTGCCAGTGCTCGCCATCGTGACGATCATGCTGATCGTCTCGATCATCGGCATCCCGTTACTCGCGGCGATTCCGTTCGTGCTTGCCGCGCTGGCGCTGCTCTGGGTGGCTGGCTTCACCGGAGTGGCGGTTCGCATCGGCCGTGCGTTGCGTGGGGGAGACCCGGCGCACGCATCTCTAGTGGATTTCCTGGTTGGCTACGCCGTGATCATCGGCGTGACAGTACTTGGCCAGCTGATGGCCTACGGCCTGGGCTGGCTGAGCCCGGTGGCGTGGCCGATGCGGTCGGCAGGACTGCTGGTCGAATTCGTGGCGTGGACGATCGGTCTCGGCGCCGCGATTACAAGTCTCTTCACCGAGCGGCGCATCGTGCCACCGCCGGTTCCCGTCTAGGCAGGACGCTTGATGATCAGAACTGCGGCAGACCGGCGCGGACCTGCACGTTGACGCTGCTCATCCCGACAACGCGATCCTTCTGCTTCAACCGAAACGCCACGCGATACGCGCCCGGCTGCCGGAAGGTGTGCTCCGTCGAGAAGCGCCGCCGAATCGAGCTCTTGCCGGCCTCATACGGATCGCAGTCTTCCGAGTTCGCCGAGACCGTCCCGTCACCCCAATCCCATTCGACCGTCGGGCAGTAGAAGTCCGCATAGTCGTTGTCGCCATCCCGCACGTCGACGACGAGCCGTGTGCGCAGAGGTGCGAAGCCGACCGGAGGCGTCACTCTGAGTGATAGACTGGGCTTCTTGGCTTCGCCACTCGACTGCGCGCTGAGGACAGCGTCGACGGACGGTAGTCCGGCCATGGACAGGCTGACAATTGCAGCCGAGAGCGCACAGAACGCGCGTGGCGAATAGGGCACGTCGATCTCCCGGGCAGGCTTTGATCCGATTCTAACCCTAAATCCCAGTCGGACGAGCACACTCCGGTGATCGATGCCGCGGATAGGACATCGATGCAATGCAGACGGCTTACAAAACACCGCCGCTCACGCTGACCGCGCACCCGGCAGCCGAGCTCGACGTGGATCTGCTCGTAATTCCATCCTTTGTCGACGACGAATATGCCGACGAACCGGATCTCGATCGGGCGTCCGGGGGAGAAATCAGTCGTGCTCGAGCTCGCGGTGAGTTCACCGGGAAGCCGTACGAAGTGCTCGTGACTGCACTGTCAGGGTGGAAGGCGCTCCGTCTTGCCCTCGTTGGCGCCGGCAAAAGCATGGAGACGACGCCCGACCATTTCCGCCGCATTGCGACGATTGGAGGCCTCCTCGCGCGACAGCGACGGATAACCCGCGTGGCCGTGCTTTTCCGGCCCGGCACCCTGGTCGAGCCGTTGGTCGCGGCGCAGGCGATGGCCGAAGGGGTCGTGCTCGCCAGCTACGACGGCGGTGCGCGGAAAACGGCGGGGCCCGGCCCGTCGTGGCTCGAGCGCGTGGACATCAGGGTGGCCGATGCACCAGCGGAGACGGCCGGGACGATCGAACGAGGCCGAATCCTGGGCGAGTGCACCAACCAGGCACGTGCGATGGCCAACGAGCCAGGAAATGACCTGACGCCGCGTGCGTTTGCCCAGCGCGCAACCGAGATCGCGACCGCCGCCGGGTTGAACGTCGAGGTACTCGACGAGCCGAATATCGCGGCGCTCAAGATGGGGATGTTGCTGGGCGTGGCGCGCGGGAGCCAGGAACCACCGCGCGTCGTGATTCTGCGTCATGAGCCCAGGCAGGCACCGTCCAACGTGGTCCTCGGTCTCGTCGGCAAGGGCATCACCTTCGATACCGGCGGCATCTCGATCAAGCCCGCCGACAACATGGACAAGATGAAGGACGACATGTCAGGCGGAGCTGCCGTCATCTGCGCCATGTCTGCGATCGCGCGATTGCAGCTT
Source organism: Acidobacteriota bacterium (assembly GCA_032156805.1). Taxonomy (GTDB): domain Bacteria; phylum Acidobacteriota; class Vicinamibacteria; order Vicinamibacterales; family UBA2999; genus Gp6-AA40. Next base: position 11,292 of record JALDXQ010000096.1, read on the forward strand.
CCCATTCGCTGCATCGCGGTCATCCCGATGACCGAGAACATGCCAGGTGGACGCGCGGTCAAGCCGGGCGATGTGCTCACCAGCGCCGATGGCAAGACGGTGGAGATCATCAACACCGACGCCGAGGGTCGGCTCATTCTCGGTGATGGTCTGTGGCTGGCGCGTCAGCGCGGCGCAACACACCTCGTCGACGTGGCCACGCTGACCGGGGCGTGCGTGGTCGCACTGGGCAAGACGACGAGTGGGTTGTTTGGAACGCCGCCTGCGTGGGTCGAGGATGTGCGCCGCGCGAGTGACCGAGCCGGCGACCGGTCGTGGCCAATGCCCGTCTTCGAGGATTACAAAGAGCAGCTCAAGAGCGAGATTGCTGACTTGAGCAACACCGGTGGACGGCCAGGTGGAGCGATCACTGCGGCGCTTTTCATCAAGGAGTTTGCCGGCGATCTGCCGTGGGTGCACATGGATATCGCCGGCACCGCGTGGGCGGAAGAGCCCAAGCCATACCAACCCAAGGGGGCCACGGGAGTAGGCGTTCGCACGCTCGTGGAACTGGCGCGCGACGTGGCCACCTGGCGCGTCCTGGATGAGTGTTAGTCGGCTTCGATCGGCGAGATGATTGACGAATGAGACACGCTTTTCCCGGTCAAGCCGGCGCGCCCCGTGACGCGGGGCACAGAGACGCCTCGACTAACGAGGCGGGGCCTCGCTAGTCATGCTGGGCCTGATGCAGAACCCGATCATCGTCGATGTCGGCAAGCCTCCCGACCCGACCGGTGACATCAGTATCGACTTCGTGATCGGGATGTTTGCGATGGCCGGTGTGCTGCTGGCCATTGCCGTGGTCGGATGTCTCATCGTTGCCGGCGTCGTCATCTACATCAAGCGGCGCCAGGCGGCGATGGACGATTCCGGCGAGATGACGAGCCACACCAGGCTGAAGATCTAGGCGCGGGCGTCGATCAGCGCCTGCAGCAGCAAATCGATCGATTCCTGCGCATCCAGGTGGTACTTCGCCTTCGAAGTGCACGACGCGCCGATGCGGATGCTCAGGAGCAGTTCTCGCTTCAACGCTCCAAACGCGTCTTCGTCGGTGTCGTCGTCGCCGACGTACATCGCTTTCTCGCAGCCCGTCTCCTCGAACGCGCGGCGGAGCGCGACGCCCTTGTTCGCGCCGTGGCTCGGAAGCAGGTTCACGGCGGCGGCACCGCTGATGATCCTGACGTCAGGCAACGTGCGAACAACCGGCAGGATGAACTGGAGTGCACGCTCGTTGTCAGGAGCCAGCCGGTAGTGCACCGACAGGGAATGCGTCTTGTCTTCGACGAACACCCCCGGGTGCCCCGATAGTCGCTCACGTAGTTGATCGACCCACCCGTGAACCTGGGCACGCGGCGGCCGGGATTTTCCTCCCGACCACTCGAGCCCGTGATTGCCGAACACATGGCGGACTCCGATGTCGCCGACGCGCCCGGAAATGTCGGCGAGCGCCCGCCCGGAGATCACGACCACCGGGTACTGAGCCGCGACGCGTACGAGCAACTGCCTCGTCGTTGCGGGCAGGTGGGCGCTCTGAGGCGTCGGAGCGATCGGCGACAGGGTTCCGTCGTAGTCAAAGGCGAGTAGGACCCTGCTTTGCGCGAACGAACGAAGAGCCGAAAGGTACTCAGGGGCAAGAATGGGGTTGGTACACTTCACACCGGCATGTCCTCCCACCGGCGAACCGAATAGTGCAGGGGTTTTGTCCACAGGCTTTCCAGACCCTCCAGGATGTCGGAGGCCCAGCCAAACACATTGCGCCCGGCGACGATGCGTCGCATGGCGCGCATTCGCGCCCGCCGTTCGTCGAGCGGCATATCGATCGCCTGCAGCAATGCGTCGGCAAAGCCATCCACGTCGTACGGATTGATGATCACGGCTTCGCGCAGCTCCTGCGCGGCACCGGCCAACCTGCTCAGCACCAGGACCCCATCGTCATCGTCGCGTGCCGACACGAACTCCTTGGCGACCAGGTTCATGCCGTCGTGGAGCGAGCTGACGATGCAGAAGTCGGCCAGGCGGTAGAGCGCCACGAGGCTCGTGATGGTCAGCGGCTTGGTGTGGTAGTGAACGGCCGGCGCGCCTCCGGCGACTCGGTGACGCGCGTTGATGGCGGAGATACGGAGACCGATCTCCGCTTCGATTGCCGCGTAACTATCGATCGCCGACCGTGACGGCACACCGATCTGCACGAACGTCAGCTTGCCTCGCAGAGCGGGACGACGGGTGAGCAGCGCGTCGAGCGCGTCGAGACGTTCCGGGATCCCCTTCGTGTAGTCGAGCCGATCGACACCGATGCCGATGATCTCGGCCGACAGACGGAAGAGGCGCGCGAGGCGCGCCTGCTCGGTAACGAGCGATGGTTCGGCAGCGATGGCCTGGATGCGGTCGTAATCGACGCCGATGGGAACCGACACCACCGTGGTATTGCGATCGCCAAAGCGAACGCGTGACAGCTCGTGCTCGACCTCGACATCGAGCTCTTCCTCGACGGCGAGCAGGAAGTTGCGGCGGTCGCGCTCCAGCTGAAACGCCAGCAGGTCGTTGGCGAGCAGTCCTCTCAGAAGGTCGGGTGCCCACGGACAGATGCGGAACCGATCCGGGTAGGGCCACGGGATGTGCCAGAACAGCGCCGTGCGCGCCTCCGGCAGCCGCTCTCGCAGCGCCGGTGCGACGAGGGCAAGGTGGTAGTCCTGAATGAAGACGGGAGTATTTGCGGCGCGCACTTCCTCGCTGACGGCCGCAGCGAATCGTGTATTGATGTCGCGATACGCAGTCCAGTCTTCAGTGCGAAACTGCGGACGCACGTCGACCAGGTGGCACAGCGGCCACAGGCCCTCGTTCGCGAACCCGTTGTAGTACGCGGAGAACGTCGGTTCCTCCAGCCAGAGCCGACGCAACTCATAGGAAGGGCTATCGGGCGGCACCGGAACCTTGTCCGCGCGGTTGACGACCTCCCGATCCGCTGGCCCGGCTCCGTGCGCGACCCAGACGCCGTTCCGCTCCCGCATGAGCGCATCGAGCGCCACGGCGACGCCGCCTGTTGCAGGCGTTGCAACGATCCGCCCGCGATCATCCTGGCGATGGAGATAGGGCTCGCGGTTCGACACGACGACCAGCGGCCGTCGCGGCGGCGGCTCCAGGTCTCCGCTCCGCCAGAGTCCGTATCGGAACAGCAGCGGACCCAGCAGTTCGTGAATCGCGATGAATGCGACCAGCAACGCCTGGATGCGCGGTCCCCAGTCGGCAAACTCCGACGCCACCAGCGCCGCGAAGCCAAGCGTGATCCCTGCCTGAGAGACCAGTCCGGTCCAGATGTAGTCACCGACCGTCTTGTCGATCCCGGACGAGCGCACCCCAAGTGAAACGCCGAGCCTGATGAAGAACAGCCGGACCGCAGAGAGCGCGATGACAATAAAACCGCTCTCGACGAGCACGTCGAGCCGAAGCGACGTACCGACGGCGACGAAGAAAATCACCAGCACCGGCAGCGCCGCACCCTGCACCGCTGCCTTCAGCGCATCGCCCTGTGCGAGCGACAGGTTCTCGATCACGAGGCCGGCGGCGACGGCCGCGAGCAGCGGTTCGAACTGCTGTGTGCTGCCGACCTGGCTGAGTACCGCGCAGACCGCGATGACGACGAGTGCGATCTCTCGACCGACGTAGCGCAGGTAGAGCGCAAACATTGCGCCGACGAAGACACCGAAAGCCACCGCCCCGCCGATCTCCCAGGTGAAACGGGCGAGCAGGCTGGCACCATCACTTGCCGTGGCGCCGACTGCCACACGCGCAAAGAGCATCGCCAGCGAGAACAACACCAGGATCACCAGGTCGGCAAGGACCACGACCGTGAGAACCGTCTCGCTCAGCTTGCCGCGCGCGCCCGTCTCTGTGGTCACCGCCGCCGTCATCGTCGGCGAGAAGCTCACGGTCATCAGGACGAGGAGTGTCACAATCGCCAGGCGCTCCAACCCGGTTGCGCTCGGTGCGATCGAAAGCCACGGCCATGCGAGCCAGACGACGGCACCGATGCCGACCATTGAAACGGCGAGCGTAAATGCGGTGAGGCGCGCAATCGCTCTGAACTGTTGGCCGAGCCGTTCCAGGTTCAGCGTGAGCCCGGCGATCAACGCGATGAGCGTGGTCGCGATGCCAGTGACGAAGTGAAGTTGCACGGCCATCGTCTCGGTGATGACATCACCGACGTTGGGGCCGATCAGGACACCGAAGAGGAGATAGCCGCTGAGGCGGGGAAGCCTGAAACGGCGCAGAACGTCACCGGCCACCCAGGCGCCGAGCAAGGTAAAGCCAATGGCCAGGGCGGCCCCGGCGGTCCCGGATGCGACCGGGCCTCCCAAAGCGCGGACCCACAGGACAACGACGACGGCGAGGCCCAGTGCGGCAAGCTGTTTCACTCGTGCGCCTCCGCCGGGTGCCAGAGTGCCGCCAGTAGTTGCGAGCCGATGCTTCCGAGCACGGTGGCGGCCAGAATGGCGGCGCCCGCCGATTCCATCATCGAGCTCGCATCGACGGCGAACGCGATGCCGAAGACGCCTGGTGGCAACAGCGTGGGACCCACGCCGTCCGGAATGGAGACGCCCGGGGCGCGCCGGGCAAGCCAGCCGCCCAGCAATTTGCCGGCGACGCGAAGCAACAGATACGCAGCCGCAAACACGAGAATCCACCCAGAGAAGGTCGTCTTCGCTCCTGCCGCCAGAAGCATCAGGACGATCAGTGGATGTCGGAGATAGCGGACGTCCCGCTCGATGCAATCGCGCGAGACGCCGCCAACGTAGCCCCAGAAGAGGCCCGCGAGCAGGCCACCCGCCAGAGCCGACAGCGAAAGGTAATCGGCGATGCCGCCGATCAGCAGGAGGGCGGCGATCGAGAACACCCGCTGCTCCGTGCTCGGCGAGCTATCGGAGAGCAGGAGCCATGCGGTCGCGGAAATGAGGAGCGCGAGAATCGTCGTCTGGATGATGAGACCGACAGACGCCAGCACCGAGAACGAAGGGATGAAGGTGAGCACGCTGGCGCCGATCGCGACCGGGAGCAGGCCGTCCAGGTCGCGCATGCGGATGACCGGCGGGCGCAGGCGATCAGGATCAGCGTCTGGCAGCGTCGCTGACATCGATGCGCAGAGGCCGGCCATCAGCGCCAGCAGCCATACCTCGGATCTCGCGACATCGGGAAACACGGGTACGACGAGCCATACGCCAATGGCAACGAGCACGCACGTGAACATCGACTCGATGCTCGCCTTTCCGAGCAGTGACCAGCGGTGCGGGGCCGCGGGTCGCGTGAACTCGAGGCCGGCAAGGATTCCAAGGGCCGCAATGGCGACCGGAAGAACGGGATCGATCACGAGAAGGACACCCGGGGTCAGGACGGCGAGTCCTTCCGGGCCGAGTGCCGCGCCGAGCAGCAAAATGAGAACGACAGGGACTGCGCCGGTGGACCAGCTGAGACCGAACCGCACGTGCCACGGGAGCGGGCGGGCGGGTGGAGTGGCCGCCATGCGATCGACGGTCATCTCGCCGGTTTGGAGTTCTGACGTCATCGTGCCGGAATGCAGTGATTCCGGCATCACTTCACCAACCCCACGACGAGGTGCGCCCTGCCTCGCGTGATTGCGAGCATGATCGCCTCGCCGACTTCAGCGGATCGGAACACCTCACCGACCTGCGCCACCGTGGGGGCTGTGATGTCGCCTGCCAGCGTAATGAGGTCTCCCTCTTGCAGCCGCGCGAGGCTGGCGGCTGAACGAGGCTCGACTCGCAGGATGGTGGCGCCGACGCCCGGGATGTTCCTCAGCGTCAGGCCCAGCGACGTGGTGGGCGCAGGGATCTCGGCCACCGGTAAGTTGACCGTAAGGTCCAGCGTCTTCCCTTTGCGGCGCACACGCAGTGTGGCGTCGCCAGCGTGAAGCCGGCCGCTGGCGACTTCCCAGTCACGCGTGTGCACGATGGGTTGTGCGTTGAGCCCTTCGATCACGTCACCGACCGCGAGCCGTTTCGCCATTGGCCCTCGTGAGTCGACCCACGCAACGACGACCCCCTGAGTAGCACCCGTCGCCCGCGTGAGAGCGGAGGTGAGGGGACGAACCTCGATGCCCAGGTCGACTGCGACTCTGCGTTCCAGGCTGAGAATGCGGTTGGCCTCGGCGACCACGATGTCCCACGGCACAATCGCGAGTCCGACGGGTTCACGCACGACGAGGCCGGCGATTTCGCCGGATGTCGTGAACACGAACGCCGACGCCGCGAGATCTGTCCCTTCAGGTACTCCCCAGATCGCACCAGGCCACGCCGAACTCCGGACCTCGACCAACGACCCGACAAGGACCGGGCGTAACGAGACGCCCACGGAGTTGCCTACCGTCGCCATGAGATAGCGCGGATTGTCGAGCGACTGCGGCATCCAGGGAGGGATGCCCGCTGGCGTGGATTCCGAGTCGGCCCGAATGACGGCAAGGCCCGTCACGCGATCGGCGGCGACGATATCTGCATCGTTCGGAAGTTGATCACCGCTGCGGAGCAGAACGATCGCCCGGCCGTTGCCAAGTCTCATGGCGGTCCGGCGACGCGGGCCGTCTTCAGCGGTGTCGTCGGCTGCCGCGATCGGTATGGCAAGCCATGAGTTCGCGAGGCGGCCTTGCAATTCCGCAATCTCGCTTGCCAGGTTGGCGAAGCGTGGCACGCTCGATAGCTGAGACAAGAGTGAGGGAATCGGATTGGGGCTCGCCGGTTGCCCAGGAAAGCGAATGCGCGCCAGCACCCAAAGGGCGAGCAGCGCGACCAGCGCCGCGATGAGCAGTTGGCGCGTCTCGCGTGATACACGACTGCGTAGAGTGTTCGACGTTGACATGCCCTGGGATCGACGCGAATCAACCGGCAGCATCCATGTGACGATTGGACGCCAACAGCGCCTTAGTGTGGCACCCTTGGATGAGCAAAACAGATGAGGTAACGTCGCACCTGCCTTGACCCCGGATCACGAAACGCGGTACACGCACGAGAGCGGCCTGATACAGGCCTTTGAATAGACCACGAGGGAGACTCCGCCAATGCGTTATGCACTTGTAATTCTTCTATTGACCAGCTGTGTAACTCTGCCACTGTCCGCACAGTCCCCGGAAGGCTGGAAGATGCGGATCGACCGTAGCCAGAATGCCCAGGATCCCGATGATCGGCCTGACCTGACCTTCACGACCAAAGGCTCAGGCCTTCACGTCAAAGGCGGTCCAGCTGGAACGTTCTGGAACGCACGCAATAACGCTGCCGGCAACTACACACTGAAGGCGACATTTAACCTCAACCAGCCGAGCAGCCACACAAACTTTTATGGGCTAATCTTTGGCGGCTCGCAACTGGAAGGGGCGAGCCAAACCTACACCTACTTCGTGGTCGCACAGGACGGCTCGTTCCTCGTGCGCCAGCGAACCGGTGATGCGACGAAGGACGTTCAGCGCGCGCCCCATCAAGCAGTAAGACGTCCCGATGGCAGCGGCCGGTCGTCGAACACGCTTGAAGTGCGGGTCGCGGGCGATACGGTCTCGTATGTCGTGAATGGGACGGTCGTGCATACCGTGCCGAAGGCTGGCATCAGCACCGACGGCATTGTCGGCTTCCGCGTCAACCATCAACTCGATGTGGCCGTTGAAGGATTCGAGGTTCAGCGCTCGTAACGCAACCGGCGCTCGACGTGTACGAGGAGGGCCCGCTCGCGGGCTCTTCTCGTCGCGTACGTGTGTCCTGGCCGCGTCCGCGTTGACCCTCGTGCTTTCGGGCGGGTCTTACGATCCGACGCTATTCGCCGCGCCGTTGCCCGAGGCGCCCGCGGACTGGCCGCAGTTCCGCGGACCGACAGGGCAGGGGCACTCGAGTGAGCAGGGAGTGCCGGTCGAGTGGAGTGAGACCCAGAACGTCCTGTGGAAGGTCCCGGTTGGCGGTGGCTGGTCATCTCCGGTCATCGCGGAAGGACGCGTATGGCTGACCGCAGTCAGCGCGACGCGTACGTCGAGAGGCGAGGACTCGAACGTTTCGCTTCGTCTCATCGGGCTGGATGTGGCATCGGGCCGCGAGGTCGTCAACGTGGAAGTGTTCAAACTCCAGTCCCCCGAACCAATCAACGTGAAAAACAGTCGGGCCTCTCCGACGCCCATCGTCGACGGTGAGCGTGTGTTCGTGCACTTCGGCGCCGACGGAACCGCCGCTGTCTCGACAGCGGGCAAGGTGCTCTGGACCACACGTCTTCGCTACGAGGCGCAGCACGGGAATGGCGGCTCGCCGGTGCTCTATCGAGATTTGTTGATCGTCAACTGCGACGGGTGGGGCGATGAAGCCTACGTCGTTGCTCTCGACACGCAAACAGGCAAGTCACGCTGGCGAACTTCGCGGCGGAGCCCGTGGAGCCATGCCTACTCGACGCCACTGGTGATTCGTGTCGGCGAAGAGGATCAACTCGTGTCCGTCGGTGCATACCGGACGGTGGCCTACGAACCGCTGACCGGCAAGGAAATCTGGCGCGTGAGCTACGGCGAGGGATTTTCGAACGTCCCTCGTCCGGTGTTCGGCCAGGGTCTCGTCTATATCGCTACCGGGTTCCAGGAGCCGTCGTTGATGGCCGTTCGCGTCGACGGACGCGGAGACGTGACACGAACGCACGTTGCCTGGAGGTTGACGCGCGGCGCTCCGTACACGCCATCGCCGCTGCTGGTTGGCGACGAGCTGTACTACGTCAGCGATACGGGCGTGCTGTCGTGTGTCGACGCGAAGAGCGGACAGATGCTCTGGCAGCAGCGGGTTGGTGGCAACTATTCGGCCTCACCAGTCTTTGCCGAGGGGCGCGTCTACGTGCTGAGTGAAGAAGGGCTCACGACGGTGTTTGCACCCGGCCGGGAATTTCGCAAGCTTGGCACCAATCGCCTCGATGGGACGACACTTGCGTCGATTGCGATTGCCGAGCGCTCCCTCTTCATCCGTACAGATACGCACCTCTATCGGATCGGCGTTCGTGACGCGAAGGCCGGCGTATGATCGCCGCGGAACAACCAGGCTCACCATTCGTCGCGTCACCCTGGCGCTCTGGGCGTTGAGTGTCCTCGCCTCTCTTGCATGCAGCGATCAGGTCGGCTCGGCGACGGCACCAGGGACTGCCATCGACACGGAATTGCAAGCGACTGTCTCTAGGGCTTCAGGCCAGTCAGCAGCGGGTGCAGCGTCGCGACACGATGCATGTAGCCGCCCGCTCGCGCGAACTCGTCGGCGGCAGCTGCCTTGAGATGTGTAACGCCGGCCGAAGTGTTACCGCTCGCCTCGTAGTACAGGCCCACATAGAGCTCGGCGAAGAAGCGCGCCGAGAGCGACTGCCCTCCCGCCTTCAGCACTGCGTCAGGTGACAGCGTCCCCTTGAACATCTCGTAGATCTCGCGCATCGGTGAGCGCTGATCGGGGCCCACGGGCAGGAGCGCCGCGCGCGCGCGCTGCGGCGACTCCGCGTGCGCGACGCAGAGAAAGTGCCAGGCAGGGTTCTCAACGTCGTTGGGATTGACCGTCCTGTGAGATTCAAACTGTTTGCGGCAGTCGTCGTAACGCCCGACGTAGTAGAGCGCGATGCCACGCTGCCAGAGCTGCGGCGCTGCATCGGGTGCGAGAGAGACCACACGATCGAACCCGACGATGGACTCCTTGACCCGCCCCGCCAGGAAATCATCGATGGCGCGGTCGAGAACGTCGCGTGGATTTTCACTCTGGCGCTGCGCGGACAGAACAGCGGCCATTGCCACGACCGCGATGAGCGCGATGGCGTTCCTCACTGCCGTAGATCCACACACACCAGTGTGTTCTCGTTGCGGACGTAGAGGCGGCCGTCGGCCAGCGCGGGGTAGGGTCTGACGACCCCCTGGAGAATCTGCGCGCGGGCGATTGCCTTGAACGCCTGCGGTGACGCGGTGGCGAGAACGAGCTCACCACCCTCACGCGTGATGACGAGGCGATCGCCAGCCAGGAGCACGCTGCCCGCACGGAACTGTTCCTGGCTCCATTTGACCGTCCCGGTCTGAAATTCCACGGCGCGGAAACTCGGACCGAATTCCTGGCGTCCATGAAAACCGTACAAATGCCCGTTGTAAAAGACGCTCGTCGCGTAGTGGTTCGACAACACCTCGTCGGAGGTCCAGACATCCATCAACTGCGAACCGGCAACGCGGAGCACTCCGGCCCCCGGGCCGTACTGCGCGGACACGAAGATCTGATCCCCGATCACGAGCGGCGTAGCGGCGTTGACCGACGCCGCCAGGCGCGCACGCCATCGCCGTTGGAACTGCACGGCGCCTGACGCCGGGTCGAGACCAACGAGGCTGTCGCGCGTCAAAAAGATCGCCGAACGACGACCGCCGATCGTGGCGCCCACCCCCGATGAATAACTGGCATCGTCGTCAGTGGCAGTCCAGAGGATTTTTCCGGTCCTGGCCTCGAACGCCACGACGCCGGCTTTGTCGCCGCCGATATTGGCGATGACGCGACCGCTGTCGACCAGGGGGGATCCGGCGGCGCCGAAGAATCCTTTCGGCACCGAGAAGCGCTTCATGGTGTCTTCACTCCAGATCCGTGTGCCCTTGGCAAAGTCCACGGCATGGAGCTGACCCTCGGCGCCAAACGTGTAGATCACGCCATCCGCGACGACCGGGACAGCCCTCGGGCCTTCATCGAAGCCGAAGTCATCGCGATATGCCGTACGGTAGGCGTATCGCCAGATCGAATTTCCGTTGGCCGCGTCAAGCGATTCGACGACCTCCTCGTTGCCGACGCGGTGAAACAGAATCACTCGATTGCCGACGACCGCGGGGCCGGCAAATCCCTGTCCCACCTGTTTACGCCACACGGTCTTCGGGCCCGATGCGCCCCAGGCATCGGCGAGCGGTGGTCCCCCGTAGTTGCCGTTACGGGTGGGACCAAGGAACTGTGGCCAGTCGGTGACCGCACCGCGAACCGTGGTTGCGGCGACCAGGGCTGCCGCGAGCCACACGAGTTGGAATCGCAATAGGTTCTTCACTCGATTGCAGCTACTTGACCGCGAAGCCTTCGCGCGGGTTGTACTTCTTGCCGTCGGCGCGCACCGCCGATTCCCAGATCGCAGCAGGGCGGCCATCCTTCATCGGTCGTCCCGTGATGGTCAGCTTCGTGCCGACTGGAAACTCACTCGGGCGAATACCGGCGCGCTGCAGCGTGCTTGGCCCTTCGGCCTCGAAGCCCCAGGTCGTGACCTTGCCGCTCTTGTCCGTCACGTCCACCAGCAGCCACGAGTGCGGGTTGGTGAACTGAAACTCCCTGACCACACCCTCGACCGTGATCGTCTTCTTCTCCTCGAACATCGCCGCTGAATGGTGTGCCAACGCCGGCATCGAGACGACTGTCAGCATTGATCCCATGAGCAGGCCGACACAGCCACGAGGTGTGATCACGGCTTGCCTCCCTTCTTGTCGTCGGTCGGTGTGAATGTCAGATCCTGAAACTGCGTCGAGCCGTCCTGGGTCTGGAACACCGTGTTGTTCTGGTTCTCACCGCAGTTCCAGTACCTGATGCGGAGAGCCCTGTCCGGATCGTCCAGTTTCAAGTACGACTGCCGGGTAAACCAGGGTTCGAGCAGGGCGGGTGGGTCGTAGACCCAGACATCAGCACGAATCGTCCTGTCGTCGCCCTTGTACCAGACTTCAACAGTCTCGACCTGGTCGCTGTAGTCGGGGTGCGAACGCTGATAGATACCGGACCGCAACTGGTTCGTGTGAATGACGAGACGGTCGCCATCCCAGAAGCCAATCGAGTCGCCGTTGTACAGCGGATACCGATCGGCAGCAGGGACATGCTCTCGCCCGTCGGTATAGATGCGACGAATGTCGTTGACCATCTCGTTGACCAACCACGTCTGATTGGGCGTGACGATGAACTCGCGCAGGAAGGGCTCGGTCAGCCAGCGTGGATGACCCGGCGGCGCACAGGTCGAGATCGGATCCCACTCGATGCCCTGCTTCACGCCCTCGATTCGCTTACGCATCCGGTCCTCGTACTCGGGCGTCAGCTTGGCGGTCGGCGGGCCACCCTCGGGTTGTTCGGGATCGAAGGCGAAGCCCGCCACAGGAGCGCGTGTGTAGACACCGCTCCAATCGGGAAGGTTGGTCCAGCCAAGGGGCTGCCGGTTCTGAGCCTGGTCGCGAAGAGCCTGGTAGAGCTGTTCCGCCGTCGCATGTTGACGACCGAGCGCGATGTTCTCTTCCTTCGTGCGTTCGGGCTGCGCTGAGCGGGCCGGGTTCGTCGTCGGGGCATCGGCTGTCGTGCACGCCGACGCGAGCATGCCGAGCACGATCACCGACGCCGCAGTTACTCTCGATGCCGTCATCTCGAATCCTCTGCCGCTACTGTGCGGAGGCTACCCCGAGCAACAGTCGGGGTCAATGGGCAGCCCAAGCGATGCACAGACGAGATCGAGTCGCACTTTCAGCAAGCGACGGCGTGGAACTTGCGGTCGCTGCACGTATGCCGAACAAAACCACACTCGAGCGAGCTCGCCACGCCAAACGCACGGGCCGGGCGCCTTCAACCCAGGCCGGTGAATTCGTGCGTGAGGAGATCGAGCATATTCGTGAAGGGAAGCACGGCGCGCGATCGACGAAGCAGGCAATCGCGATCGGTCTCTCGAAGGCGCGCAGGGCCGGAGTCGAACTGCCAGCACCCAAAGCAGGGACGACTTCAGCGCGCACTCGTCGGGCGGCGGAACGAGCGCTCCGCGAGGGGCGCAGTGGACGCAAGAGGCACACGTCGAAAGCACGGTCCCGGGCCATGCGTCGTGTGTTGAAGCGAGAGCCGCGTTCCTCCGCATCCACGAAGCAGTTGTCGCGGCAGGCGCGGCAAGCCGCGCGGAAGCGCTCCGCGACCGCACGCAGCAAGGCCGCACAGCGCGCTGCAAGGACCAAGGGTGCCGCGCTCCGGCGTTCTGCCGCCAAACGCGCAGCGACGACACGACGGCGCCGGGCGAACGGCTGATCGGCCGCCGGGCCGGTTCCCGGCACGGGACGTGCTACTACCCCGGCCGTGCAGGCAGCAACGGAGCGGCGCGTCCTGACAATCGCCTTGTGTGTAATCGCGGTCGTCGCCGTGCTCTTCTTTCTCCGCACGGCGCGAGATCTCCTGGTTCCGATCGCACTCGCCGTGCTCGTCAGTTACGCCCTCGAGCCCGTGGTCAGTTGGCTCCAGCGGCATGGCTTGCCACGTCTGGTTGGCGCGCCGGGAATCCTTCTCCTGGTGCTCGCAGTCACGATCGGACTGTCGTACTCGCTCCTCGACGACGCGGTGGAGGTGATCGAATCGCTGCCACGCGCGGCGCGCCAGGCGCGTGAGTTGGTGACGACCCATGTGGGTCGCAGCGCCGGGGCAGTGGAGCAGGCTGCTGCGGAACTCGAGAAACTCCCCGGAGCCGCTTCATCGACCACAGTGGCGATCGGCGGCGCCGGGATCGTCCAGCGTTTCGTCAGCGGTGTGTTCACAATGGCTGGCGAAGTCGTCGTGGTGGTCTTCCTCGCGCTGTTCCTGCTGCTACTGCGGGAGCGGACGCGCGCGAGCCTCGTGGAGATTGCCGGACCGGACGCAGCGCGCCGGCGGCTGACCTCGCGGATCATCGATGACATCGAAGGCCAGATTCAGCAGTTTCTCCTGGTCCTCGTGTTGACTGGGGTCATCGTTGCGGCCCTCACATGGGGGGCGCTGGTATGGTTGGGCGTTACGCATGCGGCGGTGTGGGGAATTCTGGCCGGCGTGTTCAATTCCATTCCGTACTTTGGCCCGGTCATTGTGTCCGGCGGCCTACTGGTCGTTGGCCTCGTGCAGGGAGGCGATCTGGCCCAGGCGTTGCTAATGGCCGGCATCGCGCTCGCCGTCACGTCACTCGAGGGATGGCTGATTACGCCGTGGCTGATGGGCAAGGCCGAGAACATGAATGCCTTGACCGTGTTCATCGGTCTAATGCTGTGGACGTGGCTATGGGGAGCGTGGGGAACGGTGCTGGCGGTGCCGATGCTGGTCATCGTCAAGTCAACGGCGGATCACGTACCTGGGCTTTCGCGTGTCGGCCGTTTGATGGCGCCGTGAGCGTGCAGGGTGTCCGGCGGCGGGTCGTCCAATAGATCATGGAACGTAGGCACCTCTATTTAGCGGCGATAGCCTGCTCGGTGGCACTCATCCTCATCGCGATTATCCCGTGGCGAGGGTTCGATCCGTCGGGATACTGGTCTGCAACGTTCTGGGGGCCGTCGTGGCGGCCTACGGAGTTGACAGTTTTCGTCAGCGGCGCCGCGGACCGGTTGCAACCAGGTCAGCTGAACCGGCGTCCGAACTGAGAACTCTGAAGCTGTTGCGGTAACCTAATGAGTCCCGGCTCCTCCGGTATGGACCAATGAAAGGGGCGCCACCGGTGTTGATAAACGAAAGCACCACGCGGAGTGCCCGGATAAGCGGCACCGGCGAACTGGAGCTTTACAATCCGGGTATCGTCGTGCTCGACGAGGCTGAGCAAGTTGTCTCAGCCGACGTGCAAGCCCGGGAACTGCTCCGTGCGGAATCTACGGCCGCGCTCGAGGAACGACTGAAGGGGTTACGCTCCGCGCTGCCTACCGGCCTCTCAGGCTCGAGTGACGAGACGACGGTGGAGGTTCCAGACGTTGGCATCATCGGCGTCCGAAGCTGTCCCGTATCAGGGGCGAGGGGAGAAGGGCGTGTGTTGCTGCTGCGTGACGGGCGAGCGCCAGCAGCGACAACGCAGCTCTTGCAGGAAGCCGCCCGCTATCGGGCCTCCGCATTTCTGGGACGAGACTGGGCGCATGACCTCAAGGGTATCCTCCATGTGATCCGTATCAACTCGGCGCTGATCGATCGCCTGCTTCAACGTTCGCCCGGCGTCGCCGATGCCGCCCTCTCGAAGTGTCTGGAAGCGATTCCGCGTGAGGTGGAACGTCTCGACCGATCGATCGACCTCATGTTCAGCACCGCGGCCGGCGAGGAGCAGTCGCTCGTCGATCTGGGCAGGGTCTGCGAGCGTCTTCGCACCCTGATCGCGGCTCGTGCAACTCGACAGCGCGTCGAGGTTGTGCTCGAGATCAATGGCGGCTCGAAGGAGATCGTTGGTTTCGAAGATCAAGTACAGCTTGCGCTTCTCAACGTGCTGCTGAACGCGCTGGAATCGATGCCAGAGCAGGGACGCCTGGTGATCAGCGCCGACAGTCGCGCCGCCGGTGTCACCGTCCGTGTGAGTGACACTGGTGAAGGAATGCCACCTCAACGGGGCGATCATCAGTGGCGTGCACGATTCGTCAACAATCGGCGACGTACCGCGATAGGCTTGCATGTGGCCGGTGCGATCATCGAGTCACACAACGGCCGCATCGAATACGCGCCGAACGCTCCCCGTGGGACGTGCGTTGACATAACCTTTCCATCGGCCGTTTCGACAGAAAGACTGAGACATGGCTCACGCACTCATCGTTGACGACAGCCCCAGTACGCTCGAAAGCCTCGAGCAACTGGTCAAGCTCGAAGGGTTCACCACAGCGACCGCGCTGACGATCGACCAGGCGCGAGTCGAACTCTCCAGGCAGCCTCCCGACGTGGTGCTGGTGGACTTGAACCTGCCTGATGGCAGCGGTCTCAACCTGTTCGATTCGATCAACGGGCTGAATGAAACGTCTCCTGCGTTCGTGCTGATTACCGGACAAGCCAGCCTCGACTCCGCCGTGGAAGCGCTGCGGCGTGGCGTGTCCGATTACCTTACCAAGCCACTCGACGTCGAGCGGCTGCGCAAGATCCTTCAGGACATCTCCCAGACCAAGCGGTTGCCCGACGAACTGCGTGAGCTGCGCTCCGAGCAGCAGCGCACCGGGCGGTTCGTTGGAATCGTGGGG
>JALDXQ010000097.1:0-27176 GCA_032156805.1 Acidobacteriota bacterium
ATGATCATCGGGAGCATGTTCATCACGCCCTGCCCGATCTCAGGGTTCTTGTTCATGATGGTGACGGAGCCATCGGCGCCGATCTTCACGAACGCGAGCGCATCGAAGCTTCCGGGTGGCGGTCCCTGCGCAAGCAGTTCCGCCGGATCGAGATGCAACGCCAGCATCATGCCGCCGCCGGCGACAGCGCTGACGCGCAGGAATGAACGTCGGTCGAGGAGTATCGCGGTCACAGCGTCCTCCCTTTACTGCGCACCGGCGCCCTGCGCCGTCGACGTCGAGCGCTGCGAACCCAGCGTCGCAGCCCGGTGAATGGCTTCGCGGATCCGCACATAGGTTCCGCATCGACAGATGTTGCCGTTCATCGCGGTGTTGATCTCCGCGTCAGTCGGAACCGGCTTCTGCGCGAGGAGCGCCGCCGCCGACATGATCTGGCCGGCCTGGCAATAGCCGCACTGCGGCACATCCAGTTCCTGCCATGCGATCTGCACGGGATGCGAACCATCCGGAGACAGACCTTCGATGGTCGTGATACGACCGGACGCCTTCGACACCACGGTCTGGCAGGACCTGACGGCGCGACCATCAATCTGCACGGTGCAGGCGCCGCACTGGCCGATCCCGCAACCAAACTTGGTCCCTTTGAAGTTCAGGACATCTCTGAGAACCCACAGGAGGGGCATGTCGCCCGGGACATCGACCGTCGAGGTCTTCCCGTTGACGTTCAGTGTGAAAGGCATGTTAAGTCTCTCGAAGTAAAGGGCGATCGGTCAGTACAAAGCTCGGTGGCCTATTAGACAGGGAGTATCGGCAGAAATGCAAGCCGGATTGGGTCGATTCTCACGGCCGTGCTGAACAAGGAGCGTACAATGCCGATAACTCTAAAGTCATGCGGTGGTTGACGATACTCGTCCCGGTTCTGGCCCTCACGTTGGCCGTGGCTGGAGCGCACGGCCGGGCACAAGAGGCTACGCCGGCACCGCCTCCACCCTTTACCGACTGGCTCGCGGATCTGACCAGGGAAGCACGTGAGCGCGGGTTCAGCGAGGCGCTCGTCCAGCAAACGCTTTCCGGCCTCGAGCCGCTGCACCGCGTCGTCGAAAGCGACCGCTCGCAGGCCGAACTCAATCCAGGGTTCAGCCGGTATCTGTCCACGCGCCTGACCCCGACGATGGTCAAGCGCGGCCAGGATCTGGGTCGCGAGCACCGCGCGCTTCTCGGCCGCATCGAACGCGACTTCAAGGTGCAGCGCCGATTCCTGCTGGCCATCTGGGGCCTCGAGACGCGGTATGGACGCGTGACCGGCAACGTTCCCGTGTTCCAGGCACTGGCGACGCTGGCGTGGGAACCCAGACGGGCGACGATGTTCCGCGGCGAGTTGTTCGACGCGCTGACCATGGTGCAGCGCGGCCACATCGAGCCATCGTCGATGACTGGATCGTGGGCGGGTGCGATGGGACAGCCGCAGTTCATGCCGTCCAGCTATCTGACCTACGCCGTGGACTTCGACGACGACGGCCGTCGCGATATCTGGAAGTCGACACCCGATGCGCTGGCGTCCATTGCCAACTACATGAAGGGATTCGACTGGAACGACGACGAGACCTGGGGCCGCGAGGTGCGCGTCCCCGCGGCAGTGGGTAACGAGATCGAGCGTACCATTCCGAAGCGAACCGAAGGCTGCTATGCCCGACGCAACATGACCGAGCGGCGGCCGCTGCGCGAGTGGCAGAAGATCGGCGTCCGGCTGGCCAACGGCGGAGCGCTTCCAAAGGCCGATCTCGCGGCCGGGCTCGTGGACGTCGGCGAACGGAAGTTCCTGGTCTACGAGAACTACGACGCCATCCTGGGCTACAACTGCGCGCACTACTACGCGCTCACGGTGGCCTTGTTGTCCGATAGACTGCGCTGAGTCTCTTCAAGTTCAAAGGTCAAGGTTCAAGGTTTCGAAGTCAGTTCAAAGTCGCCGCTGGACAAGCCAAGTACACTTCCCACTTACTTCCCAACTTTGAACTTTGAACTTCCCACTTTCAAGGATCACCCATGTCCAGCACACCATATGAAAGCGCGACGTTACTGCTCCGCCTGTACGAGCTTCGCCGCGAGCCAACGATGCGTGAAGCGCGGAACTGGTTCGCGCGCGAGTTCAATCCCTCGTCAATCGACGATGTCGTGCAAACGCTGATGGGACCGAACAGCGGCCACCTCCGCATGGTCACCAGCTACTGGGACATGGCCGCGTCGTTCGTGCTGAACGGGGCGATCGACGAGCAGATGTTCAACGACGCCAACGGCGAGCAGGTCGGCGTCTTTGCGCTGATGGAACCATTCCTGGCCGAGTACCGTACGCGCATGGGCTATCCGAAGTATTTGTCTCAACTCGAACAAGTCGTGATGAGACGACCAGGAGCGAAGGAGCAGCTGGCCGCGACGCGCGAGTGGTTCAAATCGAGAGCCGCGGCCGCCACGAAATGACGTCAACTCCCAATCTCCAATCGCCAACTCCCCAGCTAGGAGTTGGGAACGTTCAGCCTTTGACGACCGGGTTTCCCGAGGCTTCCCACGCGGCGAGCCCGCCCGCCAGTTCGCTGACGTTCGTGAATCCCTCGCGCTGAAGCAGGCTCGCCGCGGTTGACGATCGATAGCCGCCTGCGCAGTGCACGAGCAGTGGCGTGTCTTTCGGCAGATACCGCACGTCCTCGACGAGACGCTGAAGTGGAATGTGGACGCTCCGCTCGATTGATGACGCGGCGCGCTCGCCCGCGGCACGCACGTCGATCAGCTTGACCGTGGCGTTGGCATCCAGTTGCTCCACGGCGCGCTCCGGGCTCACCCGCGTCGTCTCCGACACGAGATCCGGTCGCGCCGACGCGCTGGCCATGCCGCCATCGAGATATCCGATCGCGTGATCGAAACCAATCCGGCCCAGGCGGAGTGCGGATTCCCGTTCAGCGCCCGGGTCCGCGATGATGACGATCGGGCGTTCGCGATCGAGAACACTGCCCGCCCACGTCGCATACGAGCCGCGCAGCCCGATATTGATCGCGCCCTTCAGGTGGGCGGCGGCGAACTCGCCTGCGTCCCGCGTGTCGAGAAGTTGTACGCCGTTCTTGTGCAACTCGAGGCAGTCGTCGAGCGAGAGTGGCTGCAACTCCCACGTGAGCGCTTCGCTCAACGTTGGCCGCTTCTTGCTGTTGAGGACGGCGTCATAGGTGAAATATGACGGCGCGTCAGGCTGATCCGCGGTCACGAGCGAGATGAATGCGTCCTTCGTCAGCGGCTGCAGCGCATAGTTCGTCCGGCGCTGCTCGCCGATGGTCGACACGGTCTCCTTGGAGAGCGCTTTACCGCATAACGAGCCAGCGCCGTGCGCGGGATAGACGAGGCTCGAATCGGGCAGTGCGAGCAGCTTGCTGTGCAGCGAGTCGTAAAGCAAGCTGCCGAGATCGTTGGCGGACCATCCCAAAGCCGCGCGCAAATCGGGCCGTCCGACATCACCGACGAACAGCGTGTCTCCGGTCAGTACGGCATGCGGCACCGAGTCGCTGGCCGCACGGTCGAACACGAGAATCGAAATCGATTCGGGAGTGTGACCTGGCGTTTCAAGAGCGCCCAGTCGCACGTTGCCGAACTCGATGCTGTCGCCGTCCCCAAGTGGGGTGAACGCGTATTCAGCTTGCGCCGGACGCCCGAGATAAATCGTGGCGCCGGTCTGCTCGTGCAACTCGAGATGGCCGGCAATGAAGTCGGCATGGAAGTGCGTCAGGATGACGTGACGGATCGTCAGGCCGTGAGTCGCCGCGAACGAGATGTATTGATCGACGTCGCGCTGCGGATCGACGACGGCCGCCGTCTTCGACTGTTCGTCACCGATCAGATACGACGCATGAGCGAGGCAATTGAGATAGAACTGGTGGAGGAGCATCGTGGTAGTTCTCTGAAGAAACTACCACGATCGCATCAGTCGCCGCCCAGCCCCACTGACGCGCCGACACGAATCGTCGCCGGAAGCGAGGGGAACCCAAACGCGGCGGAGTAGTCTTCGTTGAAGATGTTGTCAATCGTCGTGTAGACGCGCAGCCGCGGATGCAGACGATACGACGCGCTGACGTCGATCTTCTGGTAGGCCGGATCGAGATCCTGGTTCGGCAGCAGCAGCGAATTGCCGAAGAAGCCGTCGCTCAGGAAGGTGCTGTCGTCTCGACTGCCGGCGAAGTAGCCCGACAGCGCGACGTCGAACGGACCCTTCGTGTAGCCGACGAACAGCGTGCCCGAGTTGGTGGGACGCCGGAACGGCCGCGCACCCACGAGCGGTGAAAAGGCGCCGATCGGGATCGTTGGGAACGCGGGATTGAACACCGCGCTTCGTCCGAAGGCGTCCGTCACCTCGGCGTCGAGGAACGTATAGGACGCGCCGAAGCGGAAGCCTGCGCCAACCGCGCCATCGGCGGACAACTCCACGCCTTGCGCGTCGAACGACGCCGAGTTGATGTAGGCGCCGAACGCTGTCGCCGCAGCCACATCGGGCGGCACGCCGGCAGCCACCAGCTGCGTGCGGCTCAGGAACTCGAGCAGGTCTTCGAAGGTGTTGTTGAAGTAGCCGACGCGCGCGCGGAAATGCCCGGCCGCAAACGCCTGCTCGAGACCAACGTCGAAGCTGCGGCTCGCTTCCGGGCCGAGGGGCTCGACGCCGGAACCGGCCGGAGTTCCGGTGACGAGCTCGAACAGCGAGTTTTGCCCCGCAAAGACGCTCGGTGCCTTGATGCCCTTGCCGGCGTTGAGCGTCACCTTCGTCTCACCGATCTGCTCGTTCGAAGGGTTTCGCAGGTACGCGGCCACCGACAGGCGTGGCGTGTAGGCGGTCTCGAAAACCTCGTTGTGCTCCACGCCGATGCCAGCGCTGATGTAGACGCGGCTCCTCAGTGTCGCGCGTCCCTCGATAAATGCACCACCGTTGTTGCGCGTATCCAACGGATCGCCATCGGGATCGTCGTACCCCGCCTCGTGCTCGAAGCGGCCGCCGGCCGAGATCGCCAGATTGCTCGTTGCCTGGAACGTCGCTTGCCCGAACAAAGATTGCCGCGCCGTGCGCGACGGGAATACGCTCGGGTACGTCCCGTCGTAGTCGAGAATTGCCTGCCCGGTGACCGTGCGCCCTTCAGCGTCGGTCAGCGTCACCGTTTCGCCCAGGTAGTTCGCACCGAAGCCAAACGGATCGAAGGGAATGCCCGTCGGGGTCGGGTTGGTGTAGAGCGACTCCTGGTTGGTGAAGCCGTAGCGCACGGTCGTCTGCCAACGTGGGCTGACCTGCGAGTCGGCCGCAAGGCTGATGTAGGCCTGATTCGTGTCGGAGACCGAGTCGTCCGCAATGCGATACAGGTCGAAGCCGTTCGGGCTGCCGATGCGGCCATCGAGATAGCGCACCGTCCCATAGACGTTGGTGCTGTTGCCGGCCGCCACGCCGAAGCGCCCGGCATAGGTGCCGTTGCGATACCCGCTGTTCGGGATGTCGTTGTCGGTCGTGTAGTACGAGTACTGCGAGAAGTAGTCGAAGCGCTTATAGGCGCCACCGAACGACAGTGCGTTGTTGAACGTAGCGAGATTCCCGCCATCGATCATGTAATCGAGCGCCGGCACGCGTGAGGTTCCCCGCTTCGTGCTGATATTGACGACGCCGGTCAGCGCGTCGCTGCCGTAAATCACGCTGTTGGTCTGGCGCAGCACCTCGATCCGCTCCACGCTCGCCAGCGTCAGCTGCGAGAAGTCGAATCCGCCGCCGATGTCGTTGGCCGGGATGCCATCGATCAGAACCTTCGTGAAGTTCGATTCGCCGCCACGCAGAAAGAGCGACGTTGCGCCGCCGCGCTGGCCGACCTGGACGATCTGTGCGGCTGGCACGAGGCGCAGCGCCTCGAGCACATCCAGCTTGTTGATCGCCTCGAGCGTCTCCTCGTCAATCACCGTGACCGGTGCACCGGTGCGTGCCTGCAACTGCTCCGTTGCACCTGCCGTCACGACGACGTCCTGCTGCAGGGGACCAATCTCGAGTGCGACCTCGATGGTGACGCGACCACTCTGACCGAGGAACACCGCTTCGCTCGTCTTCGACTCGAAGCCAGGCATGCTCGCCTGCACCTGGTAGCGATCGGGAGAGAGACCGCTGAATGAGAATGCGCCTTCGCTGTCGCTCTTGCCGTCCTGGACCTTCTGCCCATTGCGCAGCAGCGTGACGGCCGCGCCGGCGAGGCGCGCGCCCAGTGTGTCGACCACCGTCCCGGCCAGCACCGGCTGTGCCTGCGCCGCGGGCCGCATCTGCGCAAGCAACAACACGCCCATGGCGACGAACATCACTCGAATGATTTGCGACACCGAACCTCCCATTGGACACCTGGCCGCAGGCTGGGTGGGCATTAGAACTTGAGAGTGGTTGGGACGCACCTGAAGAGTTTCTGAATTCTTTGTCAGGCTCGCTAAGGCGACAGACGCTCAGGAATATCAACGTCACTCTGAAGGTGAGTTCAGGATTGCATCGAGCCTCATTCGACCACGGTGAAGGCCACTTCACCGGTACCTTCGTGGATTTCACCCGACGCCGGCGTGTATTCGGTCCACGCCAGCGCGAACCCCTTGCGCCAGGGGCGAACAGCTGGGACGAGCGACCACGCGTTGGTCTGCGTGAGACGCCGGGCGGATTCCAGCGGCATCCCATCAGCCCCGAACGACTGGAAGTAGATCTCATGCGCGCCCGGGGTCTTGTCCGACCATGCCAGCCCGACGCGGCCGCCGTTCCAGGTCACGTAGGCCCCGATCGATTCCCCCTCGGTAGTGGTGACGCGGCGCGCGCGAGCGTCGATCTCCCCGCGCAGCTCGGAGACCCGACCGACGTAGAGATAGACCTCGTCGTTGCCGTCGCGCATGTCGTACCACGTCAACGCCACTCGCCCCTCACCGTCGATCGACAGATCCGGATATTTCGAGGCCGCGCCATCGTCGCGTGTCACGCGCTCGAGGCTGACACCGGCTGCCCCGACGCGGCCGACGAACAGCTCGCTCGTCCGCGTCGAGGTCGCGGCATCGAACACGACCCACGCGTCGGATCCGCGCACCTCGAGATTGAGGTTCCACGTGTTCTTCGAGGCCGGGCCCACTCGAGCGGGCGGCCGCAACCGCTGTCCGGTCTCGTCCCAGGCACTGACCCAGACCGCTTCGTGCCCGTCGGCCTCGCCCTGAATCCAGGCGCAGACGATGGTCTTGCCGTCGGCGCGGATCACCGGATTCCTTGCATCCTCGCCCACTGTCGTGACCCACTTTCGACTACCGTCGCGACTCCACGCTCCGAGCATTGCCGTCGGGCGGCCGCTCTCCGCTTGTTCGTACCAGGCGACGGCGAACGTGTCACCGAGTCGCTCGATGCTTGCTTCGTACGAGGCCTCGGGGCTCTCAGTCAATCTGTGCTCGGCACCGGCAGGGAGGCCTTTGTCGTCGAGGAGCCGAAAGTAGATTTCCGCATTGCCATCGCGGGTGTCGTACCACGCAACAGCAAAGCCGGCCTCGTCGGTCGCGAGCGCGGCCTCGAAGGCACCGGTCCCACTCTGGCTGATTTGGACTGCCGGTCGCGCGTTGCTGCACGACGCGATCAAGGCGCTACTCAGAGTGCAGACCGCGATGCGCCAAAGCGGCGGTTGCCGACCCGCTGCATTCTGCATTCTGAATTCTGCATTGTGCATTACGGGCGGGTCTCCCGTCTCTTCCATCTCCAGACCAGGAGAACCCCGAGCAGCGGGAGAACGGCGAGAACGGCAGCGTACTCGTTCGGGCGCACGTCTTGTCGAGCGTCGTTGCGGGCCTGGGCCGAACGGTCCTGCTCCTCCATCAAGTACCCTTCGAGCCGGCTGGCCGTACGACTCGGAACCGGCACGGACGCCAGCCGCGCGGCCATCTGCGCGTCGTTCTGCCGGCTGAACGCTTCCTCGCGTTCGGCGGCAGGATCGATGGCCTCACCGGTCGCCTTTTCCATCTCGCGCTTGAAGCCCTCGAGATCCGGCACGGGAATGCCGGCGCGGAGTCCGCGCTCCATCACGTACTGCTGAAGCCTCGGATTACCACAGGTGTGTTCCGCGCAGCCGACTCCGTGCTGGTTCACACTGGCGACGTACTCTTCCAGCAGTCTCTTCTCGGTCGCTGCGTCGGCCTTCCAGTATCCCTTCCGTACCGTCTCGAGCATGCGGGCCGTGATGTCCTGATAGGCGAACGGTGAGTTCTTGTCGAAGAAATCGGCCATCCCCATCTTGTGCTTGTCCTCGACGTACACATCGAAGGTGTCCTTCCACATGCCGTCGGTCACGGTCTCGGTTGCGGTCGCGTCCCATCCCCAGAGGTATTCGACGAACGAGCGCATCTCGCCGGCGCCGGCGTAACCTTCCTTCTGCATCCCCTCGATCCAGGTGGGATTGACGTACCGGCTTCGGAACTCGGAGCCGATGAACTTGTCGATCGACGTCATCTCGGGACGCCCCGGATCGCGCGTGTTGGTGACGACCATCTCGGGCCCCGTTGCCGTCCCGTCGATGTTGCGGATCGCGGTCGCGAGTCCGCCCATGTACATGAACATGTCGTCGTTATCGAGCGCGCCGTAGAGCATCGTCGAGCTGCTGTGCACGATCTTCTCGGTGCCCGACAAGGCGAGCCGGAACACATCCTCCATCGACTCGCCCCAGAAGCCGTTGCCGTAGCCATGTCCGAGCTTCCGGAGGTAGTCGTCAGCCATGCCCTTGTCGGTATCCCACGTGCCGCTGTTGGCGACGATCGTCGACGTATTCAGATTGAATGTGCCTGGCGGCTCATCGAAGATGCGCACGCCCGCGCGACGGTCGGCGTCGGCCTCGGTGTAGCCGCGCTGAATCAGAATCGCCTTGGTCGCGAGATAGTGATTGCGAACGTAGTTCTCTGCCTCGTCGATCGCCTTCACCTTCTGGACGGCCTGATCCATCAGGTTCGTGACGTTGTTGAACATCCCCTCGGCGGCGGAGGCGATGACGATGTCAACGCGCGGGCGACCGAGCTTCGCACGCGGAATGACCTCGACGTCGACGACCTTGCCTCGAACATCCCACACCGGCTTCGTCCCAAGCAGGTGGAAAATCTGCGACTCGAGCACGCCCTCGTGACGCATCGTCTCATCGCCCCAGATGACGAATGAGACCTTCTCGGGATACGTGCCATGCTTCTTCAGGTGATCGGCAAGCATCTGGTCCGCGAGCCTGATGCCCATGTCATAGGACGCGGGCTTGGGCACCTTGTCCGGATCGATCCCGTAGAAGTTCTTGCCGGTCGGGTAGGAGTCCGGGTTGCGAATTGGTTCGCCGCCACCGCCTCCTGTGATGAACCCTCCGCGTAAGCCGCGCACCAGGCTGTCGAGCTCTCGCGTGCCTGAGGCCACGATACGGCGGTCCATCTCCTCGGCCAGCACCTTGGCCTTGCTCGGCAGCAGGCTGCGATCGATGCTCACGATCGCGTCCACCGTGGTGTCGCGCAGCGGCTTGTCGGGCACGCGGCCAAAGGTGTGCAGGCCGTACGGGATGTTCTCGCCCTTGAGCTGAAGAAGATGATCCTGAACCTGATGCACGACTTCGTCGGTCAGGCTCTCCGGCTTCGTCAGGTCGAGACCGAGGTCCTTGGTCAAACCCATCGCGATGACCTGCTGACGGATGCGTTCGCCAACGGCCTTCGCCAGTTCAGGATTCTTGTGAAGGCTGGTATCGAAGTCGTTGATCGACTCACCGAGCGCCGCGAGCTCGGGATACAAGCCGCCCTTCTTGAAGGGAGGGACCATGTGATCGACGAGCGCCGCCCCGCTGCGGCGGCCCGCGACCAACCCTTCGCCGACGACGTCGACGTTGTAGACGTAGAGGTGCGGCAGATCGGCAATCAGTGCGTCCGGGGCATCGTCGTTCGAGAGCCCGATGTCCTTGCCATCGAGCCATTCGAGCGTGCCATGCGTCCCGATGTGCACGACGGCATCGGCGCGGAAGCCATCGCGCAGCCACGCGTAAGCCGCCACGTACTGGTGATGTGGCGCCAGATCCTTCGCGTGGTACATCTTCTCGCTGTCTTCCCCCCAACCGCGCGAGGGCTGCGGCAGGAGCGCGACCTTGCCGAACTGGGCGACGGGAATCACGAGGCTGCCGTCGCTGGTCATCAGCTTTGACTTGCCCGGCTCGCCCCAATCCTTCAGGACCCTGGCTTTGAGCGACGGTGAAAGCGCGTCGAGCCAGCGGGTGTACTGCGCTGCGCTGATGCGCACCGCGCCGCCTTCGTCGATCAGTTCCTGCAGCTCGCCCGGTGCATAGCCGCCAATGTTGCGCGCTCGGGCGAGCAGCGACTGCAGCACGCTGGCGCCGGACAGATCGCTGGTGCCAACGTCGTACCCCTCTGTCTTCAGGCGCTGCAGGATGCTCGCGAGCGACTCGGCGACATTCAGGTAGCTGGCGCCGATGTTCGCTTTGCCCGCCGGGTAGTTGTAGAAGACGAGGGCGATGCGCTTCTCGCTATTTGTCTTGCCTCTGATCGCCGCCCACTTTGCGGCGCGTCGCACGGCCATGGCGATCTGAGACGGAATCGGTTTGCGCACGACGATCGTTAGCCCCGTCTCGGAATCAGTCACCTTCTCCTGGCTGCCTACCACGGTCGGGGCGATCGTGCCGGCGAGCTCGGGCACAGCGATGTTGAAGGTTCCTTCGAACATCGAGAGACCCATTGGCGACTCGCGCCATTCGTTCTCCGTGCGGCCGTAGAGGCTGATCAGATTGAGAACTGGCACGTCGACTTTCGCGAGCGCCGCCGACGAGTCAGGGCCGGCGAAATTGAAGTTGAAGCCGAGAACGACGTCAGCCCGTGACGAGCCGTCCGCGTTGACGAGCAGTCGTTGCGCGGCAACCTCGCCCGGGTAGCCGAACATCGGGATCGCCTCGGCGCCGCTCCGCTCGATCTGCGCAATCACCGCATCGAGCAGTTCGGTCTCATCGCTGTAATAGGTTGCCTTGTAGAAGCTGACGGCAATGCGCGGGGCGCCCGGGCGGAGCTTGCCGTGCTGCTTCCGCCACGCGGTGAATTCATCCCAGCTTGCGAACACCTGGCCGGGTGACGTGGCGGCAGCAGGCCCGGCAGCGCCCGGATAGTAATAGCCAAAGTCGAGACTGGGCTGCGGGCGAGGCAGCGTCAGCCCTGAGATGCCGGCCTCGGTCAGCGCGTACTTGAGGAGCCCGACCTGGTTCGAGTACCCCATGTGCGCCCAGTAGGTGCGTGCGCGCTCATCCCAGGTCACGCCCTGCTTGAGGTACGTCTCCTTCGGCAGCAAGCCCTCACCAACGCCGAAGACCTTTCCGCGGCGTCCGCGCACGACCGCAATGAGGTCGATCTTGTTCGCCGCGTTGAAGCGCTCCAGCATCTGCTGGTTCATCGTGTCCATCACGAGCACGTTGGCTCGAGCGATCTCGTCCACCTTCACGTCCGACATCACCGACTCGGTCAGGAAGGTGAGCGCCACGCGGCCCTTGAGATCGGGACGCTCCTGCAGCAGCGCCTTGAAGGCCTTGAGTGTGCCTGGCAGGTTGCCGTCGGAGAAGACGTAGGCGACCCGGATGGGCTCTCGGCTCCGGGCTCTCGGCTCCGGGCTTTGCGCGGACGCGCCCGGCCAACTGACGAGCGCGAGCACGAGCGCGGCGGTACTAGCGAGGCGCCTCATCCGGTCCTTCGGGCACGTAGATGATCTGTCCGTTTGCCAGCCGGTACGCGGTCCCAAGTCGCTCGCCGTCACCCGTGGCCGTCTTGCCGCTGACCTTGTACGCCGTGATCTTCGTTCCCTTTTTGACGATGATCTCGCGCTCACCCTGCGCGTTGGTCTTGACCATCGTGACCTCGCTCTGCGCGTCAACCAGGTCGCCCATGCGGTAAACGGAGAACAAGGTGATCATCAACCCGACGATGAACACCACGGACACGTCGAACAGGTTGGCAATGCCAGAGAGGGGATCTTCCTCGGGCATCTCTTCGGGCGACGGCAAGTGCAAGAAGCGCGACATCAGTGCCTCAATCCATCAATCCATCAAAGTGATCTCAACGATCTTTGATCGTTGATCGGTTGACGGTTGCTGATTTTTGATTGGTGATTGGACGTCGCTGCTTCAATCAACAATCGCCAATCAGGAATCATCAACCGATCACGAATCAAAGCTCTCAACCAACCATTGACGATTCCATCTCTCTAGCCACCTGCTCGGCTACGTACCGTTGTTCACGAATTATCTCAGTGACCCAATTCTGCCGCGCCGCCGCCACCACGTACGCCAGCGTGCCGGTCGCGAGCCCGATGATAGTACTCGTGAAGGCCACCACCATCTGCCCAGCCATCGCTTCGAGGTTGCCAGCGGCCATCGAGGCCAGCGACGACCCCATCGGGATCAGCGTGCCGAGCAGGCCCAGGCTCGGTCCCACTCGCACCATCATGCGCGCGAGGTTGAGCGGGCGGCGCACGCGTTCCTCGCGCTCGAGCACGAGGTGCTCGAGACCACCGTCACCGAGCGCCCCCTGCGCACGCGCGTCCTCGACGTCGTTCAACATCTGCCGCAATCCAGCCGGCAACATTCCTAAACGGGCCGCCGACGCCTGGATTGCCGGGCCCGACTTGAGCCACGTCGTGATGTCGAACGTGCGGCGTTCGCGCCGGCGGGCGACGAAGTCCACGAGGCACGATCCCGCCATGAACACCGCGGCAGCCACGCACACCCAGAGAAGGAGAAAGACCGGGAACCGCAGCACCTGACCCAGTGCGAACAGACCGTTTTCCAGTATCGAAAGCAGATTCACCGACGACTCCAGAGAGCATGCACGGCGCCGAGCAACACGGACATGGCAACCACGGTCAACGCCCACATTGGAATCGCCTGCGCTGCAGCGTTCTCCACCTGAACATTCAAGTTGGCAGCTGCCTGCCATCCGTCGAGCACACTCGGCAGAACGGCTACCGCGAGCCCGAACGTGCACACGATGAGCAGCGCCTCCTCACGCAGTGTCTCGGGAGAGAAGGCCGGTCGCCTCCGCGCGATCCAGACAATCGCCGCCATGCCGATGACGGTCAGCGGCAACGTCAACGCCAGCGGCGCCCCGATCAATCCCAGCACCTGAACCAGCATTCCCGCGAGAGCACCTCCCAGACCCATCGCAAACCAGGCGTACCGCGGACGAAAAAGGTACACGACCGCGCCCGCGATCGCGAACAGACCCGCAACCTCCGGATCGGGAGACTGCCCGGGGCCCGAGAAAACAAGGACGGCTACAAACCCGACGGCCAGCGCAACGAGCCACTGTCGCCGAGGTGCGGCTACCGCGGCAAATGTTGCGGCGCCCAGCGCACACAACAGCCACAAGGCGAGGAAGGTTACCGTCACTTCAGGATCCTAGGCTGACCGTCCCCTCGCTGTCGTCTGAAGAGTGTCTGAACGGAATTTCAGGATCCGTCGAAGTCAAGGTTTCAGGCTCGAATCCGTTGAGCCTCGGGCTGGGCATCACGAATCACCGCCCCCGGCTGTTTCGGAATGGTGATGCGGAACGTGCTGCCGTCCGGGCCCGACTGCTCCAATGTAAGACGTCCCCCAATCGCTTCCACACCTCCACGGGCCAGCGACAACCCCAGTCCCGTCCCGATCGCATTGTTTCCGTCGCTGCGGTAGAACCGATCGAAGATGAGGTCCCGTGCCTCTGACGGCACACCTGGGCCGGTATCGATCACATCCATCACAACCAGAGATGGCGTCTCGGTCAGACGCAGGCGGACCCGTCCGGCCACCGGCGTGAACTTGATCGCATTGTCCACGAGATTGATCAGCGCCTGCCGCAGCAACACACGATCGGCCCGGGCCCGCGGCGCACCGGTCTTCTCGATCGTCAGCGTCTGGCCTTTCTCTTCCGCCAGCACACCCAGGTGAGAGACGACGTCCTCTGCCAGCGCGGCCAAATCTACGGCGTCGAGCGAAAAGGACGCATGTTGCATCCCGGCACGCGACAGCATCAGCAATCGATCGACGAGCTGAGAGAGACGATCGACCTCCTCGAGCATGCTGCCGATGATGCCGCGATACGAGGCCTCGTTGCGATGGCCGCGCAACCCGACCTCACCGACGCTGCGAATCGCGGTGAGCGGCGTCCTCAGTTCATGCGACACATCCGCCGTGAAATGTCGCATCTGATCGAAAGACCCTTCGAGCCGGCTCAGCGTCTCGTTGAAGACCGACGCCAGCCTGCCCATCTCGTCTTCCGGATTGGCCACAGGCAGCCGATCGCTCAGTCGCTCGGCCGTGATCGTCCGGGCGCGGTTCGTCATCTGCTCGATCGGGGCGAGCGCGCGCCGCGCCAGCGTGTAACCACCCAGTCCGGCGATGACGACCGCCACGGGCAACCCGAACATGAAGAGCAGAGACAGCTCTCTCAGCTCCTGCCGCATCGTGGCCTCGGATCGAGCGACCTGAATGGTGACCGGCCGGTCGACGATGTAGCTGCGGCGGCTGAGCACACGAATCGGTACGCCGCTGGTCGGGAGCGACACGATCATGTCCTCGCCCCGCGCGGCGAGTGATTGGCTCTGCGAAATCGGCCGCCGTCTCGCTTCGTCATTGCTCAGCAGCAGCTGTGCGCCGTCCGCGCTCCACACCTGGACCCACGGCGACTCCGATTCGAGGAGCAGATCAATTTGGGGAAACGGCATGATCAGGCCGTCGGGCCCCTCATCCACGGTGCCCGCAGCCCAATAGAAGTCGGCCCGCAGCCGCTCGTCGAGCGCGTCCGAGACGTTGCGGCTGACGAAGGTGTAGACCCCGAACACGTAGACGCCGAGCACGACCATCATCGCCGCCACGTACCACAGCGTCAGTCGCAGCCGCACACCGTGTGAGCGCCACCAGGGTGCGGCGCCGGGCCGGGGCGTCATCGTCACGGTTCACCCTCTCGCAGCATGAAGCCCACGCCGCGCACCGTATGTATCAGTTTCACGGCGTGATCGATGTCCACCTTGCGGCGCAGCCGCGCGATGTGGACGTCGATCACATTGTCGAGCGGCGTCGTCCGTGCGGTCTCCTTCCAGACATCTCGCGCCAGCGTCTCGCGCGACACGACTTGTCCCTGGTACCGCAGCAAAAATTCCAGCAGTTCGAACTCGCGTACGGTCAGGTCGACGGGTCGGCCGCCACGCTGCACTTTGCGAGTGACCAGGTCCATCTCCAGATCGCTGACCGACAACCTCGGCGCGTCCGCGGCACGGCCACGCCGCACGAGCGCGCGTACTCGCGCGAGCAGCTCGGCAAAGGCGAACGGCTTCACCAGATAGTCGTCCGCCCCAGCATCGAGGCCGGTCACGCGATCGTCCAGCGAGTCGCGCGCCGTCAGGACGAGCACGGGCGTCTCCATCCGGCGCTGCCGCAGTGCCCGCAGGATCTCGAGACCGTCCCGCCCGGGCAACGTCAGATCGAGCAGGATCACGTCAAACGTCTCCGTGTTGACGCGGAAGAACGCACCTTCCCCGGTGCGCTCGACCACCACGTCATACCGTTCATCTTCGAGGCCTTCGCGCAACGCATCGGCCACCTTCTGTTCGTCCTCGACGACGAGGATCCGCATCACTGTGATTGTCATTCAGAATAGAAGTGTATGGATAGCGCGCCGCCGCCCCGGGAGAACCCGTTCTTTCTGCTGGAAACCATGCGTCTCGAGCACGGCCGCGTCGAACGGCTCGAGCGGCATCTGCGGCGGATGGCGGAGGCGGCTCGCTACTTCAGGTATCAATGGAACGAGGCGGCGATCCGGGACACCGTCGAGGACGCATCAGATCAGCACCCTCAGGGCTGCTGGCGCCTGCGCCTCCTGCTATCGAGCGATGGCCAGCCGCGGATCGAATGTACGCCCCATGCCCAGGACTCGCGCCAGTGGCGGCTCGATTTCGCGAAGGAACCGGTAGACCCGAACGATCCGTTCATCCAGCACAAGACCACCCGCCGCGCGGTCTACGAGGCCGCTCGCGCGTCGAGAACGGACGTTGACGATGTGCTCCTGTGGAATGGGCGGGGCGAAGTAACAGAGTCCACGATCGCCAACATCGTCGCCGAGATCGACGATGTTCGCTACACACCTCCGCTCCATTGTGGGCTGTTGGCCGGCACGTTCCGGGCCGAGCAACTCGATCAGGGCATGATCCGCGAGCGTGTGCTGCTGAAGGCCGATGTGAGGTCGGCATCGCGACTGTGGTTGATCAACAGCGTCAGAGGATGGGTCGGGGGAAGTTTGATATCTTCACCTGATGATTGATTACGCACAGATCGAGCGCCGGTTGACCGACGTTCTTCACCTGTCCCGGCGCCCTGTGGCCATCGCCTTCCGCGAGACCCCACCACCCGGTGTGTCGAAGCTGACAGGTACGCAGCCCTCCAGCTGCAGCTTCTGGCGAGTGGCGGCGGGCGGGATGGTCTTCTATACCGTCCCGTCGGATCACTACAACTGCCCCGTCGGCAGCTACACGCACAACATCCCACTGCCACCTGAACGCGAACAAGAACTCACCGGCACACTCGGGCTCATGGTCAACATCGGCTACATCAAGATGGAAGAAGTACCTGGTGTGCCGAGGCTGCCGCGCACACCGGCCGTCGCTGTATATGCGCCGCTCTCGCAGACGCCGGTTGCTCCCGATGTCATCCTCGTCGCCGGGACACCGGCCAAACTCATGCTGCTTCACGAAGCCGCCACGCGCGCCGCGAGAAATGTGCTGCCGCTGCTCGGACGGCCGACGTGCATGGCGATTCCTGCGGCACTCAGCGGAGGGGTGGCCTCGAGCCTCGGCTGCATCGGCAATCGCGTGTACACCGGCGTCGCCGACGATCAGTTCTATACCGTGATCGCCGGATCAGATCTGAACGCCGTCGTCGATGAACTCGACACCATCGTGTCGGCCAACACGCAACTGGCCGAATACCATCAGGGACGACGCGCGACGCTCTCAACGATGTGAGCAAAGGCAGGTCCTCAGACCTGCGGGCGTGAGAGGCGAAGCTTCAGACCCGGCGCTACGGCGTCGGGACGACTCCCCGCTTTGAATCTCGCGGGCTCGGCAGGTGCATGCGCTCGAGCAGCGTGCGATATCGAGGATCGTCACGCAGCGAATCGAATCGAGGGTCCGCGGTCACGCGGGCGAGCGCCGGATCGCGTTCCTGGCAAGCACGAGCGAGCAGTTCAAAGCTCTTCTCGACATCCCCGAGACCCAGGTACGCGAGCGCGAGGTGATACGGGGAGACGTACCTGACCTTTTCCAGCCGGTGGACGCGCGACAGCACCCGTTGCGCGTCATCGATCGCGCCGGTCACTCCCCTGGCGTGTGCCAGCCATGACAAGACGACAGGGTCGGCGCCGCCGATGCCTGCCGCCTCCTCGAGCGCCGACACCGCTTCCCTGGAATGGCCGGCCTGAAGATAGGCCGCACCCAGCATTCGCCGGGCGGGCAGGAACTCCGGATCGAGATCGATCGTGTGGTGACAACGGGCGATGGCCGCGTCGTAGTCGCCCGCCGCGTAGCGCGTCCATGCCACCCCAGTCGCGACGAACAGGCAGAACGGGTCGATCTCCATCGCACGCTCAGCCTCACGCACGGCCTCACCGTGGCGCGCAAAGGTGGAGAGCATGATGGCAAGCGAGCTGCGTGCGCCTTCGTAACTCGGGTTGAGCGAGATGGCTTTGGCGTAACCCGACTCGGCGCCGTTCCAGTCGAAATCGAGCATCCGCCGGACGTCGGCAATCGCCAGGTGTGCTTCCGGCTGATTCGGATCGAGTTCCAGCGCGCGAGACGCCGCTTGCCGCGCGCGCTCGAGCGCCGGCCGCGGCAGATCACGGTAGTACTCGACGCGTGCGATCATCGCGCGCGCCATCGCGGCGTGCGCCGCCGCGAACGTGGGCGCGATCTTCAACCCTTCGCCGAAGAACGTCAGCGCCTGATCGAGACCGGAGTCTCCCGGCTTGTTCCAGTAGTAGCGACCCTTCAAGTACGCCTGGTAGGCATCGGCGTCCGGAGGCGCCGACCCCAGCGGCGGTGTCGGCACGAGCTCCATCGCCAGCGATCGCGAGATGCGGGTGGCGACGTCGGTTTGCACGGACAGGTAGTCGGTCACCTCTCTCTCGTAGGTCTCCGACCAGAGCTGCGTTTCCTCGCGCGTTTCGATCAAGCGGGCAGTGATGCGGACGCGGCTGCCCTCGCGCCGTACGCTGCCTTCGAGCAGGTAGTCGGCACGCAGCGCCTCACCCACTTCACGCGCACGCTGCAGGCTGCCCTTGAACACCATCGACGACCACCGCGCGAGCACACCGACGCGACCGCGGCACAAGGTACCGAGCTGCGCGATCATCTCCTCGGTCAGCCCGTCGCTGAAGTACTCCTGTGCGCTGTCGTCGCTGAGATTGCTGAACGGGAGCACCGCCAGCCGTGGACGCGCCGCCGGTGCATCGGCAGCCGCGGCCGTAGTCGTCGTCACCGGCGCGATGAAGCGGTAGCCGCGCCGCGGCACCGTCTCCACGAATCGCGGGTGATCGGCATCGTCGCCCAGCGCGGCGCGCAAACGTTTGATTGCGGCATTCAGGCTGTGCTCGAAGTCGACGAAGGTGCCGTCCGGCCACAGCTGCTGGCGAAGCTCATCGCGCGTCACCACCTCGCCCGGGTGCTGGAGCATCAGGCGAAGAATCTCGAACGGCTGGTCCTGCAGGCGGATGCGTCGCGCACCCTCGCGCAACTCGCGCGACCGGCAGTCGAGTTCGAACGATGCGAATCGAAGAACC
This sequence comes from Acidobacteriota bacterium, assembly GCA_032156805.1. Classification (GTDB taxonomy): domain Bacteria; phylum Acidobacteriota; class Vicinamibacteria; order Vicinamibacterales; family UBA2999; genus Gp6-AA40. The sequence goes on from JALDXQ010000097.1 coordinate 18,862, forward strand.
TCGCTGTCCATGACGCTGAGAATCCTTTATGCCGTACCCGCGGTGGAATGAGAAGCAATGTTCGCCATGTCACAGTGACAAGTCACCAACATGTCACCTCGGGTCACCCGCTGATGCATTGAGGCACCCGACGCCGGCCTTCACAGTGATGCGACGTGAGCGCGCTGCTCACGTTTCCACGGGAGCCGGTCATGCCCGCTCGTTACACACCGTTGATTGTCGCCCTCACACTCCTTCCGCTGCCTGTTTCTGCGGCCGAAACGCTCTGGGCCGAGCTCGTGGTCCGTGTGTATGACAATACGGGCGCCGCGCCGGATACGCGGCGCATGGCATTGAAGATTGCCGGCTCGATCGTCTCGAGCGCGTCGCTCGAGGTGGTGTGGCGGACGTGTACGGACTTTTCGTCACAACTTTCGTCCCTCGATTCACGCCACCTCGGTCCATGCCGATCACCACTCGCTGCCGGCGAGCTGGCCGTCCGCATCGTCTCATCGAGAGATGCGGTTGACGACGACCGCACCTCGCGCCCACTCGGCGAGGCCCTAATCGACACCAAAGCGCGTGCTGGCGTCCTGGCGACCGTCTACGCCGATCGCGTGGAGTGGATGGCGGCACAGACCGGCGCCGATCGGCACGAACTGCTGGGCCGCGCAATCGCGCACGAGCTCGGCCATCTGCTCATGGCCACGAGCGCGCATGGCACAAAGGGATTGATGCGGCCGGTGTGGTCGCTGTCCGAGGTGCGGCGGCAACGGGCGCGCGACTGGAGCTTCGCGCCGGGTGAGATTGCGGCGATCAAGGCACGCACCCGCGCGCGGCGGGCCGGAGCGGTCACGGAGCTCGCGCTCCTGCGCTAGCGCGCGTTTCACTTCGGTGTCGCGCGCGAGGCACAGAGGCACTGAGACACTCGAGAAATTCCCTCGGTGCCTCAGTGCCTCGGTGTGTCGTGGAAGTGAAAACGCTATAGCGGGCGTATGCGGTGTGCGAACTCGCTTCGTTGTCCGTGCGTGGCTATTTCGGTGACGTGCCGGCCGCCTCTGCCGCCCGCGCAGCGCTGAGAATGTTGCGCATCGCGTAGTTGCCCTCATGACACGCGTACTCGAAGAGTGGCTGCTCTGGGTCGGCAGTCAATGTCATGCCGAACGTCCACGGCTTCGTCCAGGTCTCGGGATCATCGACGGTCATCGACCACTCAATCTTGTTGGCGGCCGTCGGCTTGAAGCGTTCGGTGAGCTTCATCTTCGACGTTCCGTTCCGATAGGCCGTCCGCGGATCAAAGCCTGTCGTTTCGACGACCAGCGTGTCCCCTTCGAAACGCCCGCGCGCTTCACCCATGTGCGAGGGAAGACCGGTACGCGGGCTCGAGTCGAGACGAATGATGCGCGTCTCGTGGATCATCTCGTAGCGGATCGCCACAATGCCGGGCGCCTGTGTGATGTCGTAGGCGTTGCCGTAGATCGCCGGCATCATCGAGCCAGGGAGTCCGCGTGTGATGCAGCGATCGTAGAAGCTGCGATCGAGATACGAATCGGCCCGGCCGCCCTCGGGCGCACCGCCAGCGCGACCTCGACCACCCGCTCGCCCGCCGATGCGCGCGACCGCTGCGGGCGTCTGCGGCGGGATTCGACCATCCTGCGGATCGGTCACCAGCCACGCGCGGCTGTTCCTGGCACCGTAGTGCTCGTACCAATGCACGGGGCCCGCGCCGGTGTCCCGTCCACCAATTGCCGCCGCTCCCTTGACCCGGGCCTCGTCGCGCGCCTTGACCAGCTCGGCCAGCTCGGAGTCATCCACATCCTCGAGCTGCTGCGTCCCAAGAGCATCCGGGCGCTCGAAGGGAATCCCGTTCTCGTTGACGTTCGTCCAGCCGCCCTGCAAATCCGGATCGCCCCACGGCGTTTTGGGAGCCGCATACGGCTTGGCGGCCCCGCCTTGCGCGCGCGCCGTCTGGCCATTGCCCCCCTGCGAATCCAGGCGCGCCGTTGTTCCAGCCACGACAGCCGCCACGACGACGCCGACTGCGAGTCCGTACCTGGTCATGACCATCCTCCGCTGAACCTGCAGGCAGTCTACACCCGTTGAAGGCGCCTGACTCGGCGGGTCGTGGAGCTTCTACGTCGTCGCCTTCCCGCGCCGGAGTTCGTCGGTGAGGATGATCGCCTCGGCGATTTCCTTCTTGGTCTTGCGCCGCTGGCGGCTCTGTCGCTGGATGGTGAGATAGGCTTCTTCCTCGGTCAGCCCCAGATCGCGCTGCAGGATCCCCTTGGCGCGATCGAGCACCTTGCGCGTCTCGAGCCGCTCCGAGAGCTGCGAGTTCTCGATCTCGAGCCGCGCCGTTTCGATCTCGGCGCCGACCAGAAATCCGATCGTGGAGATCAACTGGATCTCCCGCTGCGTGTGGCTGTGCGGCTGGCGATCCTGGAGGTTGATCACGCCGACGAGCTTGCCGCGCGACAACACCGGCACCGACAGGAACGCTTCGTAGCGATCCTCCGGCAACTCGTTGAACGTCTTGAAGCGCGGATCGTCGAACGCGTGGCTGCCGACGGCAACCGGCGTGCGATGCTCCGCGACCCAGCCGGTGATGCCCTGGCCGACCCGCAGCTTCAACCGATCGACGACGTCCGGGTGCGGCGTCTTCGACGCGCGCAGCACGAGGTCATCGTCCTCGAGCACGTAGACGAAACACGAGTCACACTGCACGATGGTCGAGACGAAGTCGACGACGCGAGAGAGGACCGCGTGAAACGGATCGGCGGCCGCGAACCGGCTGCCGATTTCATGGAGAAGGTCGATGTCGGACTTTGGGCTCACGTCGCCCTCGTCATCTATTCGCACTGAGGTGCTGACACGCATGCTCTATCGAACATACACACGCATCGCGCGTCCCACAAGGGGGTGACGGCCCACGTTTGTGTGGGTTGTGGCATGAACCCAGACAATTTTGAAGGACTCATTCCGGCTCAGGCCGGACTTTCGTCGTCGGCCGGCCTCGCCAGCGCCGTGCGGTAGGAGTAGATACCGGCGCGTTGCACCGCCGTCATGTCCCAGCGCCGCGTCCACCGTGCACCAAGTTCAAGGAGCACGAACACACCTCCGAGAAAGGCCACGGCGCAGGCGCCGAGACCCAGGGAGTACGAACCGGTCTGATCACGGATCGCGCCGAGCAGCGACGGCAGCATGAACCCGCCAAGCCCCCCGGCAGCGCCAACGACGCCGGTGACGAGGCCGATGCGCTCGGGAAAACGCTGCGGCACGAGCTGGAAGACTGCTCCGTTGCCCATGCCGAGCAACGCCATCGCCACAAACAGCAGACCAACGGCGATTCCCACAGGGGGCATCGTCGCAACCATCGCGACACAGATGCCAACGCCCGCGAGCAACAGAACGAGCATGCGATATCCGCCCACGCGGTCCGACAACCAGCCGCCGACCGGGCGCAGGAAGCTTCCAGCCACGACGACGATCGTCGTCAGATCACCCGCAGCAACCCTCGACACGTGATACCCGTCGTGGAAGAACGTCGTCAGAAAACTTGCGAAACCGACGAAACCGCCGAACGTCAACGCGTAGAGAAACGAGAGCGACAACGTGTCCGGCTCGCGCAGGACGGTGGCATAGTCGGCCATCGTCGCCGGTGCGACGCGGCGCGGGCTGTCGCGTGCGACGAGTGCGAAGAGTACGAACACGGCCACGAGCGGGAGGATGGCGATCCCAAACGTGGCGGGCCACCCGAACGATTCGGCCAGCCGTGGGGCGAAGAGCGTGGCCAGCAGGGTACCCGAGTTGCCGGCGCCGGCAATCCCCATCGCGAGGCCCTGGTACTCAGGCGGATACCACCGGCTCGCCAGGGGAAGGGCAACGGCGAAGCTCGCGCCGGCAATACCGAGGAAGAAACCAAGCACGTAGAAGTGCCACGTCACGTGTGCGAGCTGCCAGCCCGCAGCCAGCGTCAGGAGCGTCAGCGTCAGACCGAGAATGCCTGTCTGCCTCCCGCCGATGCGCTCACCGAGCATGCCCAGAACTGGTCGAAACAGCGATCCGCCGAGCAGTGGAATCGCGGTGACGAGGCCCTGCTCGGTCGCCGTCAGCCCGAGATCCGCGCGCAGGAACGGCGCGAGCGGCCCGAGCAGAACCCAGGCCATGAAGCTCACATCGAAATAGAGAAGAGCGGCGATGAGTGTCGGTGTGTGTCCTGCGCGACGAAAGCCCGTCATGCCACCTGTCCTTCCGCGACGTGGCACGGGACCGCCACCTCGATCATGCCGTCCTCGACCCGGACGGGATATGTCGCCACCGAATGGTCACGGCTGTCGGCCGGACGTTCGACGCAGCCGTCAGCGAGATTGATCTTCCAGGCGTGCAGCGGGCACACGACTGATGTCCCGGTCACGATGCCATCGCACAGCGGTCCGCTCTTGTGCGGACACTGGTTGTCCGTGGCGAGAAATCGGTCTCCCAGGTTGAAGATCGCCATCTCGCGTCCGGCGATCGACACCGCGCGCCCCTCGCGCAGCGGCACGTTGTCGCATGTCGTCACTCGAACCCAGCGCTCGTTCATGTGGTCACCTGTTCCACGGCTTGCAGTGGAATGAATTGCGTCGGATGCTTCGGCGACTGCCCCTCGAGCCACGCGTCGCGCGCGCGGCTCTTCGACTTCTGGAACCGATCGAGCAACGCCTGCTTCGCGGCGTCGGGCGCGTACACGGTTTCTTTGCGCACCTTCTCGATGCCGAGACGCTCGACGAAGTCGTAGGTGCGCTCGAGGTAGTTGGCATTCTCGCGGTAGTACTGGAAGAAGAGCTCTGATGCCTCGAGCGCGGCTTCAGTCGTCTCGACGGTCGTCAGGAGATCGGCCTTGCGCACGCTCTTGCCTGCGGCACCGCCGACGACCACCTGCCACCCGCCCTCGACACCAATGAGACCGATGTCTTTGACGGTCGCTTCCGCACAGTTGCGCGGACACCCGACGGCGGCCATCTTCACCTTGTGCGGCGTGAAGAGCTGCTCGAAACGCCGCTCCATCTCGATGCCCGCGGACGTCGAGTCCTGTGTTCCGAACCGGCAGAAGTCGGTGCCCACGCACGTCTTCACCATGCGCACGCCCTTGGTGTAGGCCTGGCCCGAGGGCATCCCGAGATCGGCCCAGACCTTCGGCAGGTCGGCCTTCTTGATGCCCAGCAGATCGATGCGCTGGCTGCCGGTGATCTTGACCATCGGCACGCGGTACTTGTCCGCCACGTCGGCGATGCGCCGGAGCTCGTCGGGACTGGTGACGCCGCCACGGATGCGCGGGATGACGGAGAACGTGCCATCCTTCTGGATGTTGGCGTGCACGCGGTCGTTGATGAAGCGCGCCGACCGATCCTCGTCGTGGTCGCCGCACCAGAGCATGTCGAGCATGTAGCTCAAGGCGGGCTTGCAGATCTCGCAGCCCACGCCGTTGCCGTAGATCTCGAGCACCTCCTGCACGGACCTGAGCCGCTGGCTGCGCAGGATCTCGCGCAATCGATCCTCGCCAAACGGCACACACGCGCAGATCGTCTTTTTCTTCTCGTCCTCGAAGTCGGGCGCCACGGCGCGCAGGAGGTCCTGGCACAGCACCGTGCAGCTTCCGCAGCCGGTGCCGGCACGCGTCGCTTCTTTCAGCTGCGACATGGTGTTGACACCGCGCTCGTGAATGGCCTGGATGATCGTGCCCTTGGTCACCCCGACACAGCCGCAGACGGTGGCGCTATCGGCCATCTCCGCGACATCGAGGCCGACATCGGCTGTGGGTGGAGGAAACAGCAGGTGCCGGCGACGGTCCTTCAGATCGGCGCTGGTCCTCAGCCACTCCATGTACTTGTGGCTGTCAGATGTGTCACCAACGAGAATGACGCCCGCCAGCTTGCCCTCGCGAACGGCGACCTTCTTGTACACACCGAGCGACGGATCCTCGTACCGGACGGGTTCAGCGCCATCGTCATCGATCTCACCAGCCGAGAAGACATCGACGCCGACGATCTTGAGCTTGGACGCCTGGACGGTACCGGTGTAACTCGGGCCGCGATGATCGGTGATCGTCGCCGCCAGCACTTTCCCCTGATCGAAGAGCGGCGCAACCAGCCCGTAGCAGATGCCGCGGTGCTCGACACATTCGCCAACCGCGAAGATGTCCGGGTTCGACGTCTCCATGAAGTCGTTGACGACGATGCCACGCTTGACGGTCAGCCCCGCCTTCTTGGCGAGGTCCACGTTCGGACGAATGCCGGCGGCTACGACGACGAGGTTGGCGTCGAGAACTTCGCCATCCGAGAACTCCACGCCCTCGACACGCCGGCCGCCGCGAATCGCTGTGGTACTACGCCCGAGGAGGACACGGATGCCGAGCTCCTTCATCTTCGCCATCAGGAATCGGCCGCCCGGAGGATCGAGCTGCCGTTCCATCAACGTGCCCATCAAATGGACGACCGTGACCTGGCACCCCTGCACCTGGAGACCACGCGCCGCCTCGAGCCCCAGCAGACCACCGCCAATCACGACCGCCTTGGTGTCCGGCCCCGAGCGCCGCATCAGTTCACGCGTATCGTCGAGCGTGCGGAAGGTGAGCACGCCTTCCTTGTCGAGTCCCTTGATCGGTGGCATCCACGCCGAGCTGCCCGTGGCGAGCAGCAGCGTGTCGTACGACGTGATGCTTCCGTCGTCGCCGGTCACCGTCTTCCCTGCTGAATCGACATCGACGATGCGGACGCCGACGCGAAGGTCGATGTCGTTCCGGCGATACCACTCCAGCGAGTTGATGACGATGTCGTCGGAGCTCTTTTCGCCGGCGAGCACCGACGACAGCATGATCCGGTTGTAATTGGCGTGCGTTTCGTCGCCAAAGACCGTGATGCGAAACATCGACCCTTGGCGTGCGCCCGGGGCGTCGTACTTGAGGATCTGCTCGACGCAGGCCATCCCCGCCATGCCGTTGCCGACGACCACCAGTCGCTTCATCGGGCACCTCTCGCGCGCGATTCGGACGAACCGCGCGGCAGTATCGGGATCGTCGAGCCGCGCCACGAGCGGATCAGCGACAGGCTGTTCCTGATCGCGCTTCCGCCACTCCAGAGTCGACCTTCAGTGGAGGAAGGTTCGATTCGCACGGCCGACTGCTTGTAGTTCGGCTCACGCGAAATCGGATCGAACGCGCTCTGGGTGACCTGGTTGGCGTTGGCCTCGAAGTAGTGGAACGGCACGAACAGCTGGCCGGCGGCAACCGTCTCGGTCACCCGCAACTCAACGCTCTTCACACGCCCTCGCCGCGAGACGATGTCCACGCGAGCCTGAGGCTTCAGGCGCAGCGCACGGGCATCGGCCGGATTCATCTCGACCCACGCACTCGGCGACAGGCGCTCGAGGATCGGCACCTTCGCCGTCTTCGTGCGGGTGTGCCAGTGCTCGACGGTCCGCCCGGTGTTGAGCACGAACGGGAACTCTTCGTTCGGCTGCTCGGGAAACGGCTCCCACGTTGCCGGGAGTAGCCGCGCCCGGCCGTCATCGGTCTGGAACTTCCCGTCGGTGTAGAGCCGCCGCGCGTGACCGTCGTGCACCGTTCCGGCCGGCAGCGGCCACTGCAGGCCACCGTTCTGCTCGATGGCCTTGTAGGTCATGCCGGAGTAGTCGCAGAGTCGCCCTGCTGAAATCCGTTTCCATTCCTCGAAGGCGTCCGCCGGCTTGGTCCAGCCGGGGAAGATCTCGTCTCGAACGCCCAGCGCATCAGCCACGCCTAGGAAGATGTCGAAGTCGGGTCGCGCCTCCTCTGGTGGCGGCACCGCGCGATTGACCTTGCTCACACGCCGTTCGGAGTTCGTGTAGGTCCCTTCCTTCTCGCCCCACATTGCAGCGGGCAGCATCAGGTGCGCGTACTCGGACGTCGGCGTCGGGTGATAGCCGTCCTGCACGACCAGGAAATCGAGCGACTCCAACGCCTGGCGCAGCGAGCCGTAGTTGGGGAAGGACACGACCGGATTGGTGGCGATGATCCACAGCGCGCGAATGCGCCGATCGAGCGCCGCCTCGATGATGTCGGGATAGGCCAGACCGCGCGCCGTCGGGATGCGATCCTCCGAGATGCTCCAGAGCTGCGCGAGCTCCCGTCGATCGTCGGGGTTCTCGAACTTGCGGTAACCCGGCAGGCTCGACGCGAACCCCGCCTCGCGGGTGCCCATCGCGTTGCACTGGCCGGTAATCGAGAACGGCGCCGCACCGGCACGGCCGATGTTGCCGGTAATCAACGCGAGGTTGTTGATGGCGTTGACGGTCTCGGTGCCCTTCGTGCTGTGATTCAC
>JALDXQ010000098.1:0-27102 GCA_032156805.1 Acidobacteriota bacterium
ACCCTTCACGATGATCTTCCGCCTCCTCGCTGACGCGACCGTCGCCCTGCACCTGGCTTTCGTGCTGTTCGTGGTGGCGGGAGGTTTGCTGGTTCTGAGGTGGCCTCGCATCGCCTGGGTGCATCTTCCCGCGGCCGCATGGGGCGTCTGGGTCGAGTTCGCGGGATGGATATGTCCCCTCACGCCGATGGAGAACTGGCTTCGGCTGCGAGGGGGCCAGACTGGGTACACGGCGACCTTCGTCGATCAGTATCTGGTTCCCATCCTCTACCCGGCAGGGCTTTCGCGTGACATCCAGTGGCTGCTTGGCGCCTTCGTCCTGGCGGCGAACGTACTGGTGTACATCGTAGTGTTGCGTCGCCGCTCCCGTCGCGGCATGAGGCAAGTCTGACGGCGATCGGCTGGGAGTGAACTACTGGAGCTCCTTGATCAGGCCGTCCAGACTGACCTTGACGTGGAGATCGGCGAAGTGAAAGTCGCTTCGCAACATCTTTTCGATCTCTGGCCGGCTTCGCTTCTGGGCCACCATATCGTGGACCTTGGTACGAAGTGACATCGTGCTGTCCCGGAATTTCTGCAACTCCTGTTTCGTGGTCACGGCGCCATGCCCGGGCACGACCGCATCGAAGTCGAGTTTGAGCGCGCCTTCGACCGTTGTCGTCCACTCGACGGCGCTGCCACCACCGGCGTAATCCACGAGCTGTGGCGTGGCATCGCCGAATGTAAACATATCGCCCATCGCCAGGACGCGGTGATCGGGGAAGAGCACGACGACGTCGCCGTCAGTGTGAGCGCGGCCCAGGTAGTGCACCTCGATGCGTTTGCCACCGACATACAGACGGAGCCGATTCTCGAGCGTGACGTTCGGCAGGCCGGGCATCTTTGTCTCGACCATCTTGCGGCGCGCCGCCTCTGACGCGACCACGTGCGCGTTGAGCGCCTGAAGCTTCGCGTTCCCGCCGCTGTGGTCGCCATGAAAATGCGTGTTGATCACGTACTTCACCGGCTGGCTGGTGACCTTCTTCAGCTGCGCCATGATGTTGTCGTGATCGATCTCGAACTTGTCGTCGACGAGGACGACGCCCTCGCTGGTGATGAGCGCGGTCGTGTTGCCCGGGACGAAGTCGTTGTGAATGACGAACAGGTCATCTTTCACTTTCACCAGGTCGAGCTTGGCGGCCTGCTGACCGAATTGTGCGTGGACGTACGCACCAAGCAGGGCAAGCGACAGCAGCGCGACGAGGGCGGCACGCATCTTCATCAGGGATCTCCAGCTGAAAGTGGATGGCTGATAGTACTACGCCGCGTGAACCACCTGCGCACCGTTCGAACGATGACGGCTGCGAAAACGATGATCAGGGCAAGCAGGATCGAAGCGATGACGAGCGCCGCAATTGGATGCTGGAGCGCCAGGTACGCGAGGCCGACCACGAAGAGATCCTCGCCGAGACTCAGGACCCAGTTGGACACCGGCTCCGGACTCGTATTCGCCACCGCGCGCGTGCTCGTTTTGGTGAGGTGACTGCTCGCGGCCACGGTGCCACCCAGCAGGGCGATCAGTCCCTCAACCGGTCCAGACGCCTCGCCCAATGTGGCGACGGCGATGAGTGCGCCACCTACCGGCCTGATTACCGTGTGTATGAGATCCCACAGCGAGTCGAGATACGGAATCTTGTCGGCGAAGAACTCGATGAGATACATGACCACGGCCGCGCCGATCACCACGTCGTGGTTGAACATCTGGAACTGCGGCGGAAGGTCGACCCACCCGTAGCGCGCAGCCAGTCCGAGGATGGCCACGGTGGCGTAGAGGTTCACGCCAGCCGCGAACGAAAAGCCCAGCGTGCGTCCGAGCGTGATGAGGTCCATGGCTACCTACAGTTTGACGACAGCCTGCCCCCCGGGTTCCATTCAGCGCGCACGAGCGTTCACGAGCGCCGGATGCCGTCGCGCGAACGCCTGTAGCGGCGCTACGGGAATTCGCCCGTAAGCATCAGTCCCGCTGTAGCTCCACGGCCACGCGCCGGCATACCCCTCCTTCAACGCGAAATCGAGATAGTCGTCGAGGGTCGTTGGCGGCGGAACGGCACCCACCGGGTGGTGCTGCACCGCGTTACCGGGGAACTCGCCCAGCACCACCGGCTTCGACATGCCGAGTGCGGTGACAGGCATTCCGAATACATCTCCATCGCGCTTGCTGTGCCTGGTGTCAGGGTAGGAGTGTACCTGGACGAAGTCCAGTCCGAGCACCTCGTCATTCCATGCCCACAGATTGTGGAGACGAGCGGCGGCCATCGTGCTGAATGCGCGTGTATGCCGATGCACGATACCGCTGAGTGTCGTGACGAGGTCCGCCAGGGTCTCGAACCGGAGCGGTCGCGCGACGTGTCTGCTCAGGTCGCGCTCCCATTCCTCGACAACGAAGTCGGGTTCGTTCATGAACTCGAATGCGAGTATGGCCGAACCGAGATCAGCGCGCTCGCCATCCAGACCGTAGCGACGTACGAGGGGTTCGACGATGGATCTCAGGAGCGCGTCGCGGCCGGCGTGGGTGTGCAGGATGTTTGCGCGCCCGTCAGGCAACTTCGCCTCGAGCAACAGGCCGCTCGCCGGATCGGCAATCATCTCGGGGACGCCTTCGAACATCCAGCGATGGTCGAGCAGCACGAGAACGAGCTGGATGCCGACCTCGCTCGCAATCTCGAGCGCGGCGTCGAGGTCAGCGAAGAGGTGTGCGTCGGGGCCGGTGGGCAACCCGCGTGCGTCGTATTCGATGCCTGATCTGCCGTCAGCGAAGACGAACCAGCGAACCACTGTGAACCCGAGCGTGGCGATGTCGAAGAAGTCAAGTGCGACGGCGGGGCGTCGGGTCGACACGCCCAGATGAGAGCCCCAGACATTGGCGCCGAAGTCCATGCCGTAGTAAACGGTGGTGCCGTCGGTTGACCAGGGGTAGTTGCAGCCGTGCCAGTACATCAGGGAGCCGGTCGTCCGCGGGGTTCGCTTCCTGAAGTGTAGCGGCGGACGTTCAGATCGGCCTGGTCTGAAGACCAGGCTCTACGACGTTGTGAAAGCGGCCGTGGGGTTAGTCTCCGCCTGAGGAGTACCACTTCCGCGAGCGAACCCTGAGGTCGGTGTTGCGCGCGCGGATCTCGATGCGGCGCAGTCCGGCCGTCGTGCCGGGCTCGAAGGCAATCAGGTACTGGTGACGCAGCTCTTCGAGCAGCTTGTTGGTGGACTGACTGACCAGAGAGGGACTCGACGCGTAGAAGTAGTCGCCGCCCGTCGCGCGGGCGAGCTCGAACAGCGCATTGCGCTGCTCAGCGCCGCTCGGTGTCCCGGACGGGGCTAGTGGGTTCAGCTCACCCACGGCGAACACATACACCGGCACATCGATCGTGCTCGAGATCCAGGCGACTTCCTCGGGCGTGTACGAGCTTGCGTTGTCTGCACCGTCAGTGATCACCACGACGGCCCGGCGATTCTGCGTTCGATTGGCAACGACGGCCGCCGTGCCGGCGATGGCATCGTAGATGGAAGTTGAGCCGAACGCCTTCACCTCTCCCAGACCGGAGCGAATCCGATCGAACTCCTGCGTGAACTCGCGCAGCGTGAGGAGACGCGTATCGAAGCTCATGAGCGCCGCCAGGTCGCGGTCGCGGCGCAGGTTGGCGAGGATCATCTCGCAGATCTGTTGCGATGACACTGTGGCCGATCCGAGCCGCATGCTGCCGCTGCCATCGACGAGCAGGGCGACGCTGGCAGGCGACTGATCGTCGGACTGCATGTCTACGATCGCTCGCTGATGCCCGGCATCGGTCACGACGAGATCCTTGGGCGTTAGCGTGCGGACCACGCGCCCCTTCTTGTCGCGCACGACAGCGGTGACCGAGACGAGGTCGATACTCGATTTGAAGGTCGCTTGTGGCTGAGCCAGCTGAGCCATCGCCAAACGAGGGTAAAACCCTGCAAGCAGGGCAAAAACGATGAGGAGCGTGGGGGGGCGATGGTCCATGGTTCTTTACAACCGGTTTTACTGCGTACCTCCCTTGTCGGCCGTTGCTCTACAACACTTTAACGCTAATTCGGGCTGGGGCCGAACGCTCAGTCAGATAGACTGCACAAGATGATCCCACCGGAGACCTCGGCGGCTGGGGCTGAAGGGCTGGCCGCAGCCACCCGGGCCGTAGTGGAACGCTTCAATACGGCCTTCAATCATCACGACGTCGACGCCATCATGCACTGCATGACCGCGGATTGCATCTTTGAGAACACGCGTCCCGCGCCCGATGGGACGAAACTCGTTGGCGAGGCGGCCGTGCGCGCGTATTGGGAGGAGTTCTTCGTGCGGTCTCCGCAGGCGCGATTCGAGACCGAAGAACTGTTCGCGACGGCCGATCGCTGCGTTGTGCGCTGGACTTACCACTGGGTCCGCGATGGCAAGCCCGGCCACGTCAGAGGGGCTGACGTCTTCCGCGTCCGCGACGGCAAAGTGGCCGAGAAGTATTCCTACGTGAAAGGGTGACGCGACTCAGGGTTCCAGCCGGGGCTCGTCCCCGTCCGCTTCGGCCGGGACTTCGGAGGCCTGCCAGGACAACCTGACGCGTTCGTCAGGTGTGTCCCAGTGAACCTCGACCCGCTGGCTTGGCCACCGCACCTCGTATCGACGCGGCAGGGCTCGAGCCTCGGCCGGTCGCGCCGGGCGTGGGCGCGGGGACGCTGGCTTTTTCGTTTCCTCGACGGAACGCACCGCCGCCGCAATTGCGGCCGCCACGGTCTCGGTCGTTGCCACCGGCGGTTTGGCCGCTTCCGGGGTTTTTGCGTCCGCGGTCCTTGGTCTTGCCTTTCGAATGATGCCGTGGGTCGGCTTTTCGGGGTCCGTCTGAGCCGGATGTGTCGCCTGCGCGAAGATCGTCGTCACGCTGCAGACCAGGGCGATCATGACGGCAAGAGAGGTGCGCAGCATCTCTCAGCGCCGTTCGCCGCGCGGTGCGGCACTGTCGGGGCGCACCATCTCCGAGAACAGGACCTTTCCGCTCACGAGCTCGTAGTACGCGCCAACCACCCCAAGCTTCCCCGTATCCACGAGCCTTTGCAGTGTGGGACTTCCCGTCATCGCATCGTTGATGACCTGTTCGACGTTGGCCAGGATCAGATCTCTGATCTCCTCGCGCTCCTGCCTGGGTTGACGCCGAGCGGCCCGGATCGCCTTGAGGAGATAGGTCATGTTTGCGCTCGTGCCTTCATCCTTCGCCTGCGCTGCCGCGGTGATGGCATCGCATGACTCATGACCCATCACGACGAGCAGCGGAATGTGCAGCTGTTCGGCGCCGTACTCCAGCGTTGCCAGAATCGCCTTGTCGACGACCTCGCCGGCAGTGCGGATGACGAACAGATCACCAAGCCCGGCATTGAAGACATGCTCGGGCGGCACTCGAGAGTCCGCGCATGACAGAACCATCGCGGTCGGCCGCTGACCGGCGGCCAGCTCCTGCCGTCGATTCACGCTGAGTGATATCGGGGACGAAGCATTCCGGACGAAGCGATCGTTGCCTGCCTTCAGCAGCCCTAGCGCTGCCTGAGGCGTGTAGGTCTCGCCCGCGCCATCCGCTCCCGCAACCACCAGCACCGCTGCAAACACTATCGTTGCAACAGCCGCTACTCGAACCCTGACAGTCATCGACACTCCCGCCGTAGGAACACCAGTCTGGAGATCGACCTGGCGCGACAAATCTTGAACTTTCACGCATTTGCACCGCGACGAGGCTGCTCGCACCCTCCCCGACGCTCACAACATCGGGAAGAGCCGGCGATCACTGTTGCTGTTGCCGCGCCAGGTCGCCATCTCCCGCCGGCTCGAACGGCTCGCGCATGGCCCAGGTCGTGAACGGCGGGAGGTCGTTCGACAGTGGTGAGACCGCCGGGCCGACGGCAACCGACACGCTGAGCTCGCTCCGAACGGACGTCACTCCCTTGAACACACCGCGCGTCGGGGGAACGTCTGCGTAATCCCGTCCAATCGCGACGCGGATGTGCCGGTCATCCGCGATCAGGTTGTTCGTCGGATCGAGACCAATCCAACCGAGGTCGGGCAGCAACACCTCGACCCACGCGTGAGTGGCGCCACCGGTCGAGCGTTCGTGGCTGTCCGTCGTTTGAAAGAGATATCCGCTCACGTATCGTGCCGGGATGCCGAGTGGACGCACGAGACTCAGGAAAATGTGGGCGAAGTCCTGACAGACACCCTTGCGGGTCTCGAGCGCCTCATCGATGGGGGAGTCGACGCGCGTGCTGCGAGGGCTGTACTCGAAGCGGGCGTACATCTCCCCCATCAGGCGGCGCACCGCGACGAGCGGATCGTTGCCGCGCTCGACGCCGAACTCGCGCCGCAGACTCTCCACTGCCGGGGTTTCCTTCGCGAACGCACTGGGTGACAGGTACTCCCACCACTGCCCGGACGTAGCCATCGCGTCGACGCGAGTCCACGCGGCTGGTCCTAGGCGATGCGGTAGAGGGCGCATCGCCTGACACTCGACCAGCGCTTCCGCCGACACCGTGAGCCGGGAGTGGCGGCCGGGGATGTTGAAGTGATGGATGACGTTGTGGTCGTGATCGCGGTAGGTCATGACGCGCGACGACGGATTGGTCAGCAGTGAAAACTGAAAACAGCGCTGGAAGTTGTCCGTGCGCGGCTGCATGCGAGCCTCCATCACGCTCTCGGTGATGGGCGACTCGTACGTGAAGCGTGTGACGTGCCGGATGGAGTAGCGCATGATCTGCTGGCTCTAGGCTCTGGGCTGTCGGCTCAGGATGCGAACTTCCCACTCACGCTGGCAATGCAGTCTCAATCGGATACGAGACGTAACTCTGGTGCACGGCGGCGTGGATCTGGCTGCACTGCCGATTGATGTTCAGCAGGTACGCCTGCGGGTCTTCGCTCAGGATCTCGTCCACTTGTGCGTACTCGAGCGAGGCGCGAAGGCGCCCGGCGAGCCGCTCGGCGCGGCCCCCGGTGCGAGAGCTGTATCCGGCCAGCGTGCGGAGCCCCGCTTCGAGCCGCACGGCAGAGAAGCGGACCGAGCGCGGAAACTCCGGGTTGAGCAGGAGGAACTCGGTGACCCGTCCGGCGCGAACATCGGCCGTGTAGTAGCGGCAGTACGCTTCGAGCGCGGAGCAGGCATTCAGCAGTGTGACCCACTCCACCTGGTCGCGCGGCTCTGGCATGTCCCCGCCGGTGCCCTCGGGCACGAAGAGCGTCAGGAGAGAAGCCGTGGCGCTCGACCGTTCCAGGAACTTGCCGACCTGCAGGTATTGCCAGCCCTCGCCATGTCCCATCGTTCCGTCGGTGATGCCCTTGAAGAGACGAACGCCGTCGATGACGGCGCGGGAGACGTGATGGATGCGCGCGCCCCACGAACCCTCCTCGCGCATCTGCTTGACCAGCAGATAGAGTTCGTTGAGCTGCTGCCACATCGCGGAGCTGATCTCTTCGCGGACCTGGCGGGCGTTTTCGCGCGCGGCTGTGACGCACGAGACCACGGAGCTTCCGTTGGTGAGGTCGAACAAGGCCCCACCCGCCAGTGACGGCAGCCCCTCTGATGCGGCCTCCAGCCCGACGCTTTGATACAAGCGCTCGACGGCGGAGCCGGTGGAGGCTGCACGGCCGAGACCGCTGTCGACCGCCACATCGGCGAGACGCGCCGTGTGTTCGGCGCGCTCGAGATAGCGGCTGATCCAGTAGAGAGAATCGGCGACGCGCGACAGCAGCATGTGGGATCTACTCCGTCACCTGAGAGCTAGTCTGCCAGCACCCACGTATCCTTGCTGCCGCCCCCCTGTGACGAGTTGACGACGAGGGAGCCCTTGCGGAGCGCGACCCGTGTCAGACCACCGGGGACCATCATCACGCGATCACCGAACAGCACGTAGGGACGAAGATCGATGTGGCGCGGCTCGATGCCGCTGTCCATGAAGCAGGCGGCGCGAGAAAACGAGAGCGTGGGCTGTGCGATGTAGTTGCGCGGGGAAGCCAGGATCTGATCGCGGAATTCGTCGCGCTGCTTGCGCGTGCTGTGCGGGCCGATCAGCATGCCGTAGCCGCCCGATTCGCCGACGGCCTTCACGACGAGCGAATCAAGGTGCTCGAGCACGTAGGCGCGATCGCTGGGGTCGTCGAGCAGGTAGGTCTGGACGTTCGACAGGATCGGCTCTTCCGAGAGGTAGAAGCGGATGATCGCCGGCAGGTAGGCATACACCGCCTTGTCGTCGGCGATGCCGGTTCCGATGGCGTTGGCCAGCGACACCTGCCCGGCACGATAGGCGTTCAGCAGGCCGGCCACGCCGAGATACGAGTCGGCGCGAAATGCGAGGGGATCCAGGAAGTCGTCGTCCACGCGCCGGTAGATCACGTCAACTCGTCTCAGGCCTGACGTCGTCCGCATGTAGACGACGTTGTCGTGGACCAGCAGGTCACGGCCTTCGACGAGCGGGACACCCATCTCGCGCGCGAGGAACGCGTGCTCGAAGTACGCGGAGTTGCCGACCCCGGGCGTGAGGACCACGATCGTTGGTTCCGCCCGGTTGGCTGGCGCCAGTGCGCGCAAGGTGGCGAGCAGCGACCGCCCGTAGTGCGCGATCGGCTTGACGTTGTAGCGCGTGAACAGCCCGGGGAAGACGCGTTTGGTGACCTCGCGATTGGCCAGCATGTACGACACGCCGCTCGGCACGCGCAGGTTGTCTTCGAGCACGACGAAGCTGCCGTCTTCGAGACGGACCAGGTCCGTGCCCGCGATCGACACGTAGATGTCCTTGTGCACGCGGACACCGCGCATTTCGCGCCGGTAGTGACGACAGCTGTAGACGAGCTCCGCCGGAACGACGCGTTCAGCGAGAATGCGACCCTCGTGGTAGATGTCCTTGAGGAACAGGTTGATCGCCGTCAGCCGCTGGGCGAGGCCACGCTCGAGCGTGTCCCACTCGCGCGACGTCAGGATCCGCGGCAGCAGATCGAAGGGGAAGATCCGCTCGGTGCCCTGATCGTCGCCGTAGACGGTGAAGGTGATGCCTTGTGTGAGGAACGCGCGGTCGGCTTCGAGCTGCCGCTGTCGCAGTTCGTCGGTCGACGCGACGAGAAGTTCCTCGATCAGAGGACCGTAGTGCTGCCGGGCTCGCATGCCGGCGTCGAACATCTCGTCGTACGCGGTATCGAGTCCGTATTTCGAGAACAGGGACGACTCCACGGGCGACCCGGTACGCGCCGGCTGCGGGGGCGGCACGAGCTTGAGGGATGAGGCCTGAGACACCACTCAGGTTACTTTGTCCTGACGGATTTGTCGTGAAGCTTCGATGCCAGGACAGAAATGTCTGCTGTCTGAGGGTCGTGCCGGCCGAAAGGATCGCGGCCTCGCCTGACCACTGTCCGCCGTGACGTCCAGGTCAGAAAGCCAGCGTCCACGAGCGAATCGATGACATAGCGGCAATCGTCCATGCCCAGCGTCCACAGCCGCACGGCCTGCGGCAGCGTCACCTCCAGTTCCGGCATCTCGGTGAAGTCCGTGCGCACGCGGTCAACGATGGTTGCAAAGCTCATGGACACCGCCGAGAGCAACGTCCGGGCCACGGACGGCGTTGGCGCATCGGGCGATGGATCTGGCGGCGTTTCTTGTGTTTCCGCGCCCCGCGCCGGCGCGCGAGTGATGGATCTACATCGACAAGAGTGTAGGAACACAAATTCTTTGATACTGAAATGTTCGATACCGATTGACGGATCACTGGATTCGAGGCCCATTCCATCGCGACCGACCGAGGCAGCGTTCTTGCTAGGCCTCGCGCGTTCCCACAATGTCCCCGGAGGTCGGCGTGAAAGATGTTGGTGTGAAGGCTGAGGAAGCGGTGATCGACGATATCAGTCAGCTGGTCTCGCACGGCGGCAATTCCACAGAAACACTCACCACCATCGTCAACGTCATCAAGCAGCGGTTCACGACGGACGTCTGCTCGGTGTACGTGCTCGAGCAGGACCGCGCCAACCTCGTGCTGGCGGCAACCGTCGGTCTACGGCCCGAGAGCGTCGGGCAGGTGCGCATGCGCATCACCGAGGGGCTTGCCGGTCTCGTCGCCGAGCAGGCGAAGCCGGTCGTGGTGCCTGACGCGAGTGCGCACCCACGCTTCAAGTACTTCAGCGATATCGGTGAGGACGCGAACCGGACCTTCCTGGGTGTGCCGGTCATGGACCGCGGCGTGCTGCAGGGCGTGCTCGTTGTCCAGACGACCGAAGCGCGTGTCTTCAGCGATGACGAAGTGCGGACGCTCGCGGGAGCGGCTGTACAGCTGGCGCCGATCGTCAGCGAGGCGAGGACCGAAGGCCAGTTCGTGGCGCCGGTGCACCGGCGGCTGGCCGCGCTGGCGCGCAACCTCTGGTGGAGCTGGGACAGTGAGAGCGTGGCGCTGTTTCGCGATCTCGATCCCGTGCTCTGGCAGTGGTGCGATCACAATCCGATCGCGCTACTGCAGCAGATCGATGTGCACCAGCTCGAGGTGCGCGCCACTCAGCTCGCCCTCCACGGGCGGATCAACCATGCCTATCGGCGCATGCAGGAGTACATGCGGTCGCGGCACACATGGGGTGCACGCCATGCCAGTGTTCTGGGGGCGCGGCCGGTCGCGTATTTCTCAGCCGAGTTCGGGCTGCACGAATCGATGCCGATCTACTCGGGTGGTCTCGGCATCCTGGCCGGTGATCATCTCAAGAGCGCGTCCGACCTCGGGGTCCCGCTCGTCGGCGTGGGTCTGTTTTACGACCAGGGATATTTCCGGCAGCGGCTCGACGGCCAGCTCTGGCAGCAGGAGGAATACGTCGATACCGATCACCGCGTGCTGCCGATCGAGCCCGCAATGGCCGCCGGTGCGCCGGTCACCGTTGATATCGATACGCGCACCGGGCGGATCGGGGCGCGGGTCTGGCGAACGGCCGTCGGTCGCAACACGCTGCTGCTGCTCGATTCCAACGTCGAGGGAAACAGCCCTGAGGATCGCGAGCTGACCGCCCGGTTGTATGGTGGCGACCAGCGCGTGCGCATTCGTCAGGAGTTGCTCCTCGGCATTGGCGGCGTGAAGGCGCTGGCCGCGCTTGGTATCTCTCCGGGTGTGGTGCACCTCAACGAAGGCCACAGCGCGTTTGCCTCGCTGGAGTTGGTCAGGCGGCGCATGGAGGTCGAGGGCATCAGCTTCGACGAAGCGATGCGCCGGGTGGCTTCCCACGTCGTGTTCACGACCCACACGCCGGTGGCGGCGGGCCACGACCGCTTTGGCGCCGAGCTGATCGAAGAGCACCTCGGACCGGTTCGCGACGTGCTGGGGTTGTCACACGAAGCGCTCCTCGCGCTCGGGCGCGTCAACCCGCACGACTGGCGTGAAGAGTTCTGCATGACGGTCCTCGCGCTCAAGACGAGTCATCGCGCCAATGCGGTGTCATCGCTGCACGGTCACGTGTCACGCGCGATGTGGACGGGACTCTTTCCTGGCGTCCGTGAAGAGCACATTCCCATCGGCCATATCACCAACGGCGTGCACGTGAACTCGTGGCTGGCGCCGCAGATGCGCCTCGTCTACGAACGGCATCTTGGTGCGGACTGGCTCGCGCGCAGTGGCGACCCCGGGCTGTGGGAGGCGATCGACAACATCGACGATGGCGAGTTGTGGGAAGCGCATCTCACGCTCAAGGCGCGACTGATTGCCGAAGCCCGTCGTCGCCTGATCCTGCAGGCCGAGCGCCAGGGTCAGCCGTCGAATGTCGTCGCGCAGTTGCGACGCGTGCTCAGCCGTGATGCGCTGACGATCGGGTTCGCGCGGCGCTTTGCCACCTACAAGCGCGCCAACCTGCTCCTGCAGGACCTGTCCGAGCTCGAGGCGCTGGTGAATCATCCGCATCGGCCGGTGCAGCTGATCTTCGCGGGAAAGTCTCATCCCCTCGATGGACCCGGGAAGGCGGTGCTGCAGGAAGTGGCGCGCCTTGGACGCGATCCGAGATTTGCCGGCAAGATCGTGTTCATCGAGGACTACGACATCAGCGTCGGACGCGACCTCGTGCAGGGCGTGGACGTCTGGTTGAACAACCCGAGACGGCCGCTCGAGGCGTGCGGGACGAGTGGTCAGAAGGTCGTGCTCAACGGCGCGCTGAATCTCTCGGTGCTGGACGGGTGGTGGGCGGAAGCGTACGACGGTCTGAATGGCTTCGCGATCGGCGATGGGGATACCCACACATCGACCTCAGTGCACGATTCGCGCGATGGCCGCTCTCTGGTCGAAGTCCTGCGCGACGAGGTCGTACCGCTCTACTACGATCGCGACCGGGATGGCCTGCCGCGGGAATGGATCGCGCGCGTGAAGCGCGGCATCCGGACCCTGGGCTGGCGTTTCAGCGCCGAGCGCATGGTGATGGACTACGTGCTCAAGGCGTATATTCCGGCGGCCGGGGGCACCAGCAGCGAGATGCGCGGATTCTAGGCAGCACAGAGCCGTTCACGGTTCAGGGTTCACGGTTCAAGGTTCGTGTTCATCGTTCGAGTTCGGGGTTCAAGGTTCGGGGTTCGAGGTTCCGGCGAATCGGGACCCCGAACCCTGAACCCTCAACCCAGAACCCCGAACCCTGAACCGGAACGCCGAACACGAACCCTGAACCATGAACATGGAACCCTGAACCGTAAGCTGGGACAATAGTTCCGTGGATCCAGTCCTGGAACTGAAGAACGCCACGCTGCTGCGTGGCGGCAACCGCGTACTCGATGGCCTGTCGCTGACGATTCATCCCGGCGAGCACACGGTCATCCTCGGCCCCAATGGCGCGGGCAAGTCATCGCTCATCCGTCTGTTGACCTTCGACGACCGTCCGCATGTCGCCGAGAACGGCACGCCCCCGATGCGCATCTTCGGTCAGGAGCGCTGGGATGTCTCCGCGTTGCGGACCCGGTTCGGAGTGGTAACGGGGGAGCTCGACGCCACCTTCGGCATCGAGACGTCGAGCGGCCGCGTTTCCGGCCTCGACGTGGCGACGTCGGGACTGCTGGGGAGCCACGGCGTGTTCTCCCATCACGACGTGACCGACGCGATGCGTGCCAGCGCGCGCGACGCCCTGGCCCGTGTGGACGCCTCACTGCTGGCGGGCAAGCCGCTCAACGAGATGTCAGCCGGGGAACGGCGGCGCGTGCTGATCGCGCGTGCGCTCGTGACGCGACCCGAGGCGCTCGTCCTCGACGAACCGACTACCGGTCTCGACTTCGTGGCGCGTCACAGGTTCATGGAGTCGATTCGTCGCCTCGCGCGCGACGGCACGACAATTATTCTCGTGACGCATCACGTCGAGGAGATCGTGCCCGAGATCAAGCGCGTGATCCTGCTGCGCGCCGGCCGCGTGGCGTTTGCCGGGAAACCCGCCGACGCGTTGACGCCGGAACAGCTGACGACGGTGTTCGGCGCACCGATGTACGTCGAGCGAAGCGGCGACTACTACCACGTCAGGTTGGCTGGCACCGGGTAACCCGTGTCCGAGGACCGACTGCGGGAGTTCGTTCGAAAGCACCCGGAGTACGCCGCAACCACTCGTCTCGACGAGATCCGGGCCACGGAGTACGCGCGTCTCGATGCCGCTGGCGATGCGTATCTCGACTACACAGGCGCCGGCCTCTACGCGGCTTCGCAGATCCGGGAACACAGCGAGCTGCTCGCGTCGAGCCTGCTCGGCAACCCGCATTCCGGCAGCCCGGCCTCACTCAGCGCGACACATCTGGTCGAGCGAACGCGTCGAGTGGTGCTCGACTGGTTCAATGCCGGAGACGACTACACCGCGATCTTCACACTGAACGCCACCGGCGCTCTGAAACACGTCGGAGAGTCTTACCCGTTTTCTGCGGGCGGACAGCTGCTGCTGTCGGTCGACAATCACAACTCGGTCAACGGAATCCGTGAGTTCGCCGTGGCCCGCGGCGCATCCGTGTCCTACGCACCGCTGACCATGCCGGAGCTTCGGATCGACGAGCCGGAGATCGATCGTCTGTTGGCGGGGTCCAATCGAGACGCGAACAACCTGTTTGCCTTCCCGGCCCAGTCCAACTTCACCGGCGTCAAGCATCCTTTGGAACTTGTCGAGCGCGCGCACGTGCATGGTTGGGATGTGCTCCTCGACGCCGCGGCGTTTGTCCCGACCAATCGCCTCGATCTGCAGCGGGTGCGCCCCGAGTTCGCGTGCGTGTCTTTCTACAAGATGTTTGGCTATCCCACGGGTGTTGGATGTCTGCTCGTCCGCAAGACTGCGCTTGGCAAGTTGCGGCGCCCGTGGTTCGCTGGTGGCACGGTCAACTTCGCCACCGTTGGTGGGACGCGTCATCTCCTGGCGCCGGGTGAAGCGGGCTTCGAGGATGGCACGTTGAACTATCTGTCGATTGCCGGCGTCGAGATTGGACTACGACATCTCGCCTCGCTTGGCATCGAGCTCGTTCAGACACGTGTGCGGTGCCTGACGGAATGGCTGCTCGAGGCGCTCGTCGGCTTGCGTCACTCGAATAGCCGGCCGATGGTCCGCATCTACGGGCCGCTGACGACGAAGATGCGGGGCGGGATTGTGACGATGAACTTCTACGATCCGGACGGCCACCTGCTCGACTATCGGCGCGTCGAGGAGTTGGCAGGGGAGCAGCGTATCTCGCTTCGCACCGGCTGCTTCTGTAATCCCGGCGCCGGCGAGACCGCCGAAGGCATTACTGCTGAGGACGTGACCGCGGCCCTGGCGATCCGCGAGGATCTCACCCTCGCCAGATTCCTGGAGATCGTCACCGCGCGCGGCGGCAAGAGCGCTGGTGCGATTCGCGTGTCGGTCGGGCTGGCCAGCAATTTTGCGGACGTTGAACGTTTCGTGCAGTTCGCGATGTCGCTCCGCGATCAGTCGCGGCTGGCGATCGGCGAAGCCACGTTCGACATCGAGTCGTGCCGCATCATGCGCGACGGCAGCTGACGTCCATCGCAGAAAATCACGCGGACGCAGCCGTGGATGCGTGGCTGTTATTGCGTACGACCGTAAGGTTGCCTGCGAGATATCGACAGAAACACTGGGTTCCTGGTGCGGCACACACGGTGCTCACGGTGCTCCTCCTTGTCGACGATGGTAGGCTTGGAGGCGAAGCGATGGCCGAGAACGACATGTCGGAACGCGTGGATCGCGTCGAGCAGAAAGTAGATGCGTTGTCAGTATCGGTGGATGCGGTGTCAGCATCGGTGGCTGCGCTGTCAGCGTCGGTGGATGCTCGTTTCGAGCAGGTCGATAGGCGCTTCGAGCAGGTCGACAAGCGGTTTGAGGATATCGACAGGCGCTTTGACGAGGTACGCGACCACTTCGTCGAGCAGCGCGAGCACATCGAGTTCGCATACGGCCGCCTGGAGCGCCGAATCGCCGGTAGTGAGCTGAAGTTGACCGAAGCGGTGTCGCGGGTGGAAGACAAACTCGATCGACTGATTGATGCGCAGTCCCAATCTCGGCCCAGGACGTCGCGGCGGCGTCCAACGAAGCGTCGACGCTAACGTGCACAAGGCCTTCGGCACCTGGCCATCTCCGATCACCGCTGCCGTTGTCGCCTCGCAGGGCATTCGCTTGTCGAGTGTTGCGATTGACGGTGACGACATCTATTGGGTCGAAGGGCGGCCGCAGGAAGGTGGCCGCAACGTCGTCGTGCGGCGACGCCCTGACGGAAACCTGGCGGCCGCAACGCCCGCTGACTTCAATGTCCGGACGCGGGTTCACGAGTACGGCGGCGGTGCCTGCCTCGTGTCCGGTGGCGTCATCTACGCATCGAACTTCGCCGATCAGCGGCTCTATCGCATCGAGGCCTCTCGATCAGGAGAACCAGTCCCAATCACACCGGCAGGACGCTGGTTCTACGCCGACGCCACGCTCGATGAGCGGGGTCGACGGCTGATCGCCGTCCGCGAGGATCACTCCGCTCCTGGCCGTGAGCCGGTCAATACACTGGTCGGCATCTCGATCGATGGCCCTGCCAATGCAGGCGATGTGCTCGCATCAGGCTTCGATTTCTACTCGACGCCGCGGTTGAGTCCCGACGCGGCGCGGCTGGCCTGGCTCTCCTGGCGTCATCCCCAGATGCCGTGGGATGGCACCGAGCTCTGGGTCGCAGACGTGACCGAGCACGGGACGCTCGTGCACCCGACGCGCGTTGCCGGAGGGGATGCCGAGTCGATCTATCAGCCGGGCTGGGCGCCGGACGGGCAGCTCTACTTCGTCAGCGATCGCGATGGCTGGTGGAAGCTCTATCGATTGGACAGTGCTTTGCCGGTCGTGGTGAACGCGCCACGCGAAGCCGAGTTCGGCAGACCGCAATGGGTGTTCGGCACGGCATCGTGGGTGCCGGCGGGAGAGGGAAGGCTGCTCGTCTCGTATACCAATGCGGGACGCTGGTCGCTTGGTCTGCTCGATACGACGACCGGGGTACTGTCGGCGCTCGCCGACGGGCTCGAGCCTCGTGAGTGGCTGGCGGCGACGGGCAATCACGCGGTGATCGTGGCGGGATCCGTGTCGACACCCGATGCGGTCGTGCGAGTCGATCTCGCGACCGGCGCGATCGAGCGCATCAAGTCATCCTCTGCGCTCACGATCGAAGCCACGCTGCTCTCGACTCCTGAATCCGTGGCGTTCCCATCGATCGACGGGCACACCTCGCACGCCTTCTACTATCCTCCGCGCAGCGGTGGCTACACCGCGCATGATGGAGAACGTCCACCTCTCATCCTGTTCAGTCACGGCGGCCCCACCACGGCGACGAGCGCGACGCTCGATCTGCGGGTCCAGTTCTGGACGAGCCGTGGATTCGCGGTTGCCGACGTGAACTACGGAGGCAGCTCCGGATTTGGCCGTGCCTCTCGCCGCCGCCTGAACGGAGAGTGGGGTGTCCTCGATGTCGATGACATGGTTGCGGCCGCACAGTTCCTGGTGGCGGCGGGCAAAGCCGATCCGAATCGTCTGGCGATCCGCGGTGGCAGCGCCGGTGGCTACACGACGCTGGCGGCGCTGACGTTCCGTCCCGGTGTGTTCCAGGCGGGCGCCAGCTATTACGGCGTGAGCGATATCGAGGTGCTGGCGCGCGACACGCACAAGTTCGAGTCACGCTACCTCGACACGCTCATCGGTCCGTATCCGGCGGCCCGTGACGTCTATCGCGCGCGCTCGCCGATCCACTTCGTCGATCGGTTGGCATGCTCGTTGATTTTGTTTCAAGGGCTCGAGGACAAGATCGTGCCGCCGAACCAGTCCGAGATGATGGCGGCCGCCGTCCGCGCGAAGGGGCTGCCCGTGGCGTATCTGTCTTTCGAAGGCGAGCAGCACGGGTTCAGAAAAGCGTCGACCATCGTGCGAAGTCTCGAAGCCGAATTGCTCTTCTACGGGCGGGTGTTTGGTTTCACGCCGGCCGACGAAATCGCGCCGTTCCCGATCGACAACCTGTGAAGTGATACCAGCTATGTCGCGCTATGACTTTCTCATCGAGAGCTATCGTACCGAGCGCCTGAAGACGCTGAGCGTGTGGTCGCAGGTGCCCGAAGGACGCCTGACCTTTCGTCCCGAGCCTCGAGCCCGAACTCCCCTCGAGCACATGGTGCATCAGTGCGTCAGCGAGGACACGTGGATGCGGACGATGCTCGGCATCGCCGTCTCGCGGCCGGCGCTGCCGGCGGAAGAAACCCGGCAGGCGTTCCTCGAGCACTACGCCGCTGTGTCAGGCGAGCGCCTCAGGCAGCTCGAGTCGCAGACGGATGCGTGGTTCGAATCCGAGACGACGTTCTTCGACGTGACCCGCTCGAAGGCGTGGGTCGTCACGCGCCGGTTGACGCACTCGGCTCATCACCGGGGACAGCTGACGGTCTACCTGCGCCTCTGGGGACAAGCCCTCTATTCCACCTATGGACCGACGGCCGATACCGGCGGCCTCTTTCAGCACAAGGCGCCAGTCATTTACCGCTACGAATCGGTCGACGATCTCCTTGACGGCGAAGCGCATGGAGGCCGCAATCCACCGCTGCCGGGGCCAGGCGCACACAGTCCGACGGAGCGGCCGCACCGATCACTTTGAGGTCGCGGCGTACTCCAGCATCTGCTTCGTCAGGTCCATCGGATACGAGATCTGGACATCGGTGATTGCGCCGTCAGATCCCGTGACGGGCGTCAGTGTGGGCATCACGAAGCCGGAGTAGGACGGCAGCTTCAGGCTGTCCACGCGCTTGACGATCTCATCACGCAGCGACGCATCGAAGTGGATGCCGTGGGTCTCGAACAAGGCCTTTGCCGCGGCGAAGTCTCCCTCTGACTTGATGCGCTGGACCTCCGCGAGCAGTTTGCCGACACCGTCACGGAAAGCCTTCGGGTCGGTCATGACGAGGTAGGTCTTGTTGTCGCGCGTGCGCTGCTCGATCGCCTGCGTGTTGGCCATCAGCCATCTGACGATCATCTGGCGGTTGCGCATGTGGTCTTCTTCGATCTGCGTGCCCTCGCGCACCCGACGCAGCTGCACGATCGCGTTTCGCGTGTACGCCTCGTACATCGTGCGCGTCAGTGCGTCCTGATCCGCGGCGGGAAGAATGCCGAGCTCTGCGAGCTTGGGGTCGCCGATGAAATAGAGGCCGATCAGGTCGGCCCGACCCTCTTCGAGTGCTGAGAAGAACTCCTTGATGGCCTCCTGCGGCGTTCCCTTGAAGCCGGCGGCCTGCTGGCCCGACGCGTGGCCGATGACCTCGTGCATGTCGGTGAGCAGTTCCGCTGCGACGGCGCCGTAGCGCTCGGTGCGCTGCACCTCTTCAGGCGTCCACGCGAACTCGGTCCGCATCGAGGCGGGTTGCGCGTTATCCGACGACTCCCGGACGTTCGAGAGCGAGACCGACTTGCTGCCGTGTTCCTCGCGGATGCGTTGATCGTTCGGCAGGTTGATGCCGATCGGAGTCACCGGACCGGAATCGCCGGTTTCCATGACCACGTCGATCGCGTTGGCGACGATGCCCTTGACGCTGGCCTTGCGGTACTTCGCGTCATACGGCATCTGGTTCTCGAACCACTGCGCGTTATCCGCGAACTTCTGAATGCGCTCGGTCTTTTCCTTGTTCACGTAGAAGACGAGCGCTTCCCAGGATCCCTTGATGCCGCGGGGATCCGTGTAGACCTCGATGAAGCCATTGATGGTGTCGACGGGTGAGTCCCGGTCCGACACCCAGGCGATGTCGTACTTCACGCGGTCGGCGTTCTCGCCGGTGCGATACCACTGAATGAGCGCGCGCAGCGCGTTGGCCATCGGTTCGGTCGCGAACGGAATCGCGGCTTCGAGGTGCGTGATGATCTGGCGGATCTCCCTGTCGTAGCGACCGCCCACGCGGTACACCTCTTCGACCAGACGGCCGTTGCTCTTCACGAGACGGGAGTTCAGTCCGTACTTCTCGGTGAAGCCGGACAGGTCGGCCATGCTCACGCCCGAGTAGAGGTTGTTCGCGCTGGCGCTGAGGATGTCCTTCCCGGGTCCCGGTGTCTTGTTCGTCACGATTGGCTCGACATTCGGATCGAAGAACATCGGACCAAGACGCGTGAGCAGCTGCTCGACCGATTCGGTGGCCTGCGTCGGGAATGTGGCCCCGGCTGTGGCTGATGCCTTGGCGGCGGCCGCGAGCGCCTGCGGTGTGAGCTTGAGCGCGAACTTTCGCGCGGTCAGGTTGTTGTACGGTCCGTTGTTGATCCAGAACAGCTTGGTGTAGCGCTGGATCTCGGCAAGCGTCACTGGATCCACGCCGGCCGGATGCGAGACGATCGCCTCGAGCACACGTCGCATCTCGAGCGCGTTCCGGTGCTTCTGGTCGTAGAAGATGTCGCGGCCGGCCAGCGCCGCCTGCGACAGGTGCCAGATCAGCGTCTTCTCGCGCAGCGGCAGCGCCGCGAACTGATCGGCGTACAGCTGAATCACTGCCGCGTCGTCGATCTGCTCGAGGAGGTATTTGCGATTGCTGTCCGCGGCAGGCTGCGGCGCGGCTGCCGGGGGCGCTTCTTCGCCGCCGCCGGTGCATGCCGTCGTCGTCAGGATCGCCAGGAGGCACATGGACGAAAGCAGTCTCAGTCTCATCAGCTTCATCTAGAGTGCGTGGCAGGCATTCGAGTCCGCCTGCCAATAATGGTGAATTCAGAATTCAGAATGCAGACACTGTCAGCGTGTGCGCCCCTCGGATTCTGCATTCTGCATTACTGGTGACATCAGTTCTAGCTTAGCCCGGACACCTCCCCACGTGGTACCATCCGCGGCCGATGCATTTCCTGCTGATGTACGACGTCGTTGACGATTACGTGGAACGCCGGGCCGCTTTTCGCCGCGAGCACATTGCGCTCGCGCGCGAGGCCGTGGCCCGCGGCGAACTGGTGCTCGGGGGCGCCCTGGCGCCAGCCGATGGAGTGGTCCTGCTGTTTCGCGGCAGTTCTCCCGCCGTCGCCGAAGCGTTCGCGAAATCGGACCCGTATGTGCTCAACGGGATCGTGACCAGATGGCGTGTTCGCGAGTGGACAACGGTGGTCGGCCCCGAGGCCGAGAATCCGCTGCCTGCAAATCTGTGACGCGTGAGGGCGGGCCTGGTCGGCCAGGGACGCCGCTGCGAAGGAGCCTCTCATGAAGAAGTTGTATGGTGTGGCGGCGATCGGCGCCGCGTTCGTTCTGGGTTTTCTGGCGCGAGGCGTGGTCCCTGGCGAACCAGTGGCTCACGCGCAGGGTTCTCGGGTGTTCGAGCTGAGGACCTATACGGCGCCCGAGGGCAAGCTCGCCGAACTGCACGCGCGCTTCCGCAACCACACGATGCGCATCTTCAAGAAGCACGGCATCGAGAACGTCATCTACTTCGCGCCAGAGGACGCTCCGCTGTCGCAGAACACGCTCATCTACCTCATCGCGCACCCCAGCCGTGAGGCGGCCAAACAGAACTGGGCGGCTTTCGCCAAAGATCCCGAGTGGCAGAAGGTGGCGCAGGAGTCGCAGGTCAATGGCAAGATCGTTGCGAAGGTAGAATCGGTTTTCCTGGATGCGACCGACTACTCGCCCATGAAATAGTAGGCAGCAGGCGTAAGCAGGAGAGCAGCTGGAACACATGTCGTTGCTGGCGCGTCGCACCGGCGCCTCCACAGGGCTCATAGCCGCCGCGTTAGTGCTGATGTCGGCTGGCTTTACGTTCGCCCAGTTCGGGAGGGGTGGGTTCTTCAACAGCCCTCCTCGTCCCGCACCCAGTGAATTTCCCGATCGCAACTTCGTCGTGTGCCGCCTGATGTACACGTCGGTGCGCCGTGAGCCGTCGGGTGGCGGGTGGCGCACCGACTATCCGTATGGCGAGATCAATCTGACCATCCGGTTCTCGGAGCTCACGCGAACACCCGTCAGCTGGTCGGGTGAGGGCGAGCCGAACCACTATGTCGTCCGGTTGACCGACGACGAGTTGTTTCAGTGCCCGTTCACGATCGCGTCCGACGTCGGGACGATCGGGCTGACGCCTGAAGAGGCCCAGCGCCTGCGACTCTATCTGCTCAAGGGTGGCTTTCTCTGGGTTGACGATTTCTGGGGCCCGCTGGCGTGGGATCAGTGGACGCATGAATTCAGCAAGGTGCTGCCCCCCGAGGAGTTTCCCATCGAGGACGTCCCGCTCAACGATCCGATCTTTCAGTCGCAGTTCATGGTGGAAAGGGTTCCGCAGATCACCAACATCCAGTTCTGGCGTGCGACGCGCGGCCAGGAGACCTCCGAACGCGGCGCTGACAGCGCGGTACCGCATTTTCGCGCGGTCCGTGACCATCACCATCGCATCATGGTGGTGATGACCCACAACACCGACATTGCCGATTCATGGGAGCGCGAGGGCGAAGATCCGGCGTTCTTCTACCAGTTCTCGCCCGACGGATACGCTGTTGGCGTCAACGTGCTCCTCCACGCGATGACGCACTGAATGAAGAAAGTTCAAAGTTTAAAGTTCAAAGTCGGGAAGTTAAGTGTGAAGTGACTTCCAAGTTACTTTCATCCTTTGAACTTTGAACCTTCAACTTTTCTATTTGCCCTCAAACGTGGCAGCAACAGCAATCCCCCATAGCGGGACCGGTGGCGCCCACGCGCACCGCGTCATCTTCATCGATCTGGGCCGTTTCCTGGCGCTCGTGTTCATGCTGTACGGCCACACGGTCAGTGCGCTGCTCGCCCCGCAGTACCTTCGCGGCATGTGGTTCGACATCTGGAACTTTCAGCGCGGGCTCACCTCCAGTCTGTTCCTCCTGCTGTCGGGCTTCGCATTCAGCGTGGCAACCAGCCGTCGCTGGGGCGCCCATCATCAGTTGTCGCCGGCCTTCTTCAAACGGGTCCGCCGCTTTGGCTTGTTTTTCCTGCTCGGATACGCGATCCACTTCCCCGTGAGCCGTTTCAGCCACCTCGCCACGCTTACCGACGAGCAGTGGCGTTCGTTTTTTCAGGTCGACGTGCTGCAGTTGATTGGCGCCACCTTTCTCATCGTCCAGCTACTCGTCCTGAGCGTGCCGTCACGCCGCATCTTCACCGTGGTGGTATTCGTTCTTGGGGCTGCTGTGCTTGCCGTGACGCACCCGGTCTGGGCCAACGACTGGTGGCAGTTCCTGCCCGCATGGCTCGCCGCTTACATGTCGCCCGAGCGGGGCTCGTTATTCCCCCTCTTTCCGTGGGCGACGTACGTGCTGTTTGGGGCGGGATTGGGACAAATCTATGTCGGCTGGGGCGCCGCGCACCTGGGGCGCTTCGCCACGCTCGGGCTGTTGGGTCCGGGTGTCGTGTTGTCAGGCCTCGGCTGGGGGCTTTCCGTGATGGAGAACGCGCCATGGGGGCCGGACGCGTGGAACTTCATGCCGATTCAGCTGGCAATCCGAATCGGTGCCTGCCTGATTATCCTCGCCGCGATTGCGGCAGCCAGCCAGCGCCTCGGGCGGCTCCCGCGTTTTTTCGCGGCCGTTGCCCAGGAAACGCTGCTGATTTACTTCGTGCATCTGTGCATCGTGTATGGTTCGATCTGGAATAGTGGGTTGGCGGTGTATTACGCCGCCTCACTGGGACCGATCGCGACGCTTCTGTGCGTTCTGCTGGTGCTGACATCCATGGCGGCGTTGGGATGGACCTGGCACTGGTTGAAACACGCGAGTCCGCGCCTGTCGCAGTGGATCACGGCCGGGGTGGCTGCGCTGCTGGTGATCCAGCTTCTCTAGTACAATCCCTGCTTCTTACTTCGCGAGGCCCTGATGTTCGACGCCCTGTTCGAGGCGCTGTTCTCGTATCGGCCGGTCGTCTTTCGCGAGGGCGACTTCCGCTTTGACGTCACCACCGCATCGTTTGTCGCTGCGCTGGTCGTCGGCGTCGTGGTGGCCGCGGCGATCTTCACGTACCGGCGAGTGCACGTCACCGATGGACGGGTGCGCGACCGGGTCATCCTGACGGCCCTTCGCGTGACCGCACTCGGTCTGGTCCTCTTCTGCCTGTTTCGTCCCACGCTCGTGGTGAGAGCGGCCGTCAACCAGCAGAACGTCGTGGCCGTCCTGCTCGACGACTCGCGGAGCATGCAGATCCCCGACCGGGGTGGCCAGGCGCGTGGCACGTATCTCAAAGAGCAGTTCGGCGCGCCGGACAGTCCGATCATGAAGGCGCTGTCGGACCGATTCCTCGTCCGGGCATTCCGCTTCTCCTCGACGGCCGCACGCGTCGGTGGCGGCAATGCGCTGACCTTCGGCGGCTCTCAGACCAAGCTTGGCTCAGCCCTCGACGGTGTTCGGGACGAGCTCGCAGGTCTTCCCGTCGCAGGCGTCGTGCTCGTGTCCGATGGCGCCGACACGGGTGACACCACGCTCAACGAGGCGCTCCTGGGTCTCAAGGCCGAGAAGCTCCCGGTCTTTACTGTTGGTGTCGGCAGCGAATCGCTTCCTCAGGACATCCAGATCGATCGCGTGAGCACGCCGCGAACGGTGTTGAAGGATGCCTCGCTGCTGCTCGACGTCGTCGTCAGGCAGACTGGATACAACGGACGCACGGTCACTGTCGATGTCGAAGACGAGGGGCGTATCGTCGGGTCGGAGAAAGTCCAGTTACCGAACGACGGATCACCCGCGTCGGTGCGGGTGCGGGCGACGGCCGCCGAGTCGGGACCGCGTCTCTTTACCTTCCGGGTGGCGCCGGTCGAGGGTGAGCTGGTTCCCCAGAACAACGTTCGGGAGGCGCTCATCGAAGTTCGTGACGCCAAGGAGCGGATCCTCTATTTCGAGGGCGAGCCGCGCTTCGAGATGAAGTTCCTTCGACGCGCGGTCGCCGACGACAAGAACCTCGAGGTGGTGGCGCTCCAGCGCACCGCGGACAACAAGTACATGCGCCTCCTTGGCGCCAATCCCGATCCTGAAGAACTGGTCGGCGGGTTCCCGAAGACACGTGAGGAGCTGTTCTCCTATCGTGGTCTCATCCTCGGCAGCGTCGAGGCCGGCGCATTTTCGGGAGACCAGCTGCAGATGATCGCGGACTTCGTCGATCGTCGCGGTGGCGGACTGTTGATGATCGGTGGGGCCCGATCGTTTGGCGAAGGTGGATATGGCGGAACGCCGGTTGCCGACGCGCTGCCCCTGCTCATCGACCCTCGCCGGCGCGCATCGGACCCGTCGCCTCTTGCCCGCATGAAGATCTCGCCCACGCGCGCCGGACAGGCGCATGCCGTCACCCAGATCGGCGCGTCAGAGTCGGCATCCGCGGCGCGATGGCCAGAGTTGCCCGTCGTGACGTCTATTAATGAGGACCTGCCGGTGAAGCCTGGCGCAACCGTGCTGCTGAACGGCATGGATGAGCGTGGACGGGAGAGCGTCGTGCTCGCGTCGCAGAGGTTCGGGCGCGGCAAGGCGATTGCCTTGACCTTGCAGGATACGTGGCAGTGGCAGATGCATGCGTCGATTCCGCTCGAGGATCAGACGCACGAGAACTACTGGCGTCAGATGATGCGGTGGCTGGTGGAAGGTGTCCCGAACACGGTCGACGTGCGAGTGCCCGACCGTGTCGAACCTGGCGACCCGGTCACCGTCGAAGCGACCGTGGTTGATAAGCAGTTCGTCGAGCTCAACGACGCGACGGTCGTGGCGCAGGTGACCAGGCCCGGCGGAACCACGCAGACCATCCCGCTGCAGTGGACCGGCGAGCAGAATGGTGAATACCGCGGCACGTTCGTCAGCGCTGAGGCCGGCGCCTACGAAGTCACCGTCGATGCCACTCGTTCGGGCGGTCAGGCTGTTGGCAGCGGAGCGGGGTTCGTGCGCGCGGGTCCGGGAGAAGCGGAGTTCTTTGATCCGACGATGCACCGCGCGCCGTTGCAGCGGATCGCTGACGAGACCGGCGGCCGGTTCTACACCGCTGATGCCGCCCAGGGGCTGGCTGAAGATATTCGTTACGCCGGGCGCGGGGTGACGTCGGTCGAGGAGCGCGAGCTCTGGAACATGCCGATCATCCTCGTCACGCTCATGGGCCTGGTCTGCGCCGAGTGGGGTTATCGACGCCTGGTCGGGCTGGCCTGAGATTATCGAGATGCTGAAGGTCTTTCTGCTCATCGTGGTGGGTCTCGGCGGGGACCCCGAGACCGCCAAGACGTTCCATCGATGGGGCAACACGCTCGCTGAATCGTCCCAGCGCCTGGGAGTGCCACCGGAGCGGCTCGTGCATCTCGTCGGCGAGGCGGTCGAGGGTGATGTGCAGGTGTCAGGGCGGTCGACGCGCGAGGAAGTGACCAAGGCGCTCGCGAAGTTTGCTGCTGAGGCGGGACCCGAGGACCTCGTGTTCATTACCCTGATTGGGCATGGACAGTGGGACGGTCGCGCGGCCAAATTCAACATGCCCGGACCGGACATGGGGCCCGAAGATTTCGAGCCGCTGCTGAAGAAGATGCGAAGCAAGCAGATCGTGCTGGTGAATACGGCGAGCTCGAGCGGCCCGTTCGTCGAGGCGCTGTCGGCCCCCGGCCGCACTCTCGTGTCGGCCACGCGCAGCGGCGCCGAGCACTACACGACGCTGTTCGGCGGCTTCTTCGTGGATGCGCTGAATTCGCCGACGGCGGACGCGGACAAGAACAAGCGAATCAGCGTGCTCGAGGCGTTTCAGTTCGCCAAGGCCGAGGTCACGCGCGCATACGAGCGTGAGGGCCTGCTCGCAACCGAGCACCCGTTGCTCGATGACGACGGCGACCGCAAGGGAAGCGGCGATCCCACGCCGACCGGTGCGGACGGGAAGATGGCTGCGGTGCTCTCGCTGGGGGATGCCAGCGAAGACGGGCTGCCCTCCGATCCGAAATTGCGTGCGTTGCATCTCGAACGGCGTGAGCTCGAACGGCGAGTCGAGTCGCTGCGCCTGCTGAAGGACAGCATGGACCCCGCCCGGTACACCTCCGAGCTGGAGAAGCTGGTGACGGCGGTCGCGTTGAAGACGCGCGAGATTCGTGCGGCTGAAGGGAAGTAAACTCCGAACTCCCAAACGCCCACTCCCAACTCCCAATCAAGCTTCCGGGGGCGGTCAGGCAATCGACGTTTGGGAATCGGCGGTTGGGAATGGGGAGTCAACACGAAGGAAGGGACTCGATGAACCCGATGGTCAGTGACACGGTTGATTTGCAGTCGCCGGACGACATCGCGCTCGCCGACCGCATGAATACGGGGCGGCAGCAGATCGTCACCGAGCTGAAGAAGATCATCGTCGGCCAGGACGACGTGATCGCGCAGGTGCTGAACACGCTGTTCGTCGGCGGCAACAGCCTCATCGTCGGCGCGCCCGGCCTGGCGAAGACGCTGCTGATTCACACGATGGCCCGTGTGCTGGACCTGAAGTTCTCGCGTATCCAGTTCACGCCCGACCTGATGCCGTCGGATATCACCGGCACCGACCTGGTTCAGGAAGACACGGTTACGGGACGCCGGCAGATGGTGTTTGCGCCCGGGCCGATCTTCGCCAACATCGTGCTCGCGGACGAGATCAACCGCACGCCGCCCAAGACGCAGTCGGCGCTGCTCGAGGCGATGCAGGA